>NZ_JBKIWQ010000009.1:0-18628 GCF_046599555.1 Trueperella sp. LYQ141 | reverse complement strand
CACCAACAAGCCAACACCACCATACCCACCTGGGGCGACGCAATCTGCTGGAACGAACTCCACCACACCACCCCATACCACAACACCTGGGACTAACCCACAAGCAACACATTTTGTCCTATAACCCGCCTGTTCCCGCCATTCTTCCTTGATACATACTGGTAATACCAGCCATCTGCCATCCATAACGTTACCCACCCTACAACCACCTATCACCTATTGGGGGAAATCCTGGATCACTGACGGCTTTGTGCGAGTGAGAAATATTTTTCGAACAGATTTACCGTCAGATTCACATATTCTGCAACTCCTCGTAGACTTCCATAACGAAAGCACCCATTTCGAGCAGCAGCTCCGCTACCTCAACATCTCTCACGGAATTACCACCAGCAGACCAGCATTGCTTCACCAGGCAAAACGCGTTAGGCAAGCAGATACGTTACTACCAGGGAAAAACAGCCACGGTGCGTTACATTCCCGATCAATCACACACAACAACCCAACAGAAAGCTGCTACACAACCGTGATTAACGCCCGGAAACCTAATTCATGCCCAGGTTTACCGATCTTAGCTGTCCTTCTTCTCAATAGAAACAAGATCGAAAACGGCTTCATTATCCGCATCGATATGGCTCAGACGCACACGCACGCGATTACCTGACTCCACCTCAGCACTGTGGATCTCCGCGCTCACTGCTGGCTCATCAATTATGACCGTCCCGCGTCCTCCACGTGACACTTCAACCACAGTGCCCGCAAATATCTCATCCTCGCGACCGCGCAAAGCTAGCGCCTCCACAACAGATATTGCTCGCCGCTCACAACGCCCAGCCCGTGCCGTATCAGCAGCCATAATCGCCGGCAGTAACGGTAGCGCCTCCCTGATCCACACTGGTATCTCACTCCCAGCGCACAAACACCGGCACACTTCTAAGCCAAAACGATCAACCAGCCGACGAAGCGGAGCAGTGACATGCGCATAAGGAGCAGCAATCGCAGCGTGTTCTAAACAATGCTGCTGGTGCGAGCTATCTCCACCAGCGCTTTCACCAGAGGCTCCTGAGCCATTAATGCTTTCGCCATTATCCTCAGCGCTACCCTCACTGGCCGTTCCCATCAGGCTCGACGCATTCACCGCCTCATCTGCTTTCGTTGCTTCCATAGAGTCAGCGGATTGCATTGACTCTGCCGCCTGGCTGGCACACTCCACAACATCCGATACACATGCCCGATCAGCAGATTTTTCAGCGCCGTTTTCTCCGTCTTCCCCAGCTAGCGCACGGTATCCAGCGCCACGGAATAACTTGACGGCTGCATGCAAGAAAGCCAATACTGCCGGCGAATCCGGGTGTACGGAACGCACAAAATCCGGATACGACGTATCCGCATCCCACGTCAGCCCCAAAGCGGCGGCTACACGCCGCAACCGGCGTACATCACGCGGATCTGCTGGCGGCAACGTGCGAATAATGCCCACATTCGCCTCGCACATCATCTGCGCAGCAGCCATTCCCGTCATAATCGAAATCTGCGAATTCCATTGCTCAACATCAGTGAGTTCCCGAAATTCTAGCCGCAGTTCATCCCCCTGACGTTCCACGCGTTGCTCGGGTAGATTCAACGAAATTCCTCCTCGCCGCGCCTCGCACTCTTGGCGCAACCGACCGATAATCCCCAGCAGCTCAGGTAAATCCGCTGGAACCTCCGCTGGTAAGGCCGCATGCCCGTCGTATGCGCGTTGGACTTGCTCATAACTCAGTTGAGCACGCGAACGCACTCGGGCCAGTTCAACGTGGGTGCTGAGCACCTGACCATCAGTATCAACCTCAAAAGTCCACAGATATGCGGGGCGATCTTCCCCTGGCAGCAGCGACGCCGCGTGTGTGGATAACACCTCCGGGTGCAAGGGGATAATGCGATCTGGTAAATAAACCGTTGCTCCCCGCTCCCGCGTCTCCCGATCCAGTGGACCATCCGGAGTCATGAAAAGCCCCACCGCAGCAATCGCATAGATCACCCGCATACCGTGATCCGTGCGCGCTAATGCCACTGCCTGATCGAGATCACGCGAGCCCTCTGGATCAATTGTGACCAGTGGGATATCCGTCCGGCACGGTAACTCCTGCCATTGTGGGATACCGCATTGTGCCGCACGTTCGGCCTCACGACGAGCATCGGCACTAAAATCCGCCGGTATCCCCGTATCCGCCATAATTTTCTGAATAAAAGGGTCAATAGCTTCAATGGGGACCCGATGAGGGCTAATACGCCGTTGCCGCATCGTGCTTACTCCTATCCTGGACGAGACTACCCTCGCCAGCTAACGTGAAAAGTGGAAGGTACTGGCTAATATCTGCCCGCGTTCCGGAATAGGAAATCCGCTTAGGATCTATCGTCATCCCTAAGACCGCCGCCAGCCACGTATCCGCATCAATTTCAACGACGTTCGGTGGCGTACCTCGGGTATGTATTGGGCCGGCAATTGCTTGAACAGCCCCCACCCAAGGAATCCGAATTTCAACTGAGCGACCTGGATAGCGATGAGCAAATTCTTCCAGCGCAAAACGTGCGGCGATTTTCTTCTCCGGTTCATCAAGAGAACCAGTACGCGCATAGACTGCCAACAGTTCGCGAGCAGCCGGTGCGTCAATGCGTCGTCTCATATCGCCATTCTATGCAGATATGCGCGGGCGGCGGGTTGAAGTAACCCGCCGCCCCATCTGTTTCTCGCTAAGCTAAGCACGCAAAATCGCCAGGCTTAACGACACAGCGTTTTTAGTTGTGGCGCCGCCGCTTGCCTGAATCGCCAGATCCTAACATCCGCAGATCTTCGATCTTTCGGCGCGGCACACTTTAGATAATGCCCTGCTCCAGCATGGCATCTGCCACTTTCATGAATCCAGCCGCATTCGCACCGACGAGGTAATTCCCCGGCACACCTAGCTCCTGCGCGGTTGACAAGCAGGTTGAGTGAATGTCCAGCATGATCTCATCAAGTTTCTGCTCCACAGCCTCGAAGCTCCATGCCTGCAAAGACGCATTCTGCTGCATTTCCAGCGCCGAGGTAGCCACACCACCAGCATTGGCTGCCTTACCCGGAGCGTAAAGCAGATTCGCAGCTTGGGCGATTTCAATTGCCCCCGGAGTCAACGGCATATTTGCCCCTTCGGCAATCAGTTTGACCCCGTTGGCGATCATCTCGCGCACATCATTGGCGTCAACCTCATTCTGGGTCGCACATGGCAGCGCAAGATCCGCTGGGATCCCCCAGACCTTCGCATCGGGGCGGAATTGCGCGTTCGGGCGCAGCTCAGCATATTCACTGACGCGACCACGGCGTACTTCCTTGATGTCCTTCAACAGCTCCACGTCAATACCGTCGGGATCATAAACGGCACCGGAAGAATCCGAGATAGAAACGGCAATACCGCCTTCTTTCTGCACCTTCTCAATGGCGTAAATGGCTACATTTCCCGCACCGGAAACCAGGACTCGCTTGCCAGCGATGGAATCATCCCGCGTGCCCAGCATTGCCTTAGTGAAAGTCACCAGACCATATCCGGTCGCTTCCGTCCGGCACAAGGAACCACCCCAACCGACACGCTTGCCGGTCAACACACCAGCTTCATTGCGATGCACGAGACGCTTGTACTGGCCAAATAGATAGCCGATTTCTCGGGCGCCAACCCCAATATCGCCAGCCGGCACGTCAATATCAGCGCCGATATGCTTCGACAGCTCCATCATGAATGCCTGGCAGAAGCGCATGACTTCATTATCCGTCTTACCATGCGGATCGAAATCCGATCCACCTTTGCCGCCACCGATTCCCTGACCAGTCAACGCATTCTTGAAAATCTGTTCGAATCCCAAGAATTTAATGACGGAAAGCGTCACCGAGGGGTGGAAACGCAAGCCACCCTTGTATGGACCAAGCGTGGAGTTGAACTGAATACGATACCCGCGGTTAACCCGCACTTTATTCTGATCGTCCTGCCAGGCAACCCGGAACATAATCTGCCGTTCCGGTTCGATGATTCGCTCCAGAATCGCGGCTTCCTGGTAGTCTGTGCGCTCCAGCAACAGCGGTTCAACGCTTTCAATCACCTCTCGCACAGCCTGCTGAAATTCTGGCTGCGTCGGGTTGCGCTTGAGAGCTTCTTCATAGATTCGTTCTAACCGGGAATCCATACGCTTCTCCTTGTCTTATTCGTCCATAGCAGTGCTAAGAACACTTATGGGGACATTGTGGCACACTCAAGCATGCCCTGATCTGATCGCCGCCGAATAGCAATCAGCACAATTTTTCACGCACGAAAGCGTAACGCTCCGCCATTTCCGCAAGAACATCCTCGGCCACAACCGGAGCTGCTCCCCCGTGAGTCCAGGCAGAAACATCTTCACTAATGGCCTTGCGCAGATAATCCTTACCGAACACGCGCGGCACACCACAATCAACTTCGGATTTTAACCAATAGGTTGCCGAATCTGGCGTGAAGGCTTGATCTGCGAGAACATACTCCTCATCACCTTCGTCTGCCGATGATCCAAACTCCAATTTACATTCCGCGATAACTAATCCGCGTTCCGCACTGATTTCATTGGCCCGACGATACAGTTCCACTGATAATGAGCTCAGGCGACGAGCTTGGTTCACCCCCAGCAATCGCTGTGCTTGAACCGGAGAGATGATCTGATCGTCAGCACCAACTGCCCCTTTTACCGCTGGGATGAACACTGGCTTAGGCAGTTGTTGCCCAATCTCCAGCCCCTCAGGTTGGGCAATTCCACCGATAGTCTGCGCACATTGATATTCTTCAGCGACGCTTTCCGTCACATATCCGACGACGCTACATTCAACTGGAAACATCCGCAATCGACGCACAATCATTGCCCGCCCAGCAACTTCTGATGGCACGTTGAGGGATAGATAATGCGTGGGAACAATGTCAGCCAATTGGTCAAACCACCAGGCGGCAATATCTGTCAGCAAGATACCTTTGCCAGGAATTGTTGCCGGTAGCACGCGATCATGAACAGAGATCCGATCCGAGGCAACAAACATCATCGTTTCACTACCGCTATACGCGGGCGCTCCGGCGGGAAGGTATATGTCGTGTACTTTGCCGGTATAAATGCGCGTCCAGTTCGGAATAGTCAGAAACGATGGCGAACTCATGACGCCTGTTCTCCTTCGTTGAGGCTACAGGGGCGTGTTTCCATTTTAGCGCGAAACCCACGGATTCCACACTGTGAACTGAGGACATCCAGTTGGTGGACGCCATATTGAACGATCCACCATTTCGTCGATTGCCCGATCAGTACTGCTCGGGATGCTCGGGACTAAAATATGGCAATGACGCGAGGAGGGCGCGACGTGAAACGTCGCGCCCTCCCTAGGCGTTACAGGCCATAGCCTGCACGTATAGCGCCTCTTATCAGCGTCAAACCTTACTTCGCAGCCTCAATGCGCTCGCGCAACTTGGCCAACTGTTCGGTGATCTCGGCCGGAAGCTTATCGCCGAACTGGGTGAAGTATTCTTCCGTCAGATCGGCTTCGGTTGCCCATGCTGCCGGATCAATCTCGAAGAGCTTCTCCCATACTTCGTCACTCAGATCAAGACCCTCAACATTGAAGTCTTCCTTCTTGGGGTACAAGCCGGTGACGCCTTCAACGGCCTCAACCTCGCCCGATGCGCGACGAACGATCCAGTCCAGAACGCGGGAGTTATCGCCGTAGCCCGGCCACATGAACTTGCCGTTCTCGTCCTTACGGAACCAGTTAACCTGGTAGACCTTCGGGAACTTATCGCCCAGCTCTTTCTGCATGTCAATCCAGTGACCCCAGTAATCGGCCATGTTGTAGCCGCAGAAGGGAAGCATTGCGAACGGATCGTGACGCAGAGAGCCAACTGCACCTTCGGCTGCAGCCGTCTGCTCAGAAGCCACCGAAGCACCGATGAATACACCATGTGCCGGCTCGTACTGCTCAGCAACAAGCGGAACGTTGGAGGCGCGACGACCACCGAAGAGGATTGCATCAACCGGAACGCCCTGCGGAGCTTCCCAATCTTCACAGATAATCGGGCACTGCGAGGCCGGAGTGGTGAAGCGGGAGTTCGGGTGGGCAGCCTTCTCGCCAGATTCCGGCGTCCAGTCGTTGCCATGCCAGTCAATCAGATGCTCGGGCACATCGCCGTCGATGCCCTCCCACCACACGTCGCCATCATCCGTCAACGCAACGTTGGTGAAGATGGTGTTGGCCTTCATGGTTTCCATAGCCATCGGATTGGTGTCGTAAGAGGTACCCGGGGCAACGCCGAAGAAGCCAGCTTCTGGGTTGATGGCGTACAGGCGACCATCCGGGCCAGGACGCATCCAGGCGATGTCATCGCCGACCGTCTCCACCTTGTAGCCCTCAATGGTGGGCTGGAGCATGGCCAGGTTCGTCTTGCCACAGGCCGAGGGGAAGGCGGCGGTAACGTGGTACTGCTTGCCCGTCTTTTCATCCGTCAGGCGCAGGATGAGCATGTGCTCAGCCATCCAGCCATCGCGGCGAGCCATCGTCGAAGCGATACGCAGCGCGAAGCACTTCTTGCCGAGCAGCGCGTTGCCGCCGTAGCCAGAGCCGTAGGACCAGATCTCGTTCGTCTCGGGGAAGTGGGTGATGTACTTTTCGTCGTTGCACGGCCAGGCAACGTCTTCGCGTTCCTTGCCTTCTGCGTCAACAAGCGGATAGCCCACGGAGTGAACGGCGGGAACCCATACGCGACCTTCACCAATGAGCTTCAGAGCTTCAGCACCCATGCGGGTCATAATGCGCATGTTGACAACGACGTACGGGGAATCCGTAACCTCGATACCGAGCTGGGAGATCGGGCCACCCAATGGACCCATCGAGAACGGAATGACGTACATGGTACGACCGGCCATTGCACCGCGGAATACACCCTTTTCACCAATGAGGGTTTCTTTCATTTCCGCCGGATCGGCCCAGTTATTCGTCGGACCTGCATCTTCTTCCTTTTCGGAGCAGATGAAGGTACGCGACTCAACGCGAGCAACATCAGACGGCAGCGAGCGAGCCAAGAACGAGTTGGGACGCTTCTCCGGATTCAATCGGGTGAAGATACCCTTCTCAACCATTTCGGTCGTCAGGCGATCCCATTCTTCCTGCGATCCATCTGCCCAGTAAATATCCTTGGGCGTGGTCATGTTGGCAACTTCCGTTACCCATTCGATAAGATCTGCCGGCGCACAATCCGGTGCACCTGCGCGAACGTCCTCAACAGTGAACGTGGTGTTTGTCATCGCATTTCCTCCTAGAGACGGGCGATGTCGAAATCCTTCGCTCCCTATTATTCTGAAGATTTCTGTGAATTTGCTAGGACTATTGACTATTGCGCAATGAGCATAAGAATCATCGGCACAACATCGCGCCAGATGTGCTACAAATCACACCTAAAGCCGTGGGAAAATGTCGGAATTCATCGAGAATCGCATCCAATTTTTTCACGGCAATCTACCCATTAGTGCCCTAGCTAGTAACATTAGTGGGGTATTAACTATCAAACACGAGGGTGTTACTCATGAAAAAATGGACACAGCGCAAGAAAGCGGGATTTTTTGCCATTTTAGCCCCGATCGCGTTGCTCCTGAGCGCATGCAACATGGATATGACGATCAAGGTCAATGAAGATGGCTCCGCCTCCGTTGTTATGGACTTCATTGACTCCAAAGGGATGATGAAAGCCGCTGGCATTAAATCCTGTGACGACCTAAAGAAGCAGATGGATACGATGGATTCAGAATCCTCGTCCGTCGATTTCACAATTGACGACATCTCACAGGGCGATACCCTGGGATGCCGATTCTCCTCAGCCTCGGGCGGAAACGTTATTGACGGTGAAACCCTGAAAGAAACCGACGATACCTTTATCCTGGAACTGACTGGATCAGATACCGGCACATCCACACTCAATGAATCCGATATGAAGATGATGGAATCCATGGGTCTGTCCATGAAGGTCATCGTTGAAATGCCAGGCGATATTATCTCCGCCTCGAATGGTGGCAAGATCGAAGGCAATCGTGCCATCTACTCCGATCCCAATGTCTTTGACAAAGGCATGACGGTAGAGGGATTAAAGGAAGCCGGCGCTCACTCAAAAGGCAGCAGCAGCTCCGATGATAAATCAAGTGATAAATCAAGCAGCAGCTCTGATGAGTCCAGTAGCTCTGGTGACAAAGACGCAACCACATCTGGCGATGTAACAACCGCCTCCGATTCCGATAGCAGCGGAACGCCGATCTGGGTATGGATTGCTATTGCTGTTGTTGCCGCGGCTGTCGTTGCTGGCGCCCTCTTTGCAATCCTGCGTGGCAAGAAGAAGAACGACGCACCTCTAGCCGCTAATGCTTATGGTCAAGGCACTGGCTACCCGACCCCCGGATACCAGCCCAATACCTACGGTCAGCCCAACTCCTATGGCCAACCGACGCAGCCACAAGCAGGTGCACAGCCTTACGACCAGGGATATGGTCAGCCTTACGGTCAGCCAACACAGCCCGCGCAGCCGACCATGCCGCCGCAGGCTCCCTACACCCAAGGCGACTACCCCTCTGCTCCGCAAGCGCCACAAGGTCCGACGAACTAATCGAACCGAAAGCTGATTGCATAAGGTAAACAGCCCACTAAATGGGGTGGTGCTCATCGCACAGATGAGCACCACCCCATTTACATACCCGCATAGATACGGTCACGTATCACCCGAATCCCCGACGACCGCCTATATAGCACACACTGCATGATGGACGTCCTCGGCTAACAGCATGCGTGCCCGTCCGTACCAGCCGAACTGGTTGGCAACTATTTTTCTGCAGCTATTGTTCGGGCAGGTTTGCGCATGTTCCCTTATACCCTGCAAAGAACATGACATAAGAGCCACACTACCCCCGATGGTGAAACTGATTTAGGGCACCGCCAAACCCGATTTAAGCGCTTTCAGGAAGCAAGGCGAAACGCGAGATCGTCTGATTGCGCTCTGGCCCCACTCCAATAGCCGAAATCCGGCATCCTGACAATTCTTCAATACGTTTCACATATCCCTGAGCCGTATCAGGGAGCTCGTCGAATGCCGCACACTGCGAAATATCCTCAGACCATCCCGGCAAATATTCGTAGATCGGTTTCGCGTGATGCATATCCGACTGGTTCTCCGGCATATCTTCGACCTGCACCCCATCAATCTCGTATGCCACACACACCGGAATACGCTCAATTCCCGTTAAGACATCGAGTTTCGTCAAGACGATATCCGTCATTGAATTAACTCGGGTGGCATAGCGAGCCACTACTGCGTCATACCATCCCGTCCGGCGGGGGCGCCCTGTCGTCGTCCCAAATTCATGGCCAACCGTGCGCAGATACTCTCCCGATTCGTCAAGAAGCTCCGTGGGGAACGGTCCTTCTCCGACCCGCGTCACGTAGGCCTTCGCCACCCCAATAACCCGATCAATACGCATCGGCCCGACACCCGAGCCCGAGCACGCCCCAGCAGCCGTACAGGTTGAGGAAGTAACAAAGGGATACGTGCCATGATCGATGTCCAACATGGCCGCCTGACCACCCTCAAAAACAACAGTTTGACCTGCATCTAGCGCTTTATTCAGGAGCGTGGATACATTCGTTACCATCGGCGCTACCCGAGGCGCATACGCCAGTAGCTCCTGAACGATATCCTCCACCACAAAGTGCTCCTCAGCCGGCAACTGGCTGAGCATCTGATTCTTCTGCCGCAGTGCCCCGGCGACTTTCTGCCGCAAAATCGATGGATCAAAGAGGTCTTGAATCCGTAAACCAATGCGATTCATCTTGTCAGCATAGGTTGGGCCAATACCCCGCCCCGTCGTGCCAAGTTTGCGCTCACCTAGCATCCGCTCGTTCAACACATCGATGCGCTTGTTATATGAGGGGATGATATGGGCCGACGAGGAAATCTTCAGACGCGAGGTATCCACTCCTCGCCGCTGGAGGTCGCCCAATTCCGCAAAGAGCACCTCCAAATCCACAACCACCCCATTGCCAATCACGGGCGTACATCCTGGCGAGAGAATACCGGCAGGCAAGAGGTGCAAGGCAAAAGTGTCACCATCAACAACCACAGTGTGCCCCGCATTATTTCCGCCGTTGTATTTCACAACATAATCAACCCGAGTGCCGAGCTGATCCGATGCTTTTCCTTTGCCTTCATCGCCCCATTGCGCTCCGACGATCACCACTGCTGGCATGACTCATTTTCCTTTACCTATTGACCTACGACGCTCGTGCGGTATTCACGCCGCCGCATGCGCCCCGTTTAGTGTATGAGCCGAGCCCCTATCGGGCAATCATGTGTTCTATCCTGAGATACCCACATGAAAACACCCTATATTCCTTAAATAGAACTATTCATATCAGCACGAGCTGCTGGTATCCGGCGCAGGGTCACCGCCGATATTCCCGATTACATTGCCGATATATAAGAAATGACCACTAGATTTGAGCATGTATATTCTTCATATATCAGTTGTATATATAAACTCGCCAATACACGACGTCACCGCAAAAAGGGATCATATACGCAAATAGGCACGTACAGCCACTGCCAATTTTTCGCCGTTTCCCATCCCTATTTCACGCTCTCAGCGCAATAACACAATAGAATACATATCTTTGCTTAACTCTAAGCTCACCAAGAGAAGAAAATATGTGCGCCCCAGATCAAGGCGAATCAACCGAGATTAACCCTTACCCCACATACCCGATGTTATTTGCTGAGCCTATCCCAAGTAATAACGTGCCCATCTTAGCTGCGTAGCCTGTATAAAAATACTTCTGCTTACCTATGATTCATCAAAGATAGCCTCCGCCGTAAGACGGATACCGCAGGCATAAGAACCGCCATTTTAGGCGATAAACTGATTCTGGGTTCACCCTACACAGCACATAAGCAATACGGTAGCTAATGACACAAAGAGAGGCCGATATGGATATACGTCTTCACAACCCGCGAAATACGGCAGTCAACTCACTGTGCACATTCCTGCATTACGCCATGCCTGACGTCATCCGATCTCGACCGGCGCGATTCGTCCTCAAAACGTCGATTGTTGGCACGATGATAGTGGAGAATATCCGCACCTTTGTGCCCTTAGATGATCCCACGTTACACGAGACTGCCACACCGAAAACGCAGGCCGAATCCCCCGCCCGCGCTGACAGCGCCACAAACGTATTCTCTGCCGAAGCAGGCAAAACAGAATCCGACGTTGCCGACGCCGCCTCTACTGAAACAGCTACAGGCGATACCGTGCTTCACGATACGATGCACGGTCCAACAGTACGGCGTATCGGCAAAGCTATCGAGACCCATCCCCGCGCCGCAATGGGCGCATTAGCAGCCATGACGGTGGGGAGCATCGGTTTACTGTGCGCCACAGAAAGCGGAATTTTCCGCCGCGGTGAACGCCGGCGGCGCGCGGGAATCCGCGGGGCACATTCCCGCCAGGCACTGCTAGCCGTCGGCCTAACTGTGGCAGCAGACCTTCTCGTCAACTAAAACCTAACCAAAGGTACCGGATACCGCATTAACACAATAGCTCGGTACTTTAACGAGGAAATAGCAGACATCTAGCGAGAGTATTTATCCCGACGCCTCTTCTACACCTCCGCAAAACAGCACAGCTCCCCCGGAAGGGTGTAGAGGGTGGGGCGGCAGGTCATTGACCTGCCGCCCCACTTTAGTATCAGTATCTAGCTAATCTGCTATCTACTCAGATTAGCGCATCTTCTGACCGGCCGAGCCGAGCTGCTGGCATGCCTCCACCACGCGGGCAGCCATACCGGCTTCTGCCTTCTTGCCCCACGCGCGCGGATCGTATGCCTTCTTGTTGCCGACTTCGCCGTCAACCTTGAGAACGCCGTCGTAGTTTTGGAACATGTGCTCCACTGCCGGACGAGTAAAGGCGTACTGCGTATCGGTATCAATGTTCATCTTGATAACGCCGTGCTTAACTGCCGTAGCGATCTCTTCTGCGGTCGAGCCAGAACCACCGTGGAAGACCAGATCAAACGGGCGCTCCTTGCCGTACTTCGCACCGACTTCACGCTGAATCTCACCGAGCAGCTCCGGACGCAGCTTAACCGCACCGGGCTTGTAAACGCCGTGAACATTACCGAAGGTCAGAGCCGTCAGGTAGCGACCATTCTCGCCTAGACCGAGGGCTTCCACCGTCTTCATGCCGTCTTCTGCAGTGGTGTAGAGCTTCTCGTTGATCTCGTTGGCAACGCCGTCTTCTTCGCCACCAACAACGCCGATCTCGATTTCCAGGATTGCATTGGCGCGACGTGCCAGAGCGAGCAGCTCCTTAGCGATCTCCAAGTTCTCATCGAGCGGAACTGCCGAACCATCCCACATGTGAGACTGGAAGAACGGTTCACGACCAGCTTCTATTTCCTTAGCAGACAGCTCCATAATGGGGCGAATCCAGGAATCAATGTTCTGCTTTGCACAGTGATCGGTATGCAAAGCAACCGTCACCGGGTAGTTCTTCGCAACTTCGCGAGCGTATGCCGCAAGAGCGAGCGAACCAGCGACGCGATCCTTAATCGTAGAACCGGAAGCGTATTCAGCGCCGCCGACGGAAATCTGGATGATGCCATCCGACTCAGCATCCGCCAAGCCCTGCAGAGCGGCCGTTACCGTCTGCGACGAGGTCACGTTGAATGCCGGATAAGCGAATCCGCCTTCCTTGGCACGGTCGAGCATCTCATTGTAAACCTCAGGTGTTGCGATACCCATCTGGGACTAACTCCTTCATATATGACAAACGAACAGTCCCATTATCTCACGCTTAGCACCCCTACATCTAGCCAAATAGTCCTCATTTTATCTACGTATTATTTGACTGCTGCTGCAACCATCGCAAAAGAGTGCAGAAGAAATGCAGCAGAAAGCCGCCAGCACCCACATAGCTACTTAAGGAGCACCTCACATCGGCTTTTCGCTCATTACCACAGTGAACCAAGCCAAAATATTGCTATCACGCCCACCAGCGCGAGCGTATGCAACCTGGCCGCTCATTTCACTGGGCAGCGCCGGTTTAAGCGCACAGCCCCTGCCGCGCACAGCTAGCGGCGATGCTGAAGCACCCACATGTGCTGCGCGATTGCTGCCGCTGCCGCAACATTGAGCGAGCGCGTCGAACCATACTGTGGAATATAAACCGCCATCGGACACACCGCGCGCAATTCCTGGGAAATACCCGTCGATTCCTGCCCAAACACCAGCACGCAACGTTCTGGCAAAGCTGCCATCTCTATCGGCTCAGTATTCCCCGTATTGTCAACAGCAACCAGAACATAATCATGCTCAGCCGCCCACCCAGCCAGCTCATCTGCATCGGGATGATGGAACATATCGAGATAACGATCCGTCACCAGCGCCCCACGCCGATTCCATCGACGCCGACCCACAATGTGTACGCCACCGACGTTAAAGGCATTACCCGTCCGCACAATTGACCCAATATTCAAATCATGTGCGAGATTCTCAATAGCCACGTGGAGAGCACAGCGCTGTTGAGCTAGATCGTCATGGATTGCTTGCACCGTCCAGTAACGGTATTTATCTACCACGTTTCGTCGATCACCGTTGGCTAACAGTTCCGGATCAAAGTGGCTCTCCGTCGGGACGGGCAGATCTGGATGTTCTACTGCCCACGGGCCAACGCCTGGAATCCCGCCAATTTTCTCCCCGTTACCCCAAATGGAAAATCCGCTCGGATCATGGGTCGGAGTGTTTTCATCTATGACGCCCACCAGATCTACTCAGCTTCCACGCCCAAATCCGCAATACCAAGTGCCGCGTAATATGGCACTCCCTCGGCTTCAATCTTTGCCGCCGCACCCGTTGCGCGATCAACCACAACCGCCACGGCAAGTACATGCGCCCCAGCTTCACGGGCTGCAGCAATTGCCGTCACTGGGGAACCACCCGTCGTAGAGGTATCTTCAACAATCACTACTCGTCGGCCGGCAATATCTGGACCTTCAATTTGCCGTTTCATGCCATGATCTTTCGCTGCTTTTCGCACGACGAAAGCGTCAATATCCAGACCGCGTGAAGCCGCCGCATGCATAATCGCAGTCGCCACCGGATCTGCCCCCATCGTCAAGCCGCCTACTGCGTCAATATCATCAGCACTTAACCCGTTTTCTTCTAACATATCGAGCATGACGTGCCCAATTAACGGTCCGGCTTCATGATGTAACGTCGAGCGGCGCATATCGACGTAATAATTCGAGGTACGGCCAGAGGCGAGTGTAAATTCCCCGCGCTCAACGGATAAGGTGCAAATCAGCTCGGCGAGTCGAGCCTTCGGGGTATCGTTTGTTATCACAGTGTGCTTCCTATGCTTTCGACGTACTAAAACTGCTAGCTTGTAGCTGTATTTACTCTTTGTTGCGCGGTGGGATACCCGCCACTGACGGCGATATGGAGCGCCCAGAACGCCCTGGACCAGCTAACCGCCGCACCAGCCACCGAGGAGCCAAGCGAGTCACTCCGGCGGTTACTTGGTACAGCAGAGTCGGCGTGACGAGAACTCGCCCTTTCCAAGCGGCGTCAAGGGCAGCTCGAACCACCTGGGGAGCTGTGGCAAATACCCAATCGGGCCATTGCGCCGCGTCAACATGTGAGCGCTCATGGAATTCGGTGCGAATAAGCCCTGGAGTCACCGCCGTAACGCTGACGTCCGTACCGGCCAATTCTGCCGCCAATCCCTCACTGAATGTGCGCACCCAGGCTTTATGCGCAGAATATGTGCCTTGAGCGGTCAGGGCCGTCATTGAGGAGACGTTAATAATTATTCCGCCGCCAAACTCCACCATGCTTTGCGCGGCCGCATGAGAGAGTATCAATACTGCGCGCACCATGACGTCCAGAGCCTGACATTCACGTTCAATAGCGCCGCCAAGAAAATCCTGCCCCAGGCCAAAACCGGCATTATTCACTAGAACGCGCACTTCGCGGGAGGCATCGCGAATCCGTTGTGCAACGCGCTGCGTATCGTCAAGAACGCTTAAATCTGCGGGAAGTACCTCCGCTTCTACTGCGCATTGTTCCCGTACTTCCTGGGCAAGCTGTGCGAGTCGCTGCTCATCGCGAGCTACCAGCACGACGTTATATCCGGCGCGAGCTAACTGCCAGACGAATTCTGTTCCTAATCCGGAGCTAGCTCCAGTAACTAATGCGTAGGCCATGACTCAACCCTAGCAGTTCTCGAAAGGTTCCTATCTTTTCTGAGGTCAGTCGCTGTAGGAGTAGCAGCAAGAATACCTGGGAGGGAGTGTCACGCTCATAGGCTCATCAAAAACCATTATCGGCTCGTTCCAGGCAGACGGTCATATAGGCACGTAGGCAAAGGCATGGTCAGCACCGCTAAAACAGATAGGAGCTGGATGCCCTGCTCAAGATAGAACGTCCATGTTCTTTTTTCGCCTTGCCTGCCAGTAAGTAGATCCCACGCGGCACTGATACACATTTATGCTGACGGATTTTTCCGCGAAAAGATAGCGACAGTGCGCTTAACATACTCACGGTATAGGCTGGACGGGTGAAACTTGCGACGTGGAACATCAACTCAATTCGTGCCCGCACCGATCGGGTTATCGACGTCCTGAACCGCCACGACCTCGATATTCTGGCTCTCCAGGAAACCAAATGCCGCACTGAGCAGTTCCCTGCCGAGCTCTTTGAACAAGCGGGATACCACGTCTGTGCTCATGGAGACGGGCAGTGGAATGGCGTGGCGCTTATTTCCCGCTATCCGATAACCGAGGTGGCGACCCAGTTTTCTGGGCAGCCTGGCTTCACCAAAGGGGACGCAGCCCCTGGCGAGTTTCTCAGTGGAACGGTTGAGCCGCGTGCTCTCGGTGCGACGATTCGCGGGGTGCGGGTATGGTCGCTGTACGTCCCCAATGGTCGTTCCCTTCTCGATCCTCACTACTCGTATAAGATCGCGTGGCTTAACGCCCTGCATGAGGCAATAGGTCATGAGATCTCTGCTAATCCGGATGCTCAGATTGCTCTGGTTGGCGATTGGAACGTCGCTCCGAGCGATAGCGATATATGGAACCATGAGGCATTCGATGGGCTATACGTCTCGTCCTTAGAACGCGCTGCTTTCGAGCAGTTTGCCGAGCTGGGCATGGAAGAAGTGACGCGAGCGCGAGTCACAAATTACACCTTTTGGGATTATCAGCGGCTGCGTTTCCCACGCAACGAAGGCATGCGAATCGACTTCATTTGGGCTTCCTCTGCTCTGGCACAGCGCGTCACCAACGCCGCAATTGATCGCGAGGAGCGCAAGGGGAAAGGTGCCTCTGACCACGTGCCCGTCATTATTGAATGGGTAGATACTGACGAAAACTGAGTAAACACCAATTATTCGTTGCAGTTCCGCCGGCGAACATTCCGCTGTTGTCGCCATTCGTCGTAACTAATTTGGCACGGTTATGCGCCTGACTATATGCCGTAGGTAGTGGATCAATGATTGCGTACCGATTCGGCGCTCGTTCCCTAGCAGTACTTTTCCTTATAGCCAGCGCCTTCCTTATAGCGGGCAACGCAGATATGACGGATGCCAGGCCTGCCCCCCCCTACGCGCTTCCATATCTGGCTCGATACCAGCTAAAACAGCGGATACTCAGGAAACGACGGGCACATCCTCATTGTGAAACAGTGTTCTGCCACATCTCATTCGTCAGTGCTGGCCACAGCCGAATATGCTCAGAACAGAACTCCTTTTCTCCAAGGAAAACCCCTGCTTTGCGCGCAATTAGATCCACATAGATAAACGACCCCGACATCCCGAAATGCCCGACGACTCGATTCGAGAAAGACGGCCCAGTCCAATGCGGATGATCGGGGTTACGGATCGAAAGCCCCAAGCCCCACGGGTTATCAGAGCTCGGCCCGTATCCAGGAGTGATACCCGCTATTTTCGGGAATTGAACCGTACACGCTTCTTCGGCAAGTTCAGCGGGGATACACGTCGGGTTGAGAATTTCCAGCCCAAAACGCATCAAAGAATCAGCCGTCCCGCGAGCCGAATATGCGATTGATCCGCGACATTCCACCGCGTCCATCCCTAAGGGGGCGAACACGCTCCGAGAAATCCAATCGTGGATATTCATTCCGATCCGCTGTTGCACTTCATGTGCCAGTACGTCATACCCATAATTAGAGTAAATACGGCGTCTACCTGGCCGCGCGATCGGCTCTCCATGAGCTGGTGGCAGGCCGGAGGCATGCGCTAACAGATGCCGAAATGTTGAGCCGGGCGGCCCAGCCGGATCATCCAGACGCAAATACCCCTTATAGACAGCGACCAGAACAGCCCACGCCGCAATTGGCTTTGTAACCGACATATACGGATACCAGCGGTCTACGTCTCCAACCATCACATCAGGTTGCGCGCCACTAAAAGCAATATAGCTGTGTTCGAAACGGAACTCGTCGGTAGAAAGCGGGTCAAAACGCATAGCTCCACTGTGGCACATGCTCAGCCGAATGGAAAATACTTTTTGCCACGTCTCGGGCAGTAGCCAGCTACGTAGCCAGCTACACCGTGTCGCCCCCCTGGTTACCGCATGTGATCGAGCTTCAAACCGAATTCGCTACTATTTTTTTATTTCCCCGCACTGCTCTGCAGGTGATATGCACCCGCTATCTTGTTAGCAATTTGGCGTCTTTCCATCACTGACGGTCACATCACGCCGGAGCGCTCATGCAGGAGATTTTCTCCTTTGCCACAGAAAGGGCTAGGATAAAAATGTGACGGAGGATACAACGACGTGGGGGTCGCACTCAAAGAAACCACGCATCAATCGCGGTCATGCACGCCCTACCCATGCACAACGCGACGCCACCTCACCCTTTTGCCAAAAATCTGATCCTCGGTTAATCCGTGCGCGCTCACATCGCTGCCCTGACCTGTACGCCCCGCCGCCCGGGCATGAACATCCCAAGCCACTGTGTACTCATATCAGCATGGACGAGGCCGAGCGGATTGCCGCTCTCGCCGCCCACCCATCACAATTTTTTCGACGCGCATTAGCACCTGCACCTGATACCCCTACGGGAACGCCAGCGCGGTCGGGAAAATCAGCGCGCGAACTGGCAGCACCATACCCCACAGCACGGGCTCGCCTCTCACTAACACCACACTATATTTCCCCGACAACACAGCGCATTATCGCTATCGTCCTGGCGCTGAGCTTCGGCACACTCGGGATACACAATCTCTTCCTAGGGCACTATGCGCGAGCCGCGCGCAACATCCTGCTATGGGCTGGATGCGTATGTGCAAGCGCACTGACCGGCAACGCCCTCTTCCTCTTTCTGCCAATCGGGCTCGTCGCATACGAAATCGTGGAGATTGCTCGCAGGCATGGCCCATACTCCGAATAATCCACAAATATTATGCACCGACGAATGGCGGCAATCAGTGGCGTGGGGGGGGGGGGGGGAGGGGGCCCACCCCCAGCCACCGCTACGCCTCCCCCTTGCTCGGCGCTCCCACC
>NZ_JBKIWQ010000008.1:0-105648 GCF_046599555.1 Trueperella sp. LYQ141 | reverse complement strand
GGGGGGGGGGCTCAGGAAAAACACAAAGCGGGGGGAGAGGGGGGGGGGGGGGGGGGGGGGGGGGGGGGGGGGGGGCACCCCCCCCCCCCCCCCCCCCCCACTGCTACACTTCATGCTTGCTAGGCGCTCCAGCTTCGCGCGAGCCTACCACCTGCAAGAGCAGGTGGTGCTCCTGGCCATCCTGCGCTAATACTGAGCTATCCAACTGCGGCGCATCGACGCACACCACATCACCATCAGCAACCGACCCTGCCAATAGCATCCGCGCCAGCTGATCCCCGATTTCTCGCTGAATCAAGCGGCGCAATGGGCGTGCCCCATACGCCGGATCATAACCATCCAATGCGAGGAATGACCGCGCGGCAGGCGTCACCTCCAAGGAGATTCGGCGGCTAGCCAAACGAGCCACAAGCTGCTCAATGTTGAGGTCAACAATCTGCCCAATCTCATCAATCGTCAATGGGCTAAAGACGATGATGTCATCGAGACGGTTGAGGAACTCCGGCTTGAAATGCATGCGCACCGCACCCATGACCGCCTCACTCTTCCCCTCCTCCGATAATGCCTCGTCGGTCAGGAACTGCGATCCGATATTCGAGGTCAAAATGAGAATCGTATTGCGGAAATCGACAGTGCGCCCTTGCCCATCCGTCAACCGACCATCATCGAGGACCTGCAAGAGAATATCGAATACTTCCGGATGTGCCTTCTCCACTTCGTCTAACAGCACGACGCCATAAGGGCGCCGCCGCACCGCCTCAGTGAGCTGACCGCCTTCCTCATATCCCACATATCCGGGAGGCGCCCCAATCAAACGCGCAACAGAATGTTTCTCCGAATACTCCGACATATCGATACGCACGATTGCCCGCTCGTCATCAAACAAGAAATCCGCCAAAGATTTGGCCAGTTCTGTTTTACCGACGCCCGTCGGCCCAAGGAACATAAACGAACCAGTAGGACGATGCGGATCGGCAACACCCGCACGCGAACGCCGTACCGCGTCAGAAACCGACGCAACCGCACGGGTTTGACCAATGAGCCGCTTGCCAATGTGATCCTCCATCGTCAACAGCTTTTCCGTCTCCCCTTGGAGCAAACGCCCCACTGGAATCCCCGTCCACGCTGCCACGACTTCCGCGATACCGTCAGCATCCACCCGCTCCGCAATCATCGGCTCAGTGATGCGCTCTTCTGCCGCCTCAGCTTCTTCAATCTGACGCTGAACCTGAGGAATATCCCCATTTTGCAGGCGACCCGCGTCATCGTACCGCCCCTCACGGATCGACTTCTCCAACTCGATCCGCAATTCGTCTAGGCGCACCCGCAGATCTCCGACCTTATTGCGATCCGACTTTTCGGCTTCCCAACGCGCATTTAATGCAGCAAGTTCCTCGGATTTATCTGCCAGTTCCGCTTCGATCCGCTCCAAGCGGTCAGCCGCTCCTGCGTCGGCATTCATTTCCTCAGTATCTTCAAGATAGGACTTCTCCATCGTCAGACGATCAACTTGCCGGCGCAATGCGTCAATCTCTTCCGGCGAAGAATCCAGTTCCATGCGCAAACGGGAGGCTGCCTCGTCAATCAGATCAATCGCCTTATCTGGCAACTGACGCCCAGAAATATAGCGGTCCGATAAACTGGCCGCCGCCACAAGTGCACCATCCGAGATCGTCACCTTGTGATGAGCCTCGTACTTCGGCGCGATCCCACGCAGAATTGCCACCGTATCATCAACCGAGGGCTCACCGACGTACACCTGCTGGAAACGGCGTTCAAGCGCCGGATCCTTTTCCACATGCTCGCGATATTCATCAAGGGTGGTTGCCCCGACAAGCCTCAGCTCGCCACGCGCTAACATCGGCTTGAGCATATTACCGGCATCCATAGCTGAATCTGCTCCAGCCCCAGCACCGACGACAGTGTGCAGCTCGTCAATAAAAGTGACCACTTCGCCGTCAGATTCCTTGATTTCCTGCAAGACTGCCTTCAGGCGCTCTTCAAATTCTCCCCGATATTTCGCGCCAGCCAGCATTGCTGAAATATCGAGCGAAATCAGACGCTTGCCCTGCAAGGATTCCGGCACATCACCATCGACAATGCGCTGTGCCAGACCCTCCACTACGGCAGTCTTTCCGACCCCTGGTTCACCAATCAAAACCGGATTATTCTTCGTGCGCCGCGAAAGCACCTGAACGACGCGGCGAATCTCACTATCACGCCCAATCACCGGATCCAACTTGCCCTCACGAGCAGCCGCCGTCAGATCTGCTCCGTATTTCTCTAAGGCCTGGAACGTTCCTTCTGGATCAGGATTATCGACCGTGCGAGAACCGCGCACGCGAGGCAAAGCAGCGATGAGCTGATCGCGAGTAACACCCGCCTCCCGCAGAATATCTCCTGCGGAATGTTGGCTTGCCGCCAGGGCGAGAAGCAAATGCTCCGTTGAGATATACGAATCCCCTAATGCTGTGGCTTCTTTCCCCGCATCCGATAACACCAGCGACATATTCCGAGAGGCCTGCGGCTGGCTGACGGAAGCCCCAGAAGCGCCAGGGAAAGTTGCCAATTGGGCGGTAGCCCGTTGAATAATAGGAGCACTGCGCGCACCGATAGACTCCAACAGCGCCTGCGCTACTCCGCCGCGCTGGTTGAGCAAAGCCACCAATAAATGTGTGGGTTCGAGATGCGGATTGCCGGCGCGAGTTGCTATCTCAATCGCTTCTGCCAGCGCCTCCTGCGATTTGGTTGTAAGCTTATCCATTCTTCCCTCCAATGCCCGTGAGCATCGTTATGACATCTGCGTTTTATGCGACTTCACGTCGCCCATTCACGCTCTAACATTGAGCATACTCCACTCAACTATTCCTAACAAGACACACTGGAAGATAGTAGCCAGATATACTTCCGCTCTCGGCAAAGTCCCAAGAATTCAGCACACGCCCCTACAAACCACGAGCTAGCCATACCGCAACACCAGCACGGCCGAAGTACCAGCCAACGAAACAACCGTATAAACCCGGCCGTCCCTCTCTCATCAGCCATTCAAAACGTCACGCGCCGCACACACACCACCCAGCCAAAGACTGCACAACCAGCAACACGCGCTTCACATCTACCACGTGCACACACGGCAAACGCTGCCTATTTCCAGCAGAAAAACCGACCCATCAGGCACAAAAATTCAGTAGTGCGCCGGCCCACTGCTCAAAGCCGCCACATCCACACGCCACGGCTCATCCGGGATCTGACACGGATCAAAATTCTCTGGCTGCACCTCAACCGGCAACCCCAAAGATCCCAAAATTAGCTCCCGAACCTGCTCGGCACTCCACCCACACTCAGCAAGCTGGGACAACGTCACCGCCCCATCCCGCTTCGCTAAACGCACCCCGTCACTATTGAGCACCAAGGGCACATGAATATACGACGGCGTCGGATACCCTAACACCTGCTGCAGATAAACCTGACGCGCAGTAGAGGGCAACAGATCATCCCCGCGCACAATCTGCGTCACCCCAAACTCGGCATCATCTACCACTGAGGCAAAATTATACGAATACGCGCCATCCCCACGGCGCACAACAAAATCATCCACCACGCCGCAATACTCTCCAGCGCGCACATCGCATACCGTCCAATGGCTCACCTCGGCACGCAAACGCAAAGATGGCTCTCGACGCAACTGCCGACATTTCTCTCGCCCGCGCTCTCGTTCCTCCTCGCTCAGATCACGGCAGGTTCCGGGATACGCCCCCGCTGGCGCATGCGGAGCCGACGTCACCTGAGCCAACTCTCGGCGGGTGCAATAACATTCATACAAATGCCCTGCCTCCCATAGCTGCGCCACCAATTCGCTATAGCGTTCAACCCGCTGCCGCTGGTAGATCACCGGCCCATCCCAATCAATCCCTAAGGAATGCAGATCCGCTAACTGGCGATCATAGAACTCCGGACGCGAGCGCTCATCAATATCCTCCATCCGCACCTGAAAATCTAGACCGTACCGGCGCGCACACGCCCACGCCAACCACGCTGTTCGCAGATTTCCTAGATGTAAATCACCCGTCGGAGACGGAGCATATCGACCACTCATACCCGCGATTTTACAAGTCAGTCCCCATTGACGCGCAACGGCGGCCAGGAGCGAACTCCTAGCCGCCGTCACAGCAGATAACAATATGTACGCGAGAGAAACTCAGATCACAACAGCGCGCCGCGCATTATCCTCCGCCGCCCTCCCAGATCTGTATCTCTGCGTGAGCGATTCACCCGCTAGCGCGTGCGCCGCTTCGTCGCCGCGCTGGTCAACACCCCAGCCGTACCGAGCAGCATGAGCACGCCAGCCGTAGCAATCAACGAACCAGCGGCCATACCTGTATGAGGCAACTTTGCCGTCGGCGCATTACCAACAGCGATAACACCCGGATGATGTGGCGTCGGGCTTGGCGCAGGTGCCGGCGTCGGAGTTGGCGTTGGAACCGGCTCAGGCTTTGGCTGCGGGGTCGGCTCCGGTGTGGGCTGTGGAGTCGGCAGCACCTTCAGACCAACCTTAATCGGATCATGATCCGAAGAACGATACGGCGTGAGATCGAAGAGCTCATTGACCTTCACGTTGTAGTTGTACCGCGAATACTCGAAAGCAATCGGCTCGACCGCGTTGACATTCCATACGTCCACGCCCGCCACTAATGCTTGCGCCGCCTTATTGGCCATGACGTGATCCAAAGACCCCATATAACCGCTGTACTGGTAGCTGTACTTCGTCAGCTTCTCAGCCACATTGCCATAGCCCGCTGCCTCTAGGGCGCGAACCGGATCTTCAGCCGAGTAGGAGTTCAAATCGCCAAGGATGAACGTCGGTTCATCCCCAAAGCTCTGCTTCAACCATGCCGCGAGCGCCTGCGACTGAGCCGTACGCAGCTTATTGTTGTTCCCCTGGAACTCATCGGCATCGTCGGGGAACTTCGTCGCCAAGGAGCCCTTGGACTTAAAGTGGTTTACCGACACCACAAACTCCGGTCCGACGCCCTTTCCTTGAGCATCCTTCGCCTGGAACTTCTGGGCCAGTGGCTCGCGAGCATATCCTGTGAAGTATTCATTACCAATGAGAATACTGGACTCTCCTACCGGCATAACCTTCGCACTTTGATAGATGAAGGCCAACCGAATGACGTCCTCACTTGCCGGAACTTTAGCCGGAGAAGGTACCGCAACCCACTTGTCATAACCCGCATCGGCGTTGAGCTTCGCCACCAAGTTATTCAAGGCATAGTCGCGATCTTTCCCTAACGTGGCAGAGTTTTCGATCTCTTCCAAACCGAAAATGGTCGAATCTAAGGCATTAATTGCCTTAACAATCTTCGTCTCTTGCCGCTCTAGATCCTCAGCACGGAACGCGCCACGCGGATCACAGTTTCGGGTAGTAATGAAATTACCCTTACGATCCGCATATCCCGACTTACATCCAACCTCAACGCCCGTCGTTGGGAAGTAGTTCAAGACATTGAACGAGGAGATCGTAATATCCCCGCCAAGCATTCCCGGTGCTGCCTCTCGCGTGTTATTCACAAAGCTCACCCACTTATCGGTGTTATCCACGACGGCAGCCGGATCATCAGGACCAGCAACGTTAATCGGCTCAGTCGGCTGAAGATTCCACTGATGACGATAATCGAGGACGAACGGACGCTTGAGCTCTACTTGTGCTCCAACCCGAACCGGATTAGCAACATTGAGGTAGGGAACTGGAACGAGGTCGTTCCCCTGCTTGAAATTCGTGTAATCGCGCGAGCATCCGTCATCAATTGTCAACAACTTCGCCTTATAGCCTGCGACTACTGCGGCCAAATCCCCGTCAGCCGGATTCATTTTCTCTGTCGGCTGGATCATTGGCTCTAGACCAGGGATAACGTCAAAAGCACCGTAACGATTCGTCGTATAGTTATTCGTCACGGTGTATGGACCGGTCACCTCAACAAGCATGCCCTCTAGCTTTTCGCGAGCCGCATCACCAGCAGGAATTTCCGCAAGCTTAACCGGAACGGGATCTTTAATTGCCTCCGTGCGAGTGAGCTTTTCCCACTTCGGATCCGAGATCTGCGTCAGTCCAAAATGCTCACCTGCCGTGCCCGTTACACGCAGATAGTCGCCGATTGCGACCTTATCGACCATGCCAGTTTTTCCAGAATAGACGAAGATACCGTGCGAAGCGGCTCCATCTTGCGTCCCTCCCGTACCAGGGGTCTGCAGGTAAATGCCGTTAAAGCCGCCAGTACGGTAGACCGCCGTCACGATGCCTTCCGTCGTCACAGCCTTGCCATCATACGGGGTAGTATCCGTCTGCCCCTGAATAGTGGCAATAGACAGAACCTGCGCCTCCGGTGTCGGATCCGGCTTCGGGTCTGGATCCGGTTTTGGATTTGGATCCGGATCAGGCTTCGGATTCGGGTCGGGCTTTGGATCGGTTCCTGGCAGGGCCGAGCCGGTTGAATTCATCGGAGTCGCGTCAGCAATCCGGAAATCCACGGAGTTGTCGTTCGTATCAACACCCTCGCTGACCCGCTGGTACGACTGCGCACCCCGAGTTGCTTGCCGGAAGGTTGCCTTTTCTGTAATACCTGCCGTGCCGTATCCGAATGCGTCCACCACGGTATCGGCTTGCGCAGTATCCGAGGGATTCGGCAAATTCAGGGCCTCTTTACCCTTGGCCAAAACAACCGTGCCATCTGAACCCGAGAGATTCAGCCCACCCGATGCGTCAACTTTCAGCTCGGTGGGTGGCGCAGTATTCGGAGCTGCACCATAAACTAAGAAGTAGCCTTTTGCAGCAATCGTTCCCGATAATGCAGTAACCCCATTGCCTACTTTCCCGCCACGGGAGAAATATTGCAAGGACATTCCATCCAACGTAATCGGGTTATCTGTCGGGTTGTACAGCTCAACAAAATCGCGGTACGCCTGATCGCCATTCGATCCACGCACATATACCTCATTGATGACGACGGAGTCACCGGCTGGCGCTGCCTGTGCCGGCAAGACGCCCAGAGGAATAGCTAACGTAGACGCGGCGAGAATCCCTACTGCTTTCCATCTGTTCTTCACAGGTATTCCCTTCTGCCCTAGGAAAATCCGCTACACTGCGGAACCATCCTATCTAGCATATCGGCAATAGCTCGCCAATAGGGAGCGTTAGGGAAGATTGCCTGAAATTATCGTCGCCGGGCGCCACACCGTCATATCTGTGCTATGCGAATAGGACTGGGTGCGTAACTGAGAACGCAAATGCTTGCGGCGATCCACCACTAACACATCACCGGACGGATTAACCGCAAATACTCGATCGGAGCGCTGCTCATGCTGAGCGAGCTCTTCGCGTAGCGCCACGACAGCCTCGCGCAATGCGGCGTTTTCGCGTTCCAATGCCGCTCGCTGCCGCTGCGCCTTTTCCAGCTTGTTTTGCAGGGTAAAAATATGGGCAATCCCTGCCAAGCTCACCCCTTCGTCCTGGGATAATCGTTGAATCTCAATGAGTTTATCGACATCGTTGAGGGAGTAGCGCCGCCCACCGCCTTGCGTGCGTTTAGCGACGACTAATCCCATGCGGTCGTATTGACGAACAGTTTGGGCATGCATGCCAGCGAGCTCGGCCGCGACGGATACCGATAAGATCGGCGCGCTTCTCGATATTTTCGACATGTTCCCTCCTTCAACCAGCAGCACCCACAAAACTGCCCGTTTCCACGGCAGATTATGTACCCTCCGCCGTGGAAACCTCTCGTCTCTAACTTACAGTTTAGCCATCTCCGTGAATTCCTGACGCGGGTCAACACCAGCGGCTGCCTCACGGAACGCCTCCACGGCTTGACGTGCTTCCTCAGTAAGCCGCTTCGGAACAACGACCTTCAAACGCACGTACATATCGCCGGCGGATAAGCGTTTCGTCTCAATCCCCTTATGCCGTACCCGCAACAACTTATCCGTGCTTGATCCGGCTGGAATTTTGACTTTCACATGTTTGCCAGTGATCGTCGGCACCTCAATAGTTGCTCCTAAAGCAGCTTCATCGAAGGAAATCGGCACATTGACGTAGACGTCTTTGCCTTTCACTTCATAAACCGGATGCGGCTCGACGTGTACCGTCACCAGAATATCGCCGGCTTGCCCGCCATTACGCCCCGGCTGACCTTTCCCAGTGATCCGCACCTTCTGCCCGTCAGTTATGCCTGGTGGAACTTTCGCCGTCACCTTTTGGCCATTATGCGTGACGGTTACCGTCGTTCCATCAACTGCTTCTCGTAATGGGATGGAGATATTGGCACTCACATCGGCACCACGCTCCGGGCGCCGGCGCGATCCAAACCCGCCAAAACCGCCGAACCCATTACCACCCTGAGCACCTGCGGCGCCACCGCCAAAGAGCGAGGAGAGAATATCGTCAAAGCCGCCGCCACCAGCGCTGCCACCGAAGTGCGCACTGCCGTTCGCACCTTGCGCAAAGGAGCTGAAAATATCTTCAAATCCGCCGCTTTGCCCACCGTAGAAACGAGGACCTCCACCGGCCATCGAACGCAGAGCGTCGTATTGTTTACGATCCTCAGCATTTGACAGCACCTGATAGGCCTCAGCCGCCGCTTTGAATTTCTTTTCCGCCTCCTGATCTCCAGGGTTGCGGTCTGGATGATACTTGCGGGCGTAGGTGTTGTATGCCTTCTTAATCTCCGCTTCCGTGGCGTCTTTCTTCACCCCAAGGGCGGCATAGAAATCTTTAGCTAACCAATCCTGCGAAGCTGGCATCACTCACCTCCTTAATCCTTTGGTCATCACGTATCGCTAGCACACTATTCCGGCGAAACAACACCCACTCGCGCCGGACGCAGCACCTTATCGCCCTGCTTATATCCCGGCTGAATGAGCTGAGCAACTTGCTGAGATGGAACCTCGGAGCTGGTTTGATGCATGAGCGCTTCATGCAGCTCTGGATCAAACTCCTCGCCTTGCTCGCCAAAGCGTTCCAGTTGGTAGTTGGTCACCAAGGTATTTTCGAGCTTCTCCACGATTTTGCCGGCCGGCCCGTCAAGATCGCCATGCTCGCGAGCCAGGTGAGCGTCATCAAGTACCGATAGGAGCGATTCCAACACCGCTGCAATCCCCTGTTCGCGGTAGGTTATCGCGTCGGACTTTGCGCGTTTGACATATTTGGAATACTCCTGCTGCAGGTTGTATAGATCCGCATTGCGCCGTGCAACAAGTTCTTCTAACTCAGCAATTTTCAGCAAAGCCTGATCGTATTCGCTCAGCTCTGCTTCTTCTGAGCATGCGCCGTCAGCCTCATTTTCCGCGGCATCAGATTCCGGTGCAGCACACGAATCCTGCGCAGGGCTATCGCTTTCCTCTTGCGTACAGCACGCGCCCGCTGGCTCATTTTCTCCAGCGGAAGCACAACAGGAACTGGCAAACTGAGCGCTATCGTGCTGTGCTGCAGACGAGCTATCGCCTGTTACTCCATTAGCGTCATCCAGTGAATCTGGAGAGCCTTGGCAGCACCGATTTTCATTATCGGGATGATTCATTTCTCGCCTCCTAGAATAAGGGCGGCGACCAGATAGCCGCCGCCCCCATCCAGTTATTTACTTCTCGTCGTCCTCATCAATGATTTCGGCATCGACGACATTTTCGTCATGTGCGTTCGCGCTGCCGGCTTCTGCGCTCGCTGCCCCGCCAGCCTGTTCGGCCTGTGCTTGCGCATAGAGGGCTTCACCAATCTTCTGCGCCCGCGTGTTCAGATCATCCAAGGCCGACTTAATGGCCTCAATATCCTCACCCTCCAACGCTGTGCGAAGCGCGTCGGCTGCTTCCTTAACATCGGCTGCTACTGAATCTGAGAGCTTATCCTTGTTATCTTCCAGGAGCTTTTCAATCTGGTAGACATGCTGTTCGGCGGTATTGCGCACCTCGGCAGCTTCACGGCGCTTCTCGTCCTCAGCCGCGTTCTCTTCAGCTTCCTTGATCATTCGCTGAATCTCTTCTTGCGACAACGCCGATCCGCCGGTGATCGTCACAGACTGTTCGCGACCCGTTCCCAGATCACGGGCAGTGACGTGGACAATGCCGTTAACGTCGATATTGAACGTCACCTCGATCTTCGGCACACCAGCCGGAGCAGGTGCGATACCGGATAGCTCAAAGGTTCCCAACAGCTTGTTATCACGGGCAATCGGGCGCTCACCCTGGTAGACCTGGATCAGTACCGACGGCTGGTTGTTCTCTGCGGTCGAGAACGGTGCAGAATGAGTGAACGGGATTGCCGTATTGCGCTGAATCATCGTGCTCATCATGCCGCCCTTCGTCTCAATACCGAGCGACAGTGGCGTGACGTCAATCAGCAACACGTCTGAGCGATCACCCGTGAGCACACCGGCCTGCAAGGCCGCACCCACAGCAACAACCTCATCTGGGTTGACGCCCTTGTTGGGCTCGCGCCCGCCAGTGAGTTCCTTGACGACTTCCGTCACTGCCGGCATACGAGTCGAACCGCCGACCATGACGACGTGGTCAATTTCCGATACCGAGATCTTGGCGTCCTCAATGACCTTCTTGAATGGCGCTTTCGTCCGTTCCAGCAGATCGCGCGTCATTTCTTCAAACTTGGCGCGGGTCAGTGTTTCATCCAAATGAATCGGACCGTTTTCTGACATGGATAGGTACTGCAACGTGATATTCGTTGAGGTTGCCGAGGATAGCTCTTTCTTTGCCTGCTCGGCAGCTTCCTTGAGGCGTTGTAAGGCGATCTTATCTTTCGACAGATCCATACCGTAGTTGTTCTTCACTTGGGTAACGAGCCAATCAACAATGCGCTGATCCCAATCATCGCCACCTAGTTTGTTATCGCCCGACGTGGCCCGCACCTGAATGACGGAGAAATCTTCATCATCTTTGCCGACTTCCAAGAGGGAGACATCGAATGTGCCGCCGCCCAGATCAAAGACCAGGATCAGTTCATCTTCCTTGCCTTTCTCCAGACCATAGGCCAGTGCTGCTGCCGTCGGCTCGTTGACGATACGATCCACCTTCAAGCCAGCAATCTGACCAGCATCCTTCGTGGCCTGACGCTGTGCGTCATTGAAATACGCCGGAACGGTGATAACCGCTTCCGTTACCTTTTCGCCAAGGTATGCCTCGGCATCTTTCTTCAGCTTCTGCAAAATGAATGCTGAAATCTGCTGGGCGTTGTACGTCTTATCATCGATCTCAATCTTCCAGTTCGGATCGCCCATGTGACGCTTAACTGAGGAGATCGTCCGTTCCACGTTCGTAACGGCCTGACGCTTGGCGATCTCACCAACCAGAACTTCGCCGCTCTTAGAAAACCCAACGACTGATGGGGTGGTTCGCTGCCCTTCTGCGTTGGCGATAACCGTCGGCTCGCCACCTTCCAAAACAGTTACCACCGAGTTAGTGGTACCTAAATCAATACCAACTGCGCGTGCCATGTTGTACTCCTTGCTATCTCCGTGCTGCCAGAACTCCGGTGAGCTGCTGACGGAACACGGTACGTTTTCTTGAATTCCGAGTACAGCATACGCAGATACATAAACTTACGTCAAGAATAGTGATTCTTTCTTGAGCGAACATCACTCAACTTATTCATCTCAGTGGTGACATGGAAGGCGCGCCCTCGCCCTGCCCGCTCCCTACAATCAGCCAGATAATTGCGCTGCCAATTCCGCTTCCACTCCTCGATTTCTTGCACATCAATCTCCCGCACCGTACATGCGCGTCGCGAACACCAGATAAATTTCTGCATTATTCGGACTCGCGCAAAATCCGTCTACCGCAAATAAGTTTCGCAACCAAAGTCTTACCTATATCCCCTCCTTTTCACGGGGGTTTTCCTGTGTTGACGCGGTATTTTAGGAGCTACAACTATGCGCTTAGCACGTGCATATATCCAATACGTGAACGAAAAATTCACAGAGCCAGGGTGGCTTGCCACCATGCATACACAGAGGTAAAAGAAGATGACCCAAACGCTTAGTCCCGAAGTGGACAGCGCGAACAGCCCAACTGCGCCCACCGCGCAATCTGGCCCATCGCGCCGGACCTTCCTCAAGTGGTCTGCCGTCGCTGCTGGTGTCGCAGGTCTGGCCTCAACCGCACAGCACGTCGGTATGCCAGCTAGCACCGCTGCCGCCGATCCGGTTGAGGGCCTTGCAGATGCCGAACGGACAGTCTGGTCAGCATGTACCGTCAACTGTGGCTCACGCTGCCCAGTTCGCCTCCAGGTCAAAGACGGCACAGTCGTTCGCGTCCTGCCAGATAACACCGGCGATAACACCCTTGGCAACCAGCAAGTGCGCGCCTGCGTGCGCGGTCGCTCTATCCGTCATCGCATATACAACCCCGATCGCCTGAAGAAACCAATGAAGCGCAAGCCGGGAACCCAGCGCGGCGACGAACAGTGGGAAGAAATCTCCTGGGAGCAGGCACTGACGGAAATTGCCGAGAAGATGAAGGATATTAAATCCCGATTCGGCAACGAAGCTTTCTACATTCAGTACGGCACCGGCGTACTCGGTTCAATCATGGCCTGTTCCTGGCCACCCGAATCCACCCCGATGGCACGACTCCTCAACGCATTCGGCGGGTATCTCGATCACTATTCCGACTACTCAACGACGGCCATCACTCAGGCCTACCCATACTTCTATGGCGAATGGGTATCCAGTAATTCATTCGATGACGTGAAAAACGCCAAAATGCAGGTCATGTTCGGGAACAACCCGCTTGAAACTCGTATGTCTGGCGGCGGGCACACCTTCGTCACCCAAAAGACGAAAGCCGAACATAATGTGCGCACTATCGTCGTTGATCCGCGCTACACCGAAACGCATGTTGGTCTTGCCGATGAATGGGTTCCGGTTCGCCCCGGCACAGACGCCGCATTTATTGCCGGCATGATCTACACAATGCTCCAAGAAAACCTCCACGATCAGGCTTTCTTGGATCGCTACTGCGTCGGATTCGACGAGGCAACCTTGCCCCAAGGCGCTGCCCCGAATTCCTCCTATCGCGCATATCTGGAAGGCAAAGGCCCAGACGGCATTGCCAAGACCCCCGAATGGGCAGCAGATATTTGTGGCGTTCCCGCTACACGTATCCGCCAGCTTGCCCGCGAAATCGCCACCGCTAAGCCCTGTGCAATCACGCAAGGCTGGGGCGTGCAACGGCAAGCAAACGGCGAGAACACCTCGCGCGCAATTTTCCTCCTCGCCTGCGTCACCGGAAACATTGGTATTTCTGGCGGTGGAACGGGCGGGCGCGAAGCCGCTGCCGGTCTCGGTATTAAGCGTCCCTTCGCCTCCGAAATTAAGAATGCCTCCAACAAGATCATCTCCTGTTTCTCTTGGCTTGACGCTATCGACCACGGGCCGCAGATGAACACCTTTAACGCTGGCGTTGGTGTCAAGCCCGAAGGTGGCAGCCGAGCATTGAAAGTCCCGGTGGACGCCAACGGCAATCCGGAAAACACCAGCCTCGAAGTCCCACTCAAGGCAATTTTCCAGTACGGCTCTAACTCCCTCGTCAACCAGACCGGCGATAACAATTCCTCGGTAGATATTCTGCGCGACGAAACCAAGGCCGAACTGATCGTCACCTGCGACATTATGTACACCGTCTCGGCCCGCTATTCCGATTACGTACTGCCAGGTACCTCCACCTCCGAAGAATTCGATTTCCACGGCGGTGAAAACGGCGGCCCCATGGCGTATGGAATTATGTCCAGCCAAGCGATTGAGCCAATGTACGAGACGAAGTCCATCTTTGATATTTGCACCGAGCTATCCGACAAGCTCGGAATCAAAGACGCTTTCACAGGTGGCAAGAGCCGTGAAGATTGGCTGCGCGCCACCATTGACGCCTCCCGTGAGGCAGATCCTCAGCTCCCCACCTATGACGAATGGGTCAAGATGGGAATTTACCGGCGCAACAAGGGATCAGTTATCCCGCTGGAGGATTTCCGCAAGGATCCTGAGGCGCATCCGTTAAGCACGCCATCAGGCAAGATCGAGGTCTACTCGCAGCGCCTGGCCAATATGGCGCAAAAGTGGGAGTACGGCACGTTCCGTCCACGCTTACGCGGCGAAGAGATCCAGCCGATTCCAGCGCACGTCGATACCTGGGAAGGCGCCATTGAAGCCCGCGAGAACAAGAAGTACCCCTTGCAGGTCATCGGGCATCACTTCAAAGCTCGCACACATTCCTCGTATGGAAACGTCGATTGGCTCAAGGAAGCCCACACCCAAACCTGCTGGATCAACCCAATTGACGCAGCCGAGCGAGGTATCTCTAACGGCGATGACGTCTTTGTATTCAACGAGCGAGGCACGGTCAAGCTGCGCGCCCAGGTGACGCCACGCATTATCCCTGGGGTCATGTCAATCCCGCAGGGAGCTTGGTACAAGCCAGAAAAGGCGAGCGAGTTTGAACTGCCCGCTGGAGCTAATCCAGAAAAGCCGGTAGATACCTCCGGTTCGGTTAACACCCTGACCTCCTTACATCCCTCGCCACTCGCGCGAGGCCTAGTCAGCCACACGATCCTTGCCGACGTTGCGAAAGCCTAAGGGAGAAGAAACATGAGCATTGATATTGTCGCTGCCGCAAAAGGCGACAGCTTAATCACCAATCCCGAGAACAAGGTCGTCGCAAAGGGAACAGCCGCAACTGAAGCAGATGCCAACTACGGCTTCTTCTTCGATCAGTCCGTATGCACCGGCTGCAAGGCCTGCCAAATTGCGTGCAAGGATAAGCACGACCTGCCCGTCGGCGTCACCTGGCGTCGCGTCGTGGAATACGCTGGCGGAACCTGGCAGCGTTCCGGCCATACCGTCACACCGTCGATCTTCTCCTACTACACCTCAATTTCCTGTAATCACTGTGAAAATGCGGTGTGTATGGAGGTTTGCCCGACGACGGCAATGTCTCGACGCGATGACGGCACCGTCTACGTCGATTCCTCTAAGTGCGTGGGCTGCCGGTACTGCGAATGGGCCTGCCCGTATTCCGCTCCTCAGTTCAATGCGGAAACTGGCCACATGAGCAAGTGCGATCTGTGCTACGACTACCGCAGTCAAGGTCAAGATCCGGCATGTGTGGAGGCTTGCCCGTCGCGCGCGCTCGATTGGGGTCCGATCGACAAACTCCGCGAAACCTACGGTGAACTGGATGCCGTCGCGCCTCTGCCCGATCCATCCGTCACTCAGCCGCGTCTCGTTATCAAGCCGCATCGCGATGCCCAGCCTTGGGATAACGCGAACGGCTCCATCATGAACCCGCAGGAGATCTAACGCCATGAATCTGCATGAACTTCCGATGATCCTATTCACGGTCATCGCACAAATGTGTGTGGGGATGTTTATTATCCTCGGTGCCACCCAACTGTGGCTCTCCGCAAAAGCGGATTCAACAACCGTTGATCGCCTGACTCTGCCGATTCTCTACGTAATCGGCCCGGCGCTCGTCTTTGGCTTGATCGCCTCCATGTTCCACATGAATGACGTCATGCATGTGCTTAACGTCATCCGGCACTGGCAAAGCTCGTGGCTCTCACGCGAAATTATCGTTGGCGTAGGGTTCGCTGGCGCTGGCTTCTTGTTTGCCGTTATGCAGTGGTTCCGCATTGGTTCGCGCGCGCTACGGCAAGCACTTGGCCTCATCACCGCGGTTATCGGGGTGGCGTTAGTGTTCGTCATGTCGATGATCTACACTTCGCTTCGCTCAGTTCCCGCCTGGCACACCTGGGTTGTTCCGTTCCAGTTCTTCGCTACCACGATCATGCTGGGTGCGGCGGCAGTGGCGGCTGCCATCGGAGTAATGACGGTTATCCGCCAGCGCGCGGCACGCTCCAAGGTATCCCCTGTTCCGGTGCCACCTCGCGCGGTGAAGAACACAACCGATCCTAAGGGCGGGCCACGCTCCCTGCGTGATCGTCTCGGCTTCACTCGGAATATCACGGAGATTAACGCCCCAGCCTCGCCTGAGGAATGGACGTACTCTGTGCGGCTCGTGCGCGCCTGCTCCGTCGTTTCTGCCCTCGCCGCAGTGGGAGTGCTCATTTCCTACACGATGCACATTCAGAATCTGGCTACGAACCCATCCCCAGCAGCAACGGCTTCCCTTGCCGTCTACTCTGGTCTGTTCTTCTGGGCACGGCTTGTTCTGTTGGCGTTGGGAGCTATCGTCCTGGGTGCGCTGGTGTACCGGATTGCCGGTAAGGCCATGTTAGAAAAGCCTGCTCCGCTGGCTGCTTTAGTGACCTTGACCTTCTTCCTGATCTTGGTTGCCGAATTCATGGGACGTTCTTTGCACTACGCCTCGATGATGCGTATCGGTATCTGAGTTCTTCTTTGCCTATACCTCATTGTGTGTCGGCTGGTTCTTTTAACGAAGAATCAGCCGACACTTTTGCGTCTATCCCCGTCATTATTTTTTACTCGCTCGTTATCCTCCGTGCTCGCACGTGCCACACCCCTCATTTCTCATCACCACCCTCATCACCAATCACATAGCCCACCTGATTTAGACTGATACCATGCGGAAAACTCCTGCCGACCCATGTCAACGGCTAGAAAAGAACACCACGAGCGTCCGGCGCTGGGCTCACCGCCAATCACGCCGCACTCATAATGCGTTCCCCTCACGCAAACTAGCCAAATATGAAAGCCGTGCCCGTCGTGCCCTGTGTGCCGATGATGCACTCGCCACGCCACATCGCAACGGCACATGGGTCTATTGTTTTACCTCAGATTCACGCCATCCGCGCGGGCTTTGGCGACGCACGCTAGCCAAGCATTACGGCACAAAACCAATGTCTGCCTTGCGTTGGCATACCGTGCTTGATGTTGGCCGCCTTAACACTCAGGAAAAACGATCCTGGATTGTGCGCGATATAGATATTTTGTCCCCCGATGGGGATCGCGCTCTTATCACCCTCAGTGACGCTAACAGCCACACATGCGCTATCCGAGAATTTGATATTTCCAAACAGAAATTCCTCACCCGCGGCTTTCTCGCCAGCGCTGGTTGCGAGATAACTGCTCGCTGGCTGGACCGTCAGCACATCCTCATTACCAGCGCTGTTGGCGCTCAGAGCCTAACTGCATACGGAAATCCTCGGCAGATTCGATATTGGCGACGAGGGACGTCACTGGCAAAAGCCCCCGTCGTATTGGAATGTGACGCTGACGATGTGGGTGTAGAGATTCAGATATGTGCCCCGACGCCGCATTGGCCTGAACCGCGGATACATGGAATCATCCACCACGACCTCGAACGTCGGCGCATCTACCGTATCCATCCCCAGGCCCGACGGTGGCGGCGCGCCACTCCGCAGGCGCTTAACGTGCCAGATTTCTCGCGAATAGATATTGTGCGTAACTGGATTATCCTGACGCTACAGCAGGAATGGTCCACCGCTACGGGCAGCTATCCAGCCGGATCCGTGCTCGCCATGCCCTATCAGGATGCCTGTAACGGCGCCGTGCCGCAAGAAATTCACGTCCTCTTTACCGGCACACCCCACAGCACAATAACGGAGATCCATTGCCTTGCCTCCGGGGTTCTCATCCTTGCCACCTGCGAGCTTAAACCTGTTATCCGCTTCGCTGTTGATCCGCACACCCAGCATGATCCTGCCGTTAACACTGCTGACCGTAAAAATGATCGCCGCCCGTGGTATCAGGTTGACCTGACTCCAGCGCACATGGAACATCTACATCTGCGCGTTATCCCTGTTGACGCTGGAAAAAGTGATGAGATCTGGTTGCGGGTAGACGGTTTCCTTACCCCCAGCGCACTTTACTGTGGAACCGTGAACGCCACCCAGCTCCGGTTACATCGCATCGGAGTTGAGCCGCATCGTTTCTCCGCTCCAAGCGCTGAAGTGCGGCTATGCTACGCCCAATCTGCGGATGGTACTGCCGTACCCTACTATCTCGTCGGGCCATACGACAGCCTCGAAGGCAAACGCCCCACGCGAGTCCTGTTGGAAACTAACAGCGATCCATCTGTTGCCCATCCGGCTTATCGCAGCGCTCTTGGCACGTTGTGGCTGGGATCCGGTTACGTGTATGCACTGGCACTCGGGCGTGCGAAATACCCAACATCCCTGCCTGCGAGCACTGGCGAGCCGCGCCGCCCGCAATCCATCTGCGAACACAGTGTTCCCGATTTTGTTGCCGTCGCCGAGGATCTCCTTGCGCGCGGTATCACCAGTGCAGATAAACTCGCCGGAATCGGAACGGCCCATAACGCTCTGGTGATCGGCAATGCATATCACCGCTATCCCACACATTTCGCAGCACTAGCTGCCCGCATGCCACTCCTGGATCTGTCACGCGCCACCGTATGCCCTGGCGATTCAGCAGATGCTGCCCTGCCCCCTTCCTCTGCGGATAAGAGTCGCGATAACGCAGACCTGTGCTGCCCATACCATCAGCTTGATATTGCAAAGCAATCCGATCCCGCGCAGTATCCCCCGCTTCTGCTAACGACATCCACCTACGATGGGTGCGCGTCTGCCACCCATGCTCGCTGTTTTCATGCCCGAGCACGGAAACTCGGCCACGCCTCATTCTTCTGGGAGAATCCAGACGGAGGTCACACCGGCTATGCTGATCCTCAACAGCTCGCCCACCTTGAGGCACTGACCTTCACCTTTTTTGACGAGAAATTGGCACGGTAACGATGATTGACCTTTCCTTTTCCACTGACGGAGATTCTGCTATGTCTGCCGCTTCTAGTTCTGAATCCGGTTCCAACGCTGGTTCCGCTTCCACTTCTGGTTCCGAATCTGCTTCCACCTCCGGTTCCGACATCAGCCCCAGCACCACAAATTCCAGCTCGGGTTCCCCTTCTACGTGCTCTGACGCCAGCTCCCATCCCCGCCGAGGTGAAGATCTCCTACCGAGCGCGAACGAGCTGGAAGCTCTTGCTTCGGCATTCCTCGTCTTATCGCGTTTCCATTTGGATGCGCCCGATACGGAAACGCTGAATCAGGTGCGCCACATGTATCGCGAATGGCCGCTATCTGACGGCACGGCTACCTCCGTCGGGTTACAAGAATGGGAACGCTCCTTTGCTGCCAAGGAAAGCCCTGAACAGCTCCGCGATGATCTCAATGCGCTGTATGGTCGCACTGCCCGCGCCCTCGTCGCGCCCTTTGAATCTGTTCACCGCGGGAAAGACGGCCTAGTCTTTGATGAGGATACGCTCATTGTGCGCAAAGATTACCGCCAGCTTGGCCTACAAGCTCCGCATCTTCATAAAGAACCAGATGACCATATTGGGCTGGAATATGACTTCATTGCGCAGGGTTTAGCCCGTAGCCTCAACGCCCTTGATCGGGGTTTGCACAATGACGCACAGCGGTATTTCCACATTGTTTGGCGGTTTACTCATGAGCACCTCATGCAGTGGGCACCCGCATTTTTTGTTGATGTTGCACGGAATTCTCGCACACATTTCTATCGTGGAGTAGCTGAGCTGAGCCGAGAAGCCTTAGATAGGCTCGCGGCTTTGTGCGATGCTCCGCCAGCGCAATAGCCTCAGGCTCCGCTTATTATCTACCTCGTTGGCACCGTCATTTTGCTATGCGCGAGCAACGTGAGATTGAGCCCCTGATGCTAGCGAGCCAAATATGTGGTACCTACGCTGAGCAGCCAGAAAATTCTGCTCTCACCTAGCCATATCGAAAGAGTAAACCTGTGTGCTTCGGCTGCGACGGGCACACCTGAAGCGAAACACCGACGGGATACGCACTGTAGTGCTGTAAAAGCGCAGGCAGCAGCTCGGCAACGCTACACTGTGGAGCGCACAGAACACCCAAAATCTTGCATTCCGTTTTTCAGACGAGAAAACTGAAAGCAGGCATGCCATCATGGGGATATGACGTTATCAATCGGTGTGGATGTTGGTGGAACAAAGATCGCCGCAGGGCTCGTAGATTCTTCTGGGCACATTGTCATGATGTTGCGTCGGCCAACGATTCCGAACGACTCCCAATCTGTACGCGATACGATCATTGATCTGTGCCGCCAATTGCAGCAGGAAAACGAGGTCGAAGCCGTCGGTATCGGGGCTGCGGGTTTTGTTGATTCTTCCGGTTCAACCGTCATTTTTGCGCCTAATGTTTCCTGGCGTAATGAGCCAATCGCCGAGCAGGTTTCCCAAGCAATTGATATGCCAGTCGTGGTCGAAAACGACGCAAACGCGGCAGCCTGGGCTGAGTATCGTTTCGGTGCAGCGGCAGGATTTTCCTCGGCAGTCGTCGTCACAGTCGGCACTGGAATTGGCGGCGGAATCATCCTCAATGGCGAATTGCTGCGCGGATCATACGGTTTTGCTGGCGAAATCGGCCATATCAATATGGTTCGCGACGGGCGCGAATGTGGATGTGGGCAACGTGGCTGCTGGGAAGTGTATTCTTCTGGGCGCGCCCTCCTTGCCGCAGCTCAAGAACAGGCTCGCACCTGCCCCGAGATTGCCGCTGGTTTACTGCGATTAGCCGACGGAGATCCGCAGGCCATTACTGGATTGATGGTGACGCAAGCTGCCCAGGAGGGCTGCTGCGGGGCGCGAAATGCGTTCGCTGAGATCGGCTACTGGCTCGGTCAAGGAATGGCTGATGTGGCAGCGCTTCTGGATCCGGATGTATTCGTCCTTGCCGGAGGAGTGTGCGAAGCTGGCGATTTGCTTCTGGAGCCTACTCGCCAATCTTTCACCGAGTTACTGACCGGGCGAGCCTATCGCCCGTTGCCGCCCATCCGAGTGGCAACATTGGGCAATCAGGCGGGAATCATTGGGGCTGCCGACCTCGCTCGCCGTGCAGCATAGCGGGATCGACAGCCCACATCATCATCAGTTTTAACCGTTCACGCAGGAACTCTTCGCGCGCCTACCTCGTCAGTTTTCCGTATCCATTAAGAATATGGCGGGAATCTGGCGAGGTTTCCTATCTTTTTTGCCGCGATATTTCAGCATGAACGCACGCTGGGATTAGTCCTCATTCGGATCGTTTTCCGCGTCCTCTTGCGTCTGGTGGACGGTGCCGGGCAGATGATCCGGACCTGCGTAAATGGTGTACAGCTTCAGTGGCTCATCCCCGATGTTCGTAATATTGTGCCAGTATCCGGCCGGAACGAAAATCGCCGAATCGTCTTCGACTTCCGCTACGAAATCGAGTGCGTCCTTAGCGGTTCCCATCTCGCACTTGCCTTTTCCGGCTTCAATGCGGAGGAACTGATCGTTTTCTTCATGAACTTCCAGGCCGACGTCACCACCAACCGGAATGGACATAACCGTCATTTGCAAATGTTCACCCGTCCACATCGTCGTGCGGAAGGTCGTATTGTTAACCGTTTCGGCTTCCATATCGAGAACAAAGGGCTTCTTACCCTTATCGTCATATACACCTGCGTAGGACATAACCCATGCCTCCTCGTAACCTGCTGACCGTTTTCAGCATAAACTTGCGTGATTCCATTATCTCGCAGCCCCACTAAAAGATATCCATACTTCGCTGTATGAGGAATAAGGTCAACCTTAGCGGTAGGCGGCACGTAACTTATGCCGGCGTTATCACCGCCCGTCGGCCCCAAACAAAATCAGCGTATTTTATTAACGCCAAGGGTCTATTAATAATGATTAGCGCAAGATGTTTATCAACAATGCCCACAGGTTTATTAGTGTGCAACGGGCTTATCAGTACCTACGCATTTATCAGCACAGCGCATTTATCAACACGGCACATTTATTAGTACCCCGCATGCCATTAGAACTGAGGTAATTCGGTAGTCCCAATACCGGCATTAGTGCCGACGGGAAATCCGCGGCCAGTGCCCCCGCACCGCCACGATCCATGCCACAGCCGCCACAAGCAAAATTGCCCCTGAACTGATGTACGCCAAAGAAAAGCCGGAATGATCCACTAAGAAACCGGCGAGGAGCGGTCCAAGAATCTGCCCGAGATCGGTCGATTGCTGGAAGAAAGACACCACGCGGTTGCCTTCTCGTCGGCCAATAATATCGGCAACTGTGCCCTGCTGTGATGGCTGAATACAACCAGAGCCAAAACCGCCTAAGAAACTTCCGATCAACACGACAAAAGTCGTAGCCCACACCCCCATGGTAACTGTGAAAACGCCAGAGAGGATGAGCCCCACAACAATGACAGGCTTGCGCCCATACACATCTGACCAGCGCCCCGCAAAAGCAAGCGCGATCCCGTTACCAACCGCGAAAACCATTAAGGCTAAACCTGGCAGCATACTTGGCGCATTACTGGTCTTCACAAGATAGGCTGCGAAGATGGGAACAATAGCCACCCGCACTCCCATATTCGTCCAGCCTTGGGCAAAGGCGGTGACGAGCGCGATTCGAAAACGCGGTATTGCGAGCGCTTCCGAGACGGATATGGATTCCCGAGTCGGCCGCTCCGTGGGAGCTACCTGCTTTTCTTTATAGTGCTTACCCCAATGATGGGGTTCGTGACCGTCAATATCATAGGGAACGAGAACGCCGACGATACTGCCAGCGATAAGGAGCAGCACAGTATAGATAAAGAAAGGCGCCCGAAAACCAAATGGCTCCAAAAAAGCTCCAATGGCTGGCCCAAGAATATTGCCAATCAGAAACCCTGATCCGTATGCTGCCGAAGCTCGCCCGCGCGCACCGCTAGGCGCAAGTTTAATAATGAGAGACATCGCAGCGACGGTAAACATCACTGAGCCGATCCCGCCGATAGAGCGGAAGATGAGGAGCTGCACGTAATTTTGTGATAGCCCGCTTAACGCCGAGGAGCTGGCAACAACCGCCATGCCCGTCATATACATATGGCGTTCCCCAAAAATTTTTGAGAGCCAGCCAGAAGCCGGTGCAAATGCGAGACGCATACATGCAAAGGCAGAGACGACGGCGGTTGCCGCATAGGTTTTCACCCCGAAACTACCGGCAAACAACGGCAAAACTGGGGCAACGATTCCGTATCCCAGCGATACGCACACAGCCGCAGCAACAAGCACCCAAATTTCTCGCGGTAATTTCACATCCTGACTCACCTATCCGTCCTATCATTTTGGCTGGATAAAGGCTACATATCCTCGGGATAATACCCAGAGCGTGCCGAATACCACCTTGTGACTGATAGACTGGAGGGCGCAACGATGCCCGAAAGGAAGCCGCATGCCAGCGTACGATTCTTTCCCGCCACCGCTAACCCGATTGGCTGATGGAACGATCAAACAGCTCAACCCTTTTACCGGAACAGAGGTCTGGACTATTCCTGGTCGGGCAGATCGCCCGCTAGGCGTTTCCGCGAATTCTGCCCAACCGATTGACGAATCTCAGCACGGGCGGCACTGCGCCTTTTGCACCCAGCGCATTTTGGAAACCCCGCCAGAAAAAGCTCGGTTAGTGCGCAACGGAGATGACGCAGAGATCGTCCGAACGACCGGCGTCGATATGCTCACTCAGCAGTGGGAATTCCGCCGAGTTCCCAATCTGTTCGAGATTTTATCCTTTGATTATTGGGCGAAAAACTACGGCTACACCCTTACACCGGCAGCGCAGATGCGAATGGATTCGTATTTAGCCGATCCTGCCGGGCGCTCGCACGTCATGAACGTATTGCGTGCAAAATTTGCGAACCGCATGAGCAATGACGAGTTCGACTCACTACCGGAAATGGACAAGATTGAAGCGGCATATTCCTTTTTTGGTGGCAGCCATGATCTCATCGTGGGGCGGCGGCATTTCGTTGATGGCGCAGAAAATGATGCGCAGTTAGCTTCCTCTGGCACGCTCACTCCGCAGGAGCACGAATGGTATATGCGCCTGACGATTGACACTATGCGCGACCTCTATGCCTCAAACCGATATGTTCGTTACGTGCAGGTGTTCCAAAATTGGTTAAAGCCGGCGGGGGCGTCTTTCGATCATCTCCATAAGCAGCTCGTCGCAATAGATCAACGCACCGTCAATGGGCGTATTGAGGTGGAGAAGGTGCGGCGCAATCCGAATCTGTATAACGAAGCTGGGGTGGATTACGCCGGATACCACAACCTCATCATTGCTGAGAATAAGCATGCTGTTGCTATCGCAGGTTTTGGCCATCGCTATCCCACGTTAGAGGTGTGGTCCCGTTCGGCTCATATTCAACCTTGGGAGCACACGCGCGAGGAGATTACTGCTGTGTCGGATCTCGTCCATGCCATCCATGCGGCAACCGGCTCGGAAATCCCCACTAATGAGGAGTGGTACACCAAGCCGATGGATTCCGACGTGAATATGCCCTGGCGTATCCTGCTCAAATGGCGAGTATCCACTCTGGCCGGTTTTGAGGGCGGATCGAAGATTTACGTCAACACTATTGACCCATGGAATCTGCGGGATCGCGTCGTTCCGCGGTTGCTTCAGTTGCGGGCCGAAGGGAAACTGGCTCGGAATATCAATATCGCGACGGAGTGCTCGTGCGAGGTGAATTCCCTGAGATACAATCCAGCGCTGCAATAGCGTCAGCCTCCAGGCTCGGAAAGCACACCCGTATGGGGCTGCCGGTACTAGAGCTGCCACTATTAGGGCTGCCAGCAACGGCGCCAACCAGCAAATACTATAACGCGGTGTACGAGCCGGAAAACCCATCGTTAAAGGCAGAAGAAGAGACGGAGGATCGCGCATATAGGTTTCGCGTGTAACGTTATGGGCGGGCGAGCGGTTTCTTTGCGCTGAGTAGCTTTCCCCACCACTCAATGACCGAGTTCGTATGTTTGCTAACGCGGAACGTCTGAGCTACAAAATCAAATAAATCAACCTCTACGGTCACCAGATAAGTGAAAGGAGAATAACGAACGTGGCAAAGAAAGAAGCAAAAATAGATCTTTGGGTAGCGTCACAATTAGATGAATTCAACATCAACTATGACCCTCAAGGCAGCGAAATACTGGAGATCAATGAAGCTCTCAAGACGGCTTCGAAACGAGGAACTGGAAAAGTTGGTTTTCCTGAGTTCGTGGCACGTATCGGTGAATTTGTTTTAGTCATTGAAGATAAAGCCGACCTGTCAAAGCACGTGAAATTGACGGGGGGGGGGGAGGAATCCTCGACTGTAATACGAAAGCAATAACCGATTACGCCGTCAATGGTGCCTACTTCTATGCGAAGCATATTGCTCAGAACACTTCATTTAAGAAAGTCTTTGCCGTCGGGGTATCTGGCGATGCAAAACGACACATTATTACGCCACTCTATGTCGATGATCGAGAATCTTACAAAGAGCTTCCGGAACTAGAATCTTTTGTTTTCTTTTCTGAGGACAATATTCAGGAATACTACACGCGCTATGTACTAGAAGAAGCAACTGATGTTGAGAAAACAACGGAGCAGATTCTAAAAGATGCAGCTAAACTTCACGAATATCTCCGAACCTACGGAACTCTCAAAGACCAAGATAAACCCTTAGTTGTTGCCGGTATTTTATTGGCGCTAGATGAAATTGAATTTGGCGGTTTTTCTATTACTTCGCTAACCGGCGATCAAACGCCAGGAATGCGCGATGGCGACAAATTAATGAACGCCGTAAAAGGGCGCTTGACTCGTTCTAACGTCGGCCCTGACGCGAAAAAGGACAAGTTATTAGCGGAATTCTCCATTTTGCAGACCAGCTTCCGTTTGAACGAAGTGAACGCGACTCTTGGAAAGACTCCGCTGAAGTTTTACACGGAGTTCCTGTATGAGCATGTGTTTCGTAACATCAAGTATCAGAAGACCAGCGAGGACTTTATCGGTCGTTTCTACGGCGAGTTTATGAGTTATTCTGGCGGTGATGGGCAGACGCTCGGTATCATCCTAACGCCCCGTCATATCTGTGACTTAATGTGCGAGCTGGTGGATGTTCAACCCGAAGATACCGTGCTTGATCCAACCTGTGGAACAGCCGGATTTTTGATCTCTGCAATGCACAGCATGCTAACGATGGCAGATACAGATGCACAAAAGAAGAACATTAAGAAGAAGCAGCTTCACGGCTTTGAGCTTCAAAGCAACATGTTTGCCGTAGCCGCTGCAAACATGATTTTACGTAAGGACGGCAACAGCAATCTTGAATGCTGCGATTTTCTGCGCAAGAATCCCGCTCAGGTGCAGATGAAGGGCGCAACGGTTGGCTTGATGAATCCGCCCTACTCACAGGGCACGAAAGCAGACCCCGAGCAGTATGAGCTTTCATTCATTGAGCATCTGTTGGATTCACTGACGGTCGGAGCGCGAGCGGCGGTTATTGTTCCACAGTCTTCCATGACGGGCAGTAAATCCAAGATCGAGCAGGCGTTCAAGAAGAGCATCCTGAAGAGTCACACGTTGGAGGGCGTGATTACGTGTAACACGGACACGTTTTATCGTGTGGGAACGAACCCTGTCATTGCTGTGTTTACCGCTCATGAGCCGCACGACGCTGATAAGGCGTGTAAGTTTATCGACTTCCGTGATGACGGGTATGAGGTTAGGGCACATATCGGTCTTGTCGAGGGTGATTCTGCAAAGGATAAGAAGCAGCACCTGTTGGATGTCTGGAATGGACGCGCTGAAGCACCGTCGAAGTTCTGCGTTGAGTCTACGGTGAAGCCCGAGGATGAGTGGCTGCATTCGTTCTACTACTTCAACGACGAGATTCCTACGGATGCTGATTTTGAGAAGGCTATCGGCGATTATTTGACGTTCGAGTTCTCGATGGTCATGCAGAACCGTGAGTACCTCTTTGGAGGGGGTGACGATAATGCAGAGTCTTGATGAGAAAGAGTGGCGTGAATTTTCTTTAGATGACATTTTTACTGTCAGCGCCGGCAAACGATTGGAAACGCGGAACAAAGTTCTGGGAACGCGCCCGTTTATCGGTGCAACAGATAATAACAACGGCGTCACAGGGTTTGTCGGTAATGACAATTCGTCAAGGGATGGTAACGTGCTGGGCGTCAACTATAATGGATCGCCATGCGTTGCTTTTTATCATCCGTATGAATGTATTTTTACGGATGATGTAAAACGGCTGCATCTCCGCCATTATTCCGACAACAAGTTTGTCTTGCTATTTTTCGTTTCTGTATTTGCGAAGCAGCGGTCTAAATATAGCTACGGCTATAAGTTCAAGGAACAACGCATGCTTCGACAGAAGCTAATGCTCCCTATCACTGATTCTGGCAAGCCCGATTATACGTACATGGCGGAGTATGCACAGCAGAAGCGTGATGCTATGCTTGCTAAATATTGCGCCTATGTCGAGAAACGCATTGCAGAACTCGGTGAAGTTGCTAAGATTCCAACTCTCAACGAGAAGGAGTGGAAGCCTATCGCAATAGCCAGTCTATTCACTAATATTTCAGCTGGGAAAATCTCTAATGCAAGTGCTTTTGAAAAAACTACTTGTAAGGGGGTTGAGTATATTGCAGCTACAAACAGAAACAATGGGTGCTTGTATTTTTTAGATTCGACTGACGAATTAAAAAATAAGATTCAAGATGGAAATTGCATAGGTTTCATAAAAGATGGCGATGGTTCAGCAGGCTATGCAATTTATAAAAAGGAACCTTTTGTTTCGACAGTTAATGTGCTTTACGGATATGCTGATTGGCTGAATGAAGCAACAGGGTTATTCTTCGTGGCTGCTCAAGACATGATTGAGCATAAATATAGTCACGGCTATAAGCGGAATAAGGAGCATCTTGCTGGCGATAAGGTCATGCTTCCCGTCACTGATTCCGGCGAGCCTGATTACGAATACATGGAACAATATGCCAAGAATCTAATGCTGAAAAAATACCGGCAATACCTCAAGTATCTTAACCAAAGGTAGCCTCTTATACGAGTTATTGACAACCCCAACACAAGCCGACGCTCCGTTATGAGTGATCGGCTTGTGTTGAAAGGGCGATTCTCCGGATAATAATCACCCTCTCGCTCATGAGCGGCGGCACTATCCCTGCTCACTACCCGCCCTCTCTTAGGGGTCGGTGATTGCCGCTCCAGCAGGTGTGAAGCACCAACCCGAAGCTCAGCTCAATAAATCGCGAATGATTGGAACTGAGGTGCGCTCACGCATCTCCTGATACGTTCCCATCCCGATTAGCTCACCGCCATCCATCACAGCAATCTGATCGGCAACCGCTATTGCTTCCTCGCGATCATGAGTAACATACAGTGCAGTCATCCCCGATTTTTGCACGATATGACGGATCTCTTCGCCCAGTCGCAAACGCAAAAGACGATCAAGCGCTGATAACGGCTCATCCAGCAGAATAATATCCGGGCGTACTGCCAGCGTCCGGGCCAGAGCCACCCGCTGGGCCTGCCCGCCAGATAACGTGGAAATCGCCCGCTTGCCATACCCTGCCATCCCCACCATTTCCAGCATTTGCGCCACCCGTTCCCTGCGCTCAGCGGCAGACATATCTATCATTTCCAAACCGTAACTGATATTGCGTTCCACATTGCGATGCGGAAAGAGTTGCCCGTCTTGGAATAACATGCCAACTTTCCGGCGATGAGTGGGCAGCGCAGAAATATCTCGACCATTGAGCAGGATCTGCCCAGTTGCCGGTTCTAACCCAGCGATTGCCCGTAATAGTGAGGATTTTCCACAGCCTGATTTACCGAGAATGGCGACGATTTCGCCCGAGTTAATCGTCATGGAAAGGCGGCGCACAGCATGTACCGGCGGTTTCGCATAGCGCACGTCAACGTCTCGTAATTCCATCATGTGTTTTCCTTTCGACCACGCAGGCGTAGCAGATCAGCAGCAAACATGACCGCCATCGTCAAAAACATGAGAATGACGGAACCAGCCAAAGCCATACCGTAGTTATCCACCCCAGGGCGCCCCAACAGTCGCGATATTAAAACAGGGAGCGTCACATAATCCGGATTAGCTAGAAACGAGGTTGCACCAAATTCGCCCAGTGAAATTGCGAACGCAAAGCCGAATACCACGCCGATACCGCGAGCCATAATCGGCAGATCAATCGTCAGCGCAATACGTATCGGAGTCGCCCCGAGGGTTGCTGCCGCCTGGCGCATCCGAGGATCGATAGAACGCAAAATGGGAACGAGCGAACGAACAACCAGTGGAAGCGCCACCACTGCTTGCGCGAGAGGCACGATCATCCCTGAAGGAATAGTGGAAATCCGCCCCCAGGTGATAAGGAAACCGAATCCAACCGTCACCGCAGAGATCCCCAAAGGAAGCAAAATAAAGGTGTCAGCTAGGCGTTGCAGAAGGCTAAGGAGGCGGCTACGTGGCCGACGTGACCCAGCAAAAGCTACAATAATCCCCACGATTACAGCGATGATTGCCGCATCCCAGGCGATCTTAATGGAATGGTTGAGAGCCGAAAGAACAGAGGTTCCACCGGCAAAACCCGAACCAGCCAGGTGCAGTACTCGATAGTTGTGCATGCCCCAGCCGTCGGCTGCGTGTAGCGAACCAAGAACCAGGCTTATCATAGGCGCGGCGAGGAATAATAACATTCCTGCCGTTATCACCACTGCCGGCAGATCACTTCGCGCCATCTGCCGTGGTCGAACACGTTGGGGGGCGTATCTCTCCGTGCGTGCCGATAGCACCGACGATAAAATCAACGCAAAAACCACAAACAACAGTTGGAGAACCGATAACACCGCCGCAACCGGAAAATTCATATAGACCTTCGTCTGGATATATATTTCCGATTCGAGCGTGCCATATCCAGGGCGCCCCAAAGCACTGACAATCCCGAATGATGTGGAACAAAAGAGAAAAACGAGCGCACCGGACGCCGCTATAGCCGGACCAAGCTGCGGGAGGGTCACCGTGAGAAAAGCTCGGCAGGGTGAGGCACCTAAAGTGCGGGCAGCCACGGCAAGATCACCTAATCCTTGCCACATCGTCCCAACGCTGCGCACCACCACGCAATAATTAAAGAAGATCATCGCGGCGATCACCGCAACGGTACTCTCCTGCCACCCCAGGAAACCCAGCGGGCCGTCGCTATCGAGAAGAACCCGAAACGCAATACCGACGACGATGGTCGGCAGGGCAAAAGGCACACTGACCAGTGCCCGTAACAAGCGCTGGCCCGGAAAATCGAGCCGATACAGCACGTAAGCGCCAGGGATACCTAACAGGATTGAACCACCAGTTGCCGCCAGAGCCATGAACAATGTTTGCCCGGCAATCTTCCAGGTTCGACTCGACCCGAGCACGCTGTGGGCAACCGCCGAATCTCCGATCCCACGCCCCACCATGGCACCCACTGGCCAAAAGAAAAAGAGAGCCAGAAAGACCAGCGGAATGCTGAGAATAATAACCCAGCTCAGCGCCGCGGCTATCCTGCCGCGGCGCTGAGTACGATTTCCCCTATTACAGCTCGCTATTGCCATCAATCACCTATGACCGGATTTTTCCGCTCATATCAGCGCGATTCAAATAACTGCGTCCATTGTTTTTGCCAGGCCTCACGGTGAGCTTTGACTGTTGCCGGATCCGGGACAATCGGGTTGGGGGCCAATTGTGCGTACTTTTCCCAATCTGCTGGCAACGGCACATTCGCCACTGGATACATATACATCGTCTGCGGGATTTCTTGCTGGGTCTGATCTTCCAGCAAGAAATCAACGAAGGCCCGCGCGCCTGCTTCATTCTTCGCACCCGTGACAACCCCGGCATACTCCACTTGGCGCACGCACGTCCCCAATACGGATTCAAACGCCCCCTGCCCATAAGCCGGACTCGATGCATAGGACAGGGCTAACGGATACGCCCCCTTACCTTCACCAGCACTGAAATCCGTATTAAAGGCAGTGGACCAGGAATCATCCACTTTCACCCCATTAGCAAACAGCGCACTCCAATATTGCGGCCACTGCTCACCGGCATGCACAATCGTTCCCGCTAAGAACGCCAAACCAGGGCTGGAAGTGACAGGATTCGTTACCACCAAAAGATTCCGATAACGCGGATCCACCAGGTCATCGAAGCCTTGCGGCACAGCCACACCGTGACTAGCGAACCACGCCGTATCAGCATTCAGGCATACATCCCCTAAATCAATGGCGGTTAATCCACCAACGCGCAACTGCGCACGCGGATCCACTTTCGGCTGATACGCGGCAATCACCCCAGAATCAACTGCCTGTTGGGCAGACATGTTATCAATTCCGAATACTACATCAACCGTCGGATTATCTTTATTTAAGATCAACTGGTTGAGCACCATACCCGCATCCCCAGGCGCGGTAGTTTTCAGGGTGTATCCCGTCTGTTTTTCAAATTGAGCTTTGCGTTCTTCTGACAACGCAAAGGAATCATGCGTCAATACGGTTACTATCTTATCACGGGCTTGTGAGGAGGTCTGATCCATCGCGGAACAACCGGATAATCCAACACCGGCACTCAACAGCACACTTACACACGCGACATATATTCTTTTCACTGTTCCTCCCAGCTATCGGGAGGGCTCGGGGTACCCCCGAGGAGAGATACTCGACTTCCTTCGCCGGTACTAACCGGATCAGGTTCGAGGGTCTGCAGGCCGATCCCGCACTCTCAGCGCATTCGCGCTCCCCTGTCGTGCTCTCAATTGTAGCACCCGAGCTACCCCAGCTATCTCTGGGCCGTGCAGCCTATTACTATGACCGCACCAGCTAGCACTACACCATTCCTGTTACCAGGCGGGCACTCCGATTAACGGTTGCCGTACCACTGAGCAGCTTTACGCTTCAATGCGGTTGTAATCAAGGTGTTAACAACCGCCGTAACGCCGGTGAAAACCACAATCTCAATCAGCGGCAAATCAATTTCCGCCTCATCGCCCTCTGGCCGCTGCTTGTGCAAACCCTTTTCCCAGATCTGCCCCACAACCTGATTTGCTACCACGCCGGCCGCACCAGAAATAGCGAGGCTGACGACTTTCCATCCGATATTCATTCTTCCCTCCGACTTCGAGGTATCGTGTGTTGTCTATTATCGTCGTTTGCCCGACGGATGTCATGCGCTCATCTCGGAACTCCGCTCTTTGCGCAATCATGCGTATGTTCCCGTTCGCACCGACGCTCGCAGCAGCCATACAGGCTATCCGTTAACGCCGCACATATCTTCTGGCTAGCTCACTGGCGAGCTACCGCCGTCATCCCCGCTGGCAATATCTTCACCTAGCTCATCTAACACCAAGGCAGATCGGTTAACCCGCCCAGTCCGATACCCTGATCTCGATATCATGTGCGCCGAGATGGGCGAGGTAATGAGCTGGAAGCCGATCACTAACAACATCGTCCACGTCATCGTCGCCTCACGGACTAACAACATGACACCACACATGAGAAGAATCAAGGAAAATACTTGCGGTTTCGTGGCCACGTGCTGACGGGCCAGCACATCCGGGTAACGGTACACGCCAATCGCGGCGATCAACATAAAAATGGATCCCATGAGCATACATCCCATGCCGAGAACATCGGCTAGCAACAGCCAATTCATGGGCGTTCACCGCCTAGCTCTGGTGAGGTATTGCCTAATACGCGCGGCAACACATAGCGGCTACGCTGAGCATACGCCTCTTGCGGAATCTCCTCCTGCGGCATTGAGTAATGCGGCGGATACTGCGTCGGCATATCCTCCTCATGATCGACGTCATGAACTGGCGCCGCATCGTCAGCTCGGCGAGCCGTTTCTTCATCAAGTTGACGCTCTTCTTCCCGAGAAAGAATCCGACGAGCCTCCGGATCCAAAGGACCAAGAAAACGTGCCAATGTCGTCGATCCTACGAAACCGACAAGCGACAGCACAATAAATACCGCCAACAGATCCGAACGTCGAGTTACCGCAGCGAGAACCGCAAACGCCCCTAAGAGAATTGAGGTCATCAAATCCACAGCAACCATCCGATCAAGGGATGTTGGACCTTTAACGATTCGCCCCACAATCAAACAAGCGGCAATCACCTGTAACACCACACAGAAGATAACGACGTATATCACGGGCAATCACCTGCCGGTCTGCGCCCAGTGGCGGCCTCATGTTTCTTGGCTTCCAGGCGCGAATGGCGATAGGCAACAGGCGATCGAACCGAGGTGTCGGAGAGTTTTTCCCGAGGCGCACCCGTCGCCGGCGCATACGGGGTAGGCAGACGGCCTAATCGGGGCGATGATCCTGGCACATATCCCGCGTCAACCAATTCATCATGAGAAGCGAAGGCCCGCATGATCCGCTCTTCCAAAGCCAGAATCGTCCGATGTACCCCCGTAATCCCACCAGCAAGCCCCGTATCAAAGACGTGGACGTACAGTGTTCCCGTCACCCGATGTGCTTCAACCACCACTGATCCTGGCACCAGCGCCGTCATCCCAGAAATCATCGCGAGGTACACATCCGAGTGGGAGCGCACATGCACCCGAATGATCGCCCCGCGCGGTTTTTTGCCGCGCACAATAAACATCCCTTGTTGGAAAGAGGAATGAACAATATCCCACAGCAGTCTAATCACCAGGCGCACCACAGCCCACGGGCGGAATCGCCCATCAAAGGGAGTGGCAGGGAATGAGGCCACCGTCGTCACAACCAGCGCGACAATCATGCCTGCCAAGAAATTGCCCGTCGTAGGATCTCCCCACAACAACACCCAGACAAACATCAACCACAACAGCAGCCCGACGGAAGCATGCGGAAATCTGCCCGGACGATGGCTCGCTCGCCGAATAGCCGACGCAGAACGACTCGACCGATACGGAGCACTGCTCTTCCCCAGCGAGGTATTAGTCATCCGTGTGCTCCTCTCCCGACTTAGGCACCCACGAGGGGCGCGGGCTGGGATCCACCTGTGGTAAATCCTCCGCCGGGACGTTCGGGCTTTGCCCCGTCCCGCGACCCCCTTCGGGTAATACCGCCACAATGTACGGGCTGCGAGCGCGCAATTCCGCTGCTGCCGATCGGCTAAATTCGTTGATCGGCCCCGCCCACAAGGAGATCACGACGGATACACAGACCAAAGTTGCTGCGGCCGCCGTCATCCCCCACGGGATCGGCTTAGCAGGCAAAGGCTCCGGGGCTTCCTGCCAAAAAGCCATATTCCACGCGCGCGCCACGGCATATAAGGTCAACAGTGAACAGATAATGCCTGACCCGATCAACACCACATCCAACCAGGTGAAACGATCAACGGAAGCCTCAATAAGCCCCACTTTTCCGAAGAATCCTGATCCAGGCGGAATTCCAGCGAGGTTCAGTGCCGGTACGAGATAGAGCACCGCCAGTAACGGAGCAAGTTTCAGTAGCGAACCGAGTTTTACGAGGGAGGTCGTTCCGCCCCGACGTTCAATCAAGCCCACAACGAGGAAGAGCGCCGTCTGCACCGTGATGTGATGGACCGCGTAGTAGATCGTCGCGCTTAACGCCCCGACCGACGCAATCGAGATACCCCACATCATGTACCCGATATGGGAAACCAAGGTGAAGGAAAGCAGACGTTTAATGTCATGTTGCGCCACCGCGCCTAAAATTCCCATCAGCATAGTGGCAATCGCCAGCCCACCTAGCAGCACCGAGAGCCGATTATTAGGGAACAGCAAGGTCTGGCTACGAATAATGGTATATACTCCGACTTTCGTCAGTAATCCCGCGAAAACCGCAGTCACTGGAGCCGGAGCCGTCGGATAAGAATCAGGCAACCATGCCGACAGCGGGAACACTGCCGCTTTAATCCCGAACCCAACCAAAAGCAGGATTTGGATCGTCAGCCGAACCCCTGGATCAATCTCTGGCAGCCGCAAGGCCAACTGCGCCAAGCTCACCGTGCCGGTCGCCGCATACGATAGCGCAATTCCCACTAGGAAAACGACCGACGATACCAGCGACACCACGATATAGACCGTGCCAGAGCGGATTCGATCACGAGTTCCACCCAAGGTGATAAGGACGAACGAAGCCGTAAGCAACAGTTCAAAACCGACGTAGATATTGAACAGATCCCCAGCTAAGAACGCATTAGAGACTCCGGCTGACAGCAGCAAGAATGCCGGATGGTACACCGCAATCGGCGCAGCCTCATCGCCATCTGCCGCACCTTGCGCCAGGGAATAGAACAACACGGTGAGCGTGACGGTTACGGAGGTCAGTAGTAAAATTGCCGAGAGTCGATCAGCAACCAAAGAGATCCCGACGGGGGCTGCCCACGAGGCAACATCGAGCACCACAGGACCCTGCGTTGATAAATACACCAGCGCCGCCGCAACCAGCCACACTAAGGTCAAGATCCCCGCGGAGACAATCCCTTGTAAGCGTCGCACCTGGGCGAATGCCAGCGAAAGTCCCGCCCCGAAGATCGGTAAGGCCACGGGTAAGGCCACCAAGAAAGTCCAGGTCATGAGGCAACCTCCAGCGGATCGCCCTTTTCCATTTCATCGCTTGCTTCGGCAGCTTGCTGTTCAATCGTATCTGGCACATCGACTCGGGCTTCGATCTTGTCACGCTCTGCTCGTTGGGCAATGCGTCGATCCTCTAAATCGTCTTGCACTTCATCATTGCCGTTGAGCTGCCACATGCGATAGGCCATCGCCAGCAAGAATCCCGTCAAGGATAGTGAAATCACGATTGCTGTGAGCATCATGGCCTGCGCCAACGGATCTGACATGTGCTCTGGTTCAGCCGTTCCCACAATCGGCGGCTGCCCGGAGCGCCCGCCAGCAATCAGAAAGACGATATTCACCCCATTGGTTATTGCAGATAATCCCAGCACAATACGCGAAAGTGAGCGCTCTAAAACGAGATACACTCCCACTGCTACAAGACCACCGGCCAATATCGCAAGCGCTAAGGATGCCATGACTTATCGCTCCTCCTGCCGTGTTTGCCCGAGGTAGGCGCGAGTGTGCTCTACGTCTTCGCCGGAAATCCGATCTTGGCCGGTAGCGTTGGCGACGAGAAGATCATCCGGCGTTCCCTCATCGTCACTCATGGAGCGCGAAACTTCTGCGTCGGTATCATCTCGACGTGAATCCTGTGCGGGCGACAACTGGTATTCCTTTACTTTCAGACCTTCAATCTCGCCATGACGGTCAATCTCTGCCCCCAAAGAGCGCAAAATATCGAGGATCAATCCAATAACCACAAGATAGACGCCGATATCGAAAAAAATTGCCGTCGCCAGATGAACATGCCCGAAACCAGGGAGAACAAAATCTATCTTGGCACTTTGCAAAATTGTGCCGCCTAAGAGAACTGGAATCATGGCCGCCATACCAGCAGTTATCATTCCAGTTCCCATTAAATGCCCCGGATGGAGCGGCAACGTCGCCCCTAGCTCATAGCGCCCGCCAGCAACGTAGCGCAAAACTAAGGCGATACCCGCTAGTAACCCACCAGCGAATCCACCTCCTGGTTGATTGTGCCCAGAGAACAGGAAAAACACTGACACCACGACGATGGTATGGAAAATGAGCCGCGTGCCGACTTCGAGGATCACGGAACGGTTAGCGAAATCCACACTGTCAGTACCGGCAAGCCAACGGCGGTTTCGAGCTGGAGCTGTCACGGCTGATTCGATCCGGCGAGTTTGGGAACGCCGCCACGTCGGCCCACCATTATCTCGCATCGGGCGCACGATCTGACCGGCAACGGAGGTTCGCGGCGCAGTCAAATTGCGGAATCTATCCACGCGCCCGCTGCGATCTCGGATGAAGAGCAGCGAAGAGATGCCGATAGCACAGGCCACCACCACAGACATTTCGCCGAACGTATCCCACGCCCGCACGTCCACTAAGGTCACGTTGACGATATTTTTCCCGTAGCCGTAGGCATACGCTTCATCGTGGAAGGCCGCAGAAATCGGTTCATGTATCCGCGCTCCCGCCGCTAACACCGCCACAATCGTCGTCATTAAGCCAAAAATTACTGCTAGGCCAATGCGCCACCACCGCGAGATACGCAATGGTCGGTTCGAGAAATACTGCGGTAAGCGGCGCAACACCAAAATAAAGACCACTAAGGTCATGGTTTCCACCAGCGCTTGGGTCAAGGCAAGATCTGGAGCACCATACAGCTCGTAGGTGAAGGCAACGCCATAACCAGAAATTCCCATCATGAGCACGGCTTTCAGGCGATGACGGGCACGCGCTGCCAGGATTGCCGCAAGAAGCGTGAGAGCAGCACAAATAGCCTGAGCGAGCGTATCGTAGGGGCGCAAACGCAGTGGCACATGCAGATCACCAAAAAGGAGGGCAAAGAACGCTGCCAACGCAGTAAAGGTGAAAATCGTCGAAAGATATGCCGGTAATGATCCTCGCTGCGTTACTGCCGTTACCCGCCCAGAGAGGGCATCGAGACGAGAGATAAGGGCATGGTAAGTATCTTCCGCATCGAGGGGGAAGTTATGCCGACCGGTCAGACGAGCAAAAACGGAGCGGATCGCAAAAAGCCCGCAACCTGCACTGAGAATCCCCACCGAAATAGCTAGCGGCACTCCAAATCCTGCCCAAGCTGATAGATGCCCTGGATTGCCAGCTATTAAACGGGCGTGCGAGCCCAGTACCCGCTCCAAAATATTAGGAGCCAGCCCGAATACTACCCCGCCGAGGGAAAGGATAACGATGGGAAGGGTCATCACCCACGAATGAGGTTTGACGTTCCCTGCTTCACATTCGCAGTCTGCTTTGGACATAAATGCGCCCCACCAAAATCGCAGGGCATATCCGACGGTCAGCGCTGAACCGAGGGCGATGGCAACACAGGTAAAGATCGCAAGGAGATCCGTTCCATCTGGGCGCAACTGTGGTTCAACGAGCGCATGGAGGGCGGCTTCTTTCGCGACGAACCCAGCGAATCCTGGAATGCCCATCATAGAGCACACGCCAAGACCTGCCGCGATAGCAGTAATCGGCATTCGCCGCCCAACGCCAGATAATTTCCGCAGATCGCGCGTGCCAGTCGCCCAATCCACGTGACCGACGGCCAGGAATAACGTGGATTTGAATAGCGCATGAGCGACGAGCATACTCATACCGGCAAGCAGCATTGCCGAGGTTCCGTAGCCAACCATGAGCATAATCAGGCCGAGCTGCGATACCGTGCCAAAGGCCAGGACGAGTTTCAGATCATATTGCTTTAGGGCTCGATACCCGCCAAGGAGCAGCGTCCCGATCCCGCCGATAAGCACAATATACCGCCAGGCTGGAACGTCAGAAAATGCGGGAGATAATCGAGCGATAAGGTAGACGCCGGCTTTGACCATAGCGGCAGCATGAAGATAGGCAGAGGTCGGCGTCGGGGCAGCCATTGCGCCGGGAAGCCAGAAATGCACAGGGATAACGGCGGATTTGCTGAGCGCGCCACACAGGATAGCTACCACTGCCCCAGAGATAACAATTGGCGGCACGGAATGTGCGGTGATAGGCGCAACCCCTAGCGCCCCTGACTGCGCGGCCGAAATAAGCTCCGTCAGAGAATATGAGCCACCAGGAATGCTTCCTAGGGTGATAATGCCAGCTAGCATTGCCAATCCACCGGCAGTGGTGACGATAAAGGCTTGCATGGCCGCCCGCCGAGAGTTGCGTTTATCGTGGTTATGACCGATCAGAATAAAGGAAAAGACGGAGGTCAGTTCCCAGAACAGATAGAGCGCTAAGGTGTTGTCCGTGGTGACCAGCCCGAGCATCGCACCGGCAAAGCTCAAGAAAATCGCAGCAAATCGCCCCATACCAGATGCCGTCGGGGAAAAGTAACGAGCGCAATAAGCCAAGACCAGTGCTCCAATGCCGGTGACTAGCAAAGCCATCACCCAGGAGAGCGCATCTAGGCGGAAAGATAAAATGAGATGGAGCTGCGGAACCCAATGCCATGCTGAATATGGCAGATTTCCGTGGATAACCGCCGGAGCAAAACTCAGGAGATAACAGAAAGCGAACGCCGGAATAAGCGCCAGAATCAGATAACCTAGCCGCCCGCGCCGCATAAGAATGGGAGCACCAAAAGCTCCACCTGCGAATGCGGCAAGTAATGTCAGCATGGTTCTCCCAGATCTCGGCGATGTCACCAGGTGGCGTCACCGCTATATATTCTACGGGAAGAACGATTATTCCTGGAGTCTTGCGCCGATTTTCCGGCATTAATCACGTTTCGCCATCGGGGAATCGCTCAGGTTCAGGGGGGGGCTATATCTTCGCCGCAAACCCCGTGTTAGCCATCTGACACTGAAGAATGGTTACTCACACATTGGGTGCGTCCCGCATATAGACGAAACGCACCCAATAGAGCACAACATGCCACATTTGCTTTTGCAGTATCTGTGGATACTCCTCGACATACTCGGCGTGGCTGAGGCAGAGGTTAGATCCGTACTGCCGTTCCGGTGGCAACCACCATCAACATGCTGTTGTTTGCACCTAGTGTTTCATAGTCAAAGCGGAATCCGATCACAGCATTCGCGCCCATTCGGGTGGCATTATCTGCCATTTCGGCAAGGGCAATATCTCGCGCTTGCGCCATCTCTCGCTCATATCCGGCCGAGCGACCACCAAAGAAATCGCGTAATCCGGCACCAATATCTTTGAGGAAGTTGATACCGATAATAGTCTCACCATTGACAACGCCGAAGTATTGCTGGACGGGGTATCCCTCAACGCTGGATGTAGTTGTAATAAGCATGGGATTAGCTCCTTCTGTCTCACACTATTGCCGCGATTTTATCCCGTTCTGGGGTTCTCCGTCAGGAAAATCATGCATATCTGCCGGACGAACAGCCGAAAACCTACGGATATAGCAAATGCATTTGACTGCTCTGAAGCCTGCGGGAGGCGAGCACACCGGCTTTCCTTATTTCCGTATAGCCGCCAATTCCTATATACCCGCTACCTACCAGCCAAGAAAGCTCAGAGAATAATTCTTTCCCACAGCAAAACGATCCATATAAAGGGGAATATACTTAGCGATACCTCACCCCGCATACGAGGTGACGCACCTCAATGAAGCATGGAATTTAGGAGCAAAAATGGGCTTTTTATCTAAGATCTTCAGCAAGGATAGCTCTCCAACCAGCACGTGGAGCACCACCCCTAGCACCACCACAAACATCACGCCGGCAGTTAACACCTCCAGTGCTGACGAAGCCCCCGCTCAGCCGTCGGTGGATCTCAATCAGTTCTCCCCACAGGAGCAGGCAGCTTTGCTCGCCGGTCACAAAATTGAGGCAATTAAGCTGTATCGCGAGCGCACAGGAGCTTCACTAGCTGAGGCAAAGAGAGTCATTGACTCTATCGGGTAAAATAGAGGCGTTATTACTTCTAAGGATCGGCACCTCATAGTGTAGGCGCCGATCCTTTTTGCTTTTCCAAGAAAGCTGTTAGCTCAGCGATTCTTTTGTCACACCGCTTGATTTCGCGGCTTAGTACCCAGCCATAAATAGCACCTAGGATAGGGAGAATTGATACGTACAAGCAGCACTCTCTCACTCTGAAAAGAAACCTGCAGCCTCTTATTTCCCGCGCCCCGTAATATCTTCTTTTTAGCCTTTTACCATTTTTCAACAAAAGTGGACACAAAAGATCGTCAAACAGACGTAAAACTCCGAAAACGAAATATGGGAGGAGGAAACACGCCTCAAGCAACACTACGACTATCATCATAATGAGAGGCATATTTCCGCGAATACTATCGATAAGGGTCGATATATAAACTCCACTAAACAATAAATCCATTGCCGATAGGGCGGTTCGTGGAATTCTGTTTCGATCCGCCCCAATAATAACGCCAAAATGCACGGAAAGCATAAGAAATGACATTGTGGAAGACATCTGGATAACTGAAGAAAGTTCAGTCCTGACACCACCAATAATCCAGAATCCCCCTACACCACAGCCAATGCTCACTACATAGAAGACAGTACTGCCTACCACCTTCTTCCGCCCATAAGCAAACTCTGCACGCTCATTTTTCATCTCTTCTTTCTGCTTCTTAAGATCTCTTATTTGCCGAGCTAGCGAAAAACCGAAAGCTCGGCAGGAAAGTGAACCACATAAGAACAGTAAGACTATTGAAATAAGATATGGCGGTAACGCAACAAAGCCCTTTTGCCGGCAGACGGCATAACACACAAGCAGATTGCAAAGGATTGTTACCGCTGCAACATTTCTACACCACCCCTCTATAACACCATCTACCCGCAGTCCCTGCCAGGTCTTGTCATGGCGAGATCCGAACGTAATAAAAACGAATGCCGCGAGGAATGCCAGCGCCAAAGTATTGAGCATTATCAGTGGATCCCCGACGATTGACTGCCCGGCATGTTGATACCAGTCAAGCATTGCTGACAGATATTGTTTTTGCTGATAGGCATCCCCAGAAGGCCAAACCATTACAGCAATATAAGGCAGGCCAAAAACAACATAAGCACCAAAAACTATTATTACAAACTGCACCGTATAGGCCTGATGCAGGACATATCTCGCTACCCGCTTCTCTTGTTTCTCTTCCTGCACAGCCGCATTAATCGCCGCATCTATTTCAGCGTTATCATCCACTGCTGTCGGAGTATCGCCCTCCGCAGTATTTACCGCTTCGCTCTGCTTATCTACTGCCGAATCCTCGTTTTGTGGCGCAGATTTTCCAGCTATCGTTTCAGTGGCAGGCGCTATCCGTTCTCCATTACCGCTACCTGCCTCACCGCTATCCCCTGGTAATGCATTGCGCCTTGCCAATACGCACCGCTTTTTCTCGATGTAATCCCGTGCTCTCCCGAAAACACCCATATCTATCCGCCAGACCCATAACCTAATACAGACATGCCCGATATAGCCAAATATCTATGTACGAATATAGCTAATATTTCACTTTCCGAATGGCGAACAGCTCACCTGCTACCCCGTAAATCACCCACAATTACGCGCGTTCGCCTTCTTCAGGCAAAATCTGCTCGCTTCACTGCCTGATTGCCTCTATTTGCGCAGATGCCCTCGCGTTGCCGTGAGCACGAAACCTCTCCCCGCTCACATTCTTTAAGATTCCGGATCGCCACCTGCCGCCCCTCACAACCTATAACCGTCAATCACCCATATCGACGATATTTGCCCAGCACATACCCCACCCTTATATCCGCGCGAGATAGTCTTTGCGCACGATTATGAGCGGATAATTTTTAGATTCTCGATGTAATCGTCCCACCCGTCGGGCCGTGGAATATTGCGCAGTAACGGAGAAAAGCTCATGGCTCCAACGCCTGCCATCACCGCAATGAGTACAGAACCGGTGACGATCGCTCCCAGGTGATCCAAGCCGAGGCCGACGAACATGCTGACAATCGGCGCAATAGCAATGCCTGCGAGTTGTAGCACGGAAAAGACGCGCCCCAGTAGATCTTTGGGGATCATTTTCATCACGAATCCGCCAAAGGCCGCGTTACCCGAGGGCAGCATGATGAGTAAAAAGAACAGCGCACCTAATCGGAGAACAAAATTAGGGGCACATAACGCACCTAAGGCAAAGGGCACGGGCATACAGAAAGCGATCACTAAGATCTTTCCAGTTGCTACCCGAGAAGTGATATGAGCAGAGAGGAACGAGCCGATAATGACGCCAACTGCCACTGAAGAGTTGAGCGTCGCAGCAGAAATCGGGGAATTTCCACCATCAACCATGACGAGGATGAGCATGAAAATCAGCCCGTTGAGCATGGGGAAGAATAATGACGAAAGAATCACCGATAGCAAGAAAATTCTGTTTTTCCCAATGAGTGCAATCCCTTGCTAGGCCTCGCCTACCGTATTGGCTAGTCCACGGTACATTGCCACGATAAGGTTGCGCCGCTCTTTCGTTTGTAAGCCGCGGGCAGCGTTATCGATCTCTTGCTCGCTTGGTGTTGGGGATTCCTCGTCGTTAGCACCCTCAGCAGTTTTTGTTTTCGTCGATGGCAAAAATAGCGTGGCGGCAAAGGCGAGCGCATTGAGAACAAACTCGACGATAAACGGGACGATAGCGCCCAGGGTAATAAGGAAACCACTAATCGGCCCAGCAGCGATCTCTATACTGGCGTCCCGCCCCTCATTGATGCTCATTGCCCGTGGGAGTTTTTCGTCCTCGACGACGTCGCGAAGCAATACATTGGAGGTTTGCCCTAACATGCCACCGCGCAGTGCCGATAAGACTGCGACGACCATCAGGAACATCCAGGTAAGCCGGTTAAAGCTGAGCCAGACAATGCTGCCACCGAAGATCATCAACGATATTGCACATGAGAGCAGCAACAAAATACGCCGATCATAGCGATCAATAATGACCCCACCAATTAACGAAACCGCAGCAATAATAAAAGACGAGATTGCCGATAGGGTTCCTGCTCGCGTATTGGATCCATCCGCAATAACAACTAACACTGGCAGCGCAAAGGCGCGAATAGCAGAACCGAGCTGTGTGGATGTATCTGCCAATAACCAAGCATAATAGGCTTTGCGCATGTGGCAACGCCCCCCCCTGTGAGTTGTCTGCCCACTAGGCTAACACGCGGATTTCTCTCTTTGCTGCCTGTCTCATGGCGTCTCATGCCGCCCCATATCTACTGGTCGCACTACTTTCAGTGCGCGCACGGCATGCCCTATGATCCTTATTTTTGTTCTGCCGCTCGGGTCTTAGCGTTGTCGGGCACGCTGTTTTCGTCAGCGCGCTATTCGTTTTGCATAAAAACACTGAGGCTATGCGTGGTACATCGGGTTATTCACTAAACGTACCGGATACAGCCTCTAGGCCGGCACACTAGCAGAATCTGCGATCGGGCTGCATATAACCGCACGTATTAGGTGCACTCCGAGCATGCCGCAGATCCTCTGCGCTCGCTTACATGTAGCTATTAGCTGCTGATGCCGCTTAGCGCTACCACCCGCGAGCTGTTATCCGCTCTTACCACGTCATTGCACGCTAACAGCATCGACCACTTACTATTGGCAACCGTAGAGCCGAGCACTGCTCGTTAACCAGGCTTTTTCATTCCTGAATAGCTTTCTGCTATTGCGGGATATTTTCCACCCAGTGCGGGATATCGTCGGTATCACACCTGCTGAGGAACTTTTAGAGTTGCTCTAAGCGTTGACGCGACACATTCAAGGAGGAATGGAAAATGAAACGCTCTGTTGCACTGTTATGTTCTCTCGCTCTGCCAGTTGTCGGCCTCAGCCTGACTGGTTGTGGCGGTAATGATTCCGCTGATGACCCCAACACATTAGTGGTATATACTGCCCGTTCCGAAGCCCTCAACAACGCGGTTATCCCACAGTTTGAAAAGGAAACCGGCATTAAGGTTGAGGTAGTGACAGCCGGTACCGGCGAGTTAATTAAGCGCGTTAAATCCGAAGGCGATCACCCACTCGGTGACGTGCTCTGGGCCGCCGATGAAACGATGCTCTCCTCGCAGAAAGACATGTTCGAGAAGTACACCAGCCCCGAAGACGCCAATATGCCTGCCGAATTCAAGAACAAGAGCGGATACTTCACTCCGGCTTTTGCTGATCCAACGGTGATGGTTGTCAATAAAGGTCTTGCTGGCTCAATGCAGATCAAGAGCTTTGCCGATCTGCTTAACCCTGAGCTGAAAGGAAAGATCGCGTTCGGCGATCCGGTGAATTCCTCCTCGGCATTCCAGGTATTGATGGCTATGCTCTACACCGCCGGTAATGGCGATCCGATGTCCAAGGCAGCCTGGGATTATGTAGATAAATTCCTGGCCAATCTCGACGGCAAGATCGCGAACTCCTCATCACAGGTCTACAAGGGCGTTGCTAACGGCGAATACGTCGTCGGCCTCACCTGGGAAGATCCCGCCGCTAACCTGGTCAAGTCTGGTGCTGACGTGGAGGTTGTTTTCCCCGCTGAAGGGGCAATCTTCCCTGGGGAATCCGTACAGATCATTAAAGGCGCTGCTCATTTAGATAATGCCAAGAAGTTCGTGGACTTCATGATTAATGAAGAGACTCAGAACCGCGTTGGTGAAACAACCACTGTTCGCCCGCTGCGCACCGGCGCGAAGCTCGCTGATTACATGACGCCCACCGACAAGATCAAGCTCGTTGCCAACTATGACGAGGCGTGGGTCGCTGAAAATAAGGCCGCTATCACGGAGAAGTACTCCGAGCATCGCACCGACGCAAAGTAATCCCGCGTCCCTTTAATCCCAAAATGTACTGGGCAGATCATTGCATTAATGCAGATGACCCCTCGTTAATGCGTTTAATGATCTGCCCAGTCATAGGGTCGCCTCAGGCGCGACCATAAAGAAAGAAAAATACGATGAGCGTAACGATTTCCATTGATAACGTCACTAAACGATTCGGCAACGACACTGTTATCGACGGTCTTTCCCTGTCAATCAACCCCGGAGAATTCTTCACCTTACTTGGTCCCTCTGGCTGCGGAAAGACCACGCTACTACGCATGATTATCGGCTTTAACAGCATCGACGGTGGGCAGATTACGGTTGACGGTAAGGTCATTAATAACGTCCCGATCAATAAGCGCAATATGGGGATGGTTTTCCAAAACTACGCCGTGTTCCCACATCTATCCGTCAAAGAAAACGTGGGATTCGGCCTGCAAATGCGCAAAACCGCGAAGAAAGAGGCCGCACAAGCTATCGAAAAGATCCTCGATACCGTTAAGATCAGCCAATTGGCAGAGCGTATGCCTGCCAAACTTTCCGGCGGTCAGCAGCAGCGCGTCGCCCTTGCCCGTGCGCTCGTGATTGAACCGCAAGTGCTGCTCATGGACGAGCCGCTATCCAATCTTGACGCCAAGTTGCGCGTCGAAATGCGCAATGCCATCAAAGAAATCCAACATTCCGTTGGTATCACTACGGTGTATGTCACCCACGATCAAGAAGAAGCCCTTGCCGTTTCTGATCGGATCGCCGTCATGAACGGCGGGGTTATCCAGCAAGTAGGCACACCACAAGAGATCTATCGACGCCCAGCAAATACCTTTGTTGCCACCTTCATCGGTTTATCCAACCTGCTTTCCGCCCAGCGCATCGGCGAGAAAATCCGCATTAGCGAAGGATACGAGGTCAGCGTGCCGGGTCTTGATCCGCAGGGCGATTCCAGCTCTGATTCCCAAAACGTGACGGTTTCCGTCCGGCCAGAAGAATTCCTCATCGTGACCGAAAACGATGCCGCAGGGTTGCCGGCTACCGTCATATCGTCAGTATTCCTTGGCACATCCACCCATTACTTCCTGGAATTGCCCGACGGGCAGCACGTAGAGGTTATTCGCGACGACGATACCGCCGCGCCTATCCCCGCTGGCACCCCCGTCAAGCTCCAGGTTCGCGCCCATAAGATTAACGTCTTTACCGCAGACGGTCAGCGCAACCTCACCCGAGGGAACTAGGAGTTTGCCATGACGGTCACGACTAAATCACCTACTCCGCCGCGCCGAAAGACTCGTGCGAATCGCGCCGGGGCGACCTCTCGCGGCACAAAAGCCGGATGGAATGTGCTGAGCCTGGCACTGCTGGCGTTCTTCGTTACTTTCGTCGTCTTTCCACTGATTCTCGTCCTGTATCGGGCAGTGATTGATCCAGAAACGGGTAGCTTCTCCACCGCATATTTCGCCAAATTCATGGCCAAGGAATACTACTGGGGTTCCCTGGTTAACAGTTTCAAGGTCACAATTGTTGCAACGTTAATTGCAACAGTTATCGGCTTGCCAATGGCCTACGTATTGCGTTCCGTGCGGATCCGCGGCTCAAAATGGATCAACATTCTCATCGTTATCTCCTACCTATCCCCACCTTTCATCGGGGCCTATGCTTGGGTGCAACTATTGGGTCGCAATGGGTACATCACCCGCGCAATTCATACCTTAACCGGCATAGAACTCCCCGGTATTTACGGATTCCCTGGGATTGTTCTCGTCTTTTGTTTGCAATCCTTCCCGCTGATCTACATGTATATCTCGGGAGCGCTGAAGAATCTCGACTCTTCGCTCATCGAAGCAGCACAGTCGCTCGGATGTAACGCCGTCGGGCGGGTACTTAAAGTCGTCCTCCCCTTAGTGGTTCCCACATTGCTGGCGTCAATGCTGCTGGTATTCATGCGGGTGTTCTCCGATTTCGGTACTCCCATGCTGATCGGTGAAGGATACCAGACCTTCCCCGTCCTGATTTATAACGAGTTCATGGGTGAAGTCAGCACGGATGACCACTTTGCCGCTGCCTTGTGCGTCGTTGTCGTGCTCATTGCGCTGGTTCTGTTCTTCGCGCAACGCTATATTTCTAAGCGCCTGACTTACTCCATGACAGCTTTGAAGCCTATGCAAGCAGAGCCTGCTAAAGGTCTGCGCGGTATCTTTGCTTACGTATTCGTCTATGGGGTGCTGGCGCTGGCTATTTTGCCGCAAGTGACCGTTATTGCGACCTCCTTTATGGGGACCTCAGGCGGGGTTGTGCTGGATGGGACACTCACTTTGGATCATTACCGGCATACCTTATTCGATTCGACGAATTCGAGCGCGATCTGGAATACCTATTTATTCGGTCTGGCTGCGATTATTCTCGTTGTCGTCATCGGTATGTTGGTTTCCTATCTCTCGGTGCGTAAACCTAATGCCATCACTGGTAGCCTAGATGTGCTCTCCATGTTCCCGTACATCATTCCCGGATCTGTTTTAGCTATCTCGTTCTTGTACGGTTTCAACTCTCCGCCGATATTCCTCTCCGGCACGGCCTACATCATCATTGTGGCTTTAGCCGTCCGACGGATGCCGTACACGATTCGTTCTAGCTCTGCGATTCTCGGGCAGATCAGCCCCTCCCTTGAGGAAGCTGCGATCAGTTTGGGGGCCAGCGAGTTCAAATCCTTGTGGCGCGTGACGATTCCCATGATGCTTCCCGGTGTGTTCGCCGGCGCGATCATGTCGTGGATTACCGTCATCAGTGAATTGAGTTCCTCAATCATTTTGTACACCGCAGGGACGAAAACCCTTACCGTGGCGATCTACACCGAGGTTATTCGCTCTAACTTCGGCGCAGCCGCCGCCTACTCCACTATCTTGACGCTGACATCCATCATCTCTCTCCTGTTGTTCTTCAAGCTCACTGGAAAGAATGACGTTAGCGTCTAGGTACGGGCAAGTGCTAGCGAGGTAAAGCCTGACGAGGCTAGCGCCGCTAGCGTATAAGCAAAAGTCAGTGCCGCGTCAGGGGCCGTCACGATATTGGTAACGACGGACCCTGACGCGAGCTTCGTGCCAGATCGTGCCAGATCCCTGCGATATGCAATTGCACAATTCTGGCTGGCGACTAAGATTGCGCAAATTTAGCTGGCAGCTAAGCCGGCCAGAATGCTAATGCTACAGTCAGCGTGATTGCCGCAATCTGCCCTGCTGATTGCCCGCTCAGCCAGCCAAGTTGATTAATTGGAGTTGGCTGGCTGAGCCAGAGGAATTGAGCCCGTTGGCGTATCTCAGCCGACGACACCACCAGGTTGAGATACGCCAACGGGCCTGCCGACCCTGGTCAGCTAGATTAGCCAGAGCCAGGGAAATAATCCGGCTCTGGCTAATCTAGCTGACTGACCTGGCTGGCTAATTCGCGAATTAGCCAGCCAGCTAATCTGGCACGAAGCGCCCGAGCCACGGCGGCTATAGCTAAACTTGCACACAGGTGCGAGCTATAGCCGCCTCCCCCCCCATCACCGAGGAGAACGATACGTGAAGAGATACCGGGATTACGCCCAAGCAGGTTTTCTTCGCTTCGCCATGCTTCTCGTCGGGGTCACGCTCCTCGTCGCTATTTTCGTCATTGGTGCAATCCTCGCCTGGACCACCCACGAAGTCCTCTCCCGTAGCGCCCGCCAAACATGCCATTTTCTCGATACCGCCACTGACCAAATCGAATCCGATCTGACTCGACTCTCCAACGAACCAGCTCTACACCAGCTCGCCACCGCCTCTACCGAGCTCAGCCGTCAGCACATCTACCAGCTCATCTACCCCATCATCAAAACCTGGCCCGAAGGATCAACATTGACGATCCTTGACGCGCAAGGAGGGGAACTGCTCAGCACCCTCTACGAACCAAATCGCCAACTTCTCCGCGAAACCCAACAAGAAAACCAGATCGCACGTACCGCAATCGCCCATCCAGGGAAAATAGCTACTGGGCAACTGCAAAGCAAACTTTTTTCTCCGCACCAAACTATCGGCGTTTTGGCATACACCGCCGCCACCGGCGATCCCGTCTTAATGGCCACCATCGGGGAAGTCGGCGTACATAACGTCGTCGCTGAGCAAGGCGTAGATACCGTTGTGATCACCGATGAGTTCAACACCATCATCTGGGGTTCGCCCACCTGGGAATCCCTCAGCCAACACTCCGACGAGGACGCCGCCATCGCCAAACTCCAAATGCACCCTACCCGCTGGGGCGCGGTTGACGTCGGCGGCCATTCATATTTCCGCGAACATGCCAGCGGTCCCCGGGGCATGCAATGCTACGCCATGACCTCTACCGCATTATTCGTCGCCATCGGCGGATATGCCCTCACCGCCATGATCCTGCTAGCAATCGCAGCCCTCGCATTGACCCTCATCGTCGCCAAACGCCAGGCAGATCGCCTATATTCCGTCGTTGATGACGTGGTTCAAGGAATCAACCAATGGTCTGCACAAGGCCCCGGATACCGGCTACCACCAGGGCAATTCACAGAATTCAACGATCTATATGCCGCATTTAATCAGAGTTTTTCCCACATTGAAGAGCTACTGGAACGCAACCGGCAACTCGTCCAATCCGAGCAGACCTTGCGCGTCAAGGTTTTAACCAACCAGTTCAACCCCCATTTCGTCTTTAATATCCTGCATATTTTGGCGTTCCAGATCGCAGAAAACACTGAGTCTGCCATCCAAATGACCCAAGAATTTGCTCGATTCTTGCGCTATTGCATCCATGAATCCGACGCGGAAGTGCCACTGTGCGAGGACGCCGAACTGATGGAAACCTATCTGCGATTACAGCAGATGCGCTGGGGAAACCGGCTCAAATACAGCATTGAGATTCCAGCGGATATTGCCGATGCGCGCGTACCACGTCTTCTCTTACAACCCATCATTGAGAACGCGTTACTGCACGGAGGTAACCGCACCAAAGAACTAACCATCCGTATTCAGGCTCGCGCCGTCAATGAGGTCTTACAAATCGAGGTATACGATGACGGCGATGGCATGAGCCAAGAGAAAATTGCCGAGATCCGCCACGCCCTCACTCAGCCTGATGTGGACGGCAATCACTTGGGCTTGGTGTACGTCCACCGAATGATCTCACTGCTATACGGTTGCGAAAATGATACGCCTGATGGCACACCCGATCTGGGTTTGACGATTGATTCTGCCGTCGGTTGCGGGACGCGCGTGCGGCTGAACTTACCGTTATTGGTTTAGTACCTGTAGCGAATATGGCAGTTTAAGGATGTTTCATAGTGAGCGCATATCGGGAGAGAGGAAATAAATGCTGAAGGTTGTGCTGATTGACGACGAGAGCCTGATCGTGCGCAGTTTACGTTTTTCTATCGACTGGGCGGCACATGATTGCCACGTCGTCGGGGAAGCCTCCGATGGCGCTGAAGGCATTGAGCTGATTACCCACGTAAAGCCCGATATCGTCATCACCGATATTAAAATGCCGGTCATGACGGGGCTGGAGATGCTTCAAAACGTTAAGGATCGCACCTCTTTTGCCACTGTTATTTTGAGTGGGTATGACGAGTTCTCTTTAGTTCAGCAAGCCTTACGGTTAGGCGTTTTCGACTATATTTTGAAGCCGGTTAATCCCGACGAGCTCGCTGCCTGTATTGATACTCTGCGCGAACACATTATGGCAGTTCGCAGTAGGGATACCGACCATATCGCACACCAAGCCCTCAATTTTCACGCGCTGCCTCACACAGCCGCTGACGGTCATTGGTCGAAAACTATTGGGCAGATCCTGGATTTTATTCACCAACATTTTGCTCAGCGCATTTTGCTTCGCGACGTGGCAGCACATGTGGGGATGTCGGTGAATTATATGAATGAGCAGTTCAAAGCCGAGGTGGGCACGACGCTGGCTGACTACGTCAATCGGTACCGCATACAACAAGCGGTCTATTTGCTGACCTCAACAGATATGAAGGTCTATCAGGTGGCCCAAGCAGTAGGCATTTCTGACTACAAATATTTCACGCGGGTTTTCAAGCGCTACGTCGGCCACTCCCCTAACACTATTAGCCGGAACTCTTACCTGGAATCGTAAGGCATAACCTATCATCGCGGGTCGCGCTACGTGGCATAAGATTAAACGCGCACTACGCACCATTTTTGGCATGTTCCTCCAGCACATGCCTGTAACCGTTGCTATCTCAGCGTTTGCACAGTATCCGCGTTAACTACCTACTCAAAGCGATGACGAATAGCCCAGACATCTTCTTACTCAGATAACAGCCCATGTGACTATCGATTAGCCGCTATCACGTGCCTATATCGACTAGCCGATGTAGCTATCAGATGTCAGCTATCAACTACCATCTGGCGTATATCAGCTAAATTTCCTCTCGCATTGGAAACCCAGCGCCTCCTTTATCGTGCAGAACTATTCCCCGATAAGGCTTCGCAATGCTCTCGAATACTGCTCGCATGTTCGTCCCACTTTTCTGGAAGCGGGATTGACCGCACTGCTCTCATACCTACCGCGAGCGCAAGTGCGATAACAAAAACAAAACTATTAATTAGAATCGTCCATTCGCGCCCACAGCCCGCCAGAAGGAATCCCGCAGCGAGCGGAGCCAGCGGCGCAATAGCTAAAGCCACGAAGCTCACAGCCGATCCGACTCGACCTTGGAACTCAGAGGGCACAGACGCCATCAAAAATCCCTCAACCGAACCGTTAATACAGGGCAGTGCAATGCAGGCCACCGCAATGCATCCAACTACCCAAAATACATTCGAGCTAACCGCAAGTAGTGCCATGCCGATTGCTTCAACAACGAAACCCAATACAATTAGCTTCCCCGTCGGTACTCGATGCAATAGGAAACCTGCTAGCGGCGCACCCACCAGCGCTCCGACGCTGATCGCCGTAAAGATAGCGCCAATAAGTGCCGGCGGAGTGTGGCGTTGCTGTAGATCGAGAATGACGGCGAGGAAGATTGCCCCTCCCGCAAAATTCAACAGAGCCGCAATGATCGTCAGGCTGCGCAAAAATGGCTCTTTGACCACGATATGCAAACCAGCGGTCAACATTTTAATGTGGTTATTGTCGATCCGAGGAGCCGTACCTTCCGAACGTTTAATAAATTTCGTAGTGAACACTCGAATTAACGCGCTGAAGGAATACACGGCCGACGGCAAAGCGTGGGACAGGGCGAAGAGCGCGCCACCGATCGGACCGCCAATAATCGAGACGGCAGCGCTCCGCCCCTCGTTTAAGGACATCGCCGTCGGGAACTGCTCAGTCGATACGATGTTTTTCAAGAGGGCATTATTCGCTACGCCCACCACTGTTCCAATAACCGCCGCGATAAATCCGAGGACGACCAGCCAGATCAAATTAGCTTTCTCGGTGTAGATCAGGGCAGCCAAGATGAAAGCGATGATCGCGTCAAGCGCTCCAAGCACCATGATGGTTTTGCGGCGATCGTAGTAATCAGCGACGACCCCGCTGGGGATCATCGCTATCAAACAGCCGATTGAGACGGCCATCGAGATAACGCCAGCCGTTTTGGTTGACTGGGTGACGGCAAATGCCACGAGCGGGACGGCCGTCTGTTCAATGGATGAGCCTAAACTAAAAACGGTCCCGCCGGTAAACCATAGATAGTAATCTTTGGGCATCTTGTTCTTCAATATTCCCATGACGTCTCCCCCCCCCGAACTATGCACTTCTTTTTCGCATGTGCGACTTCGCTGCACGGCAGCATTCTCCGTCAGCAGTTATTATTCTGTTGTTCCTACTCCTATGTGCTAGGAAGCGCTTAGGATTATCCTGACTGTAATATATAAGTGCCCGACGTCGCCGGATCTCCCTGGCATAAAGAGCACTCACTCCTCAGGTGTATTCCACAAAACTCGGCGACGCATATCGCAGTTCACCTATATAACACCTATATAAAAAGCCCTATCACGCTCCCTGCAGTAGCGGCATACGAATGTATCTGGACTGTCTCAAATTTTGATCTAGACGTCGCGCCTAGATCGCGCTTATCCGATATAGCAGGCAGCCCTGCGAATACAAGTTGGCATCTCATCGTCATCACAACACATCCTGCGGCGGAACCATGCCTGCACTGTTCACGTCAGCACATATCATCTGCCCAGTGACGTTCTCCGCATAGGGCGAAAACCACGCCGCCTAAAGCCGCACCTTAAAGTACAACTTTTAAAGTAGAACTTCACGACACGACCGCCCCAAAACACAGCCGCGCTATTACACCTGCTAGGGCGTGCGCAGCACAGTGACCGGATCCTGATTAGCGGCCCACAACGCCCCAGGGATTGCCGCGATCATCATAATGATGAGAGTAAGAATTGCCGTTCCTGCCACAAAACTTATCGGCGCCGGATACGCCATGACCGACGTAGCCACCAGCCCCACAACAGATCCAATCAGCGCACCAATAAGCGCCGGAAGTACCGTGCGCCCAACGGTATATCCCACAATCACAGAGCGCGTAGCCCCCAGAGCCATGCGCCGCCCCAAATCACCGCGCCGCGAGAGCGCGTCCGTGAATACCACCAGCGCACAAATCACTCCCCCAATCCCAAGAACGCCATACAGTATTGCCGTTGAGTAATTGGCCAAATCCCCAGTAACCGCATGCGCCAGCTCACCGAGCGAGGTCGGCGATTGAATTCGCACCGCCTGAGCAGTGTGCGCAGCAATAATCTGGGAGCTATAGGTCATCGTAGGGTCAATATCAGCGTAATTTCGTGTTATTACCTGGATGATCTGCGGAGCCTCTCCACCACCAACAACGAGCACCGACGAGAGATTATCCAGCTTAACAACCGGCTCATAACGCCCGACGATGGCCACTTCTCGCCCCGTCGCCGTAAAAGTCACCGACCCATAGGGTGCGATCATTCCCAACGCCCGCTGTGCGTCAATATCAACAATCCCCTCTCCATCTGCAGGCCAACGCCCCTCAACTAAACGCACCGCATCCGGCAAATTTCCGGTTACTACCCGAGCCGCTACCGCGTTACTCCCAGCACCAATATGGCTATTGACGACGTCGCGGGCAACTGAGAAACCGTAGGCGTCCTCAACCGTCGATAAACTCTCGATCGCCGAGAAAACTGGATCATTGAGGTACCCAATATTGTTGCTATCAACAATTGAAAATGAGCGAGTACCGGCCTCATCAAGACGCGCAAGGAGCTGCGCATCGGCCGCCGCCGACCGCCCTACCGTCAAGATTGCCGACAGGCAAATAATCATGGCAATACCGGCAATCATTGCCGAGGATAGAATCAATGCTCGCGTTGAAACAAGGATTTCTCGAAGTAGCTCACGCCCTCTCATCACTCAGCCCCCACTTCCCTGCGGGTAGTCGAATCAGGAGTGGAAGCGTCAAGGTGATCTAATTCAAGAATAAGATCTGCATGATCGACAACGAAGGGATCATGCGTAACGACGATAACCGTGCGCCCGCTACGCGCCTGCTGGGAAAACACATCCAGCACGATTGACGCATTGGCACGGTCAAGATTTCCGGTCGGTTCATCGGCAAGGATGACAGCAGGATCATTCACCAACGCCCGCGCTAATGCCACACGTTGAGCTTGACCACCCGAAATCTCATTGGCTTTATGGTCGATTCGATAAGAAACCTGAGTAAGTTCCAAAAGAGCTTGTGCTCGCGCGACAGCGACAGAGCGTTTCCACCCAGCATAGAGGGCTGGCTCAATGACGCAATCACGGATTGTGCGCGTTGGATCCAGCGCCGCATCTTGGAACACAAATCCGAAAGTCTGTGCGCGTGCCCTAGCGCGATCGGCATGCGAAAGAGCGGAGAGTTCAACGTCATCCACATATACCCCGCCTTTTGTTGGGCGCAACATTAGCCCAAGAATATACAGCAAGGTAGATTTCCCACAGCCCGATGCCCCGGTAACAGCCGTAACTTTGCCCTCTTCAAATGTGTGAGTCAGCCCGTCGTACAGTTTCTCGTCAGACTTCGGGTAAGAAAATGATAAATCGCGAACACTGAGCATTTATCTGCTCACTACTTCAACACCGAGTGTTACTTTCTCTCCGACGGCAACGCCCTCAACAACAACCAGACCCTGACCAGAGCCACGGATCGTCACTTGGCGTTCTTCACCGTCACTCATCAGCACCTTTGTACTGCCATCAGATAATGTAACAACTGCTGCGGCTGGGATCACCACTCCTTCCACCGACTTTTCTGGATGTACTGCCCCTAACATCGTCACTTCCGGGAGCGTCGGCAAAACATCGCAGCGATCCGCACAGACGCTCCCACCATCAGAGCTGGAAAGATAGGCAACTACGCCCTCCCCTGAGGTATTCGGCTCAACGCGGGATACCACCGCATTAAATGACGCATCACCATAGTTGAACACAACTTCAGCCCCTACAGGCACAAACTCAACCTGTTGTTTATTGGCACTAATAATAAAATCCCGTTGCGCCGACGGGGCAGAGATGACCGTAGCGCCAGTAGTTATCAGGGTGGCCATACGTAGATCCGGTGAAAAGCTGATGTGCGTAGGGAGCGTCGAGAAAGCCACTAAAGATCCCAGCGGCGCAACTCCCGTCGCTTCCCCACCACGGGATAACTGCAGTTGTTTCAGGGCATGGGTTGTGCCCGCCCCAAAAACTCCATCAGCGCCTGCAAGCAGCCCACAGTCAACAAGCATCTGCTGCAAAGCATGTACGTCATCCCCTCGGGCGCCTTCACTGAGATCACGATAAAACGGAAGCTGTGAACGCACCGCGATGACAGGAGTTTGCGCTACCCGATATAACAGGCTGCCTTGCGCAACATCAGGAGAACCAATCGCAGTGACCACGCCTTCGAGAAGGTTAACCGCAACGGGAGCCATTGGCAGGCGAGCGGTGATACCGAAACTATATTCACGCCCAACATGCCCTTGGCGGGCCTCAGCATACGTTGGAGGCGCCACCTCAGGATCAGTGGATCGCGACCCAAAGGTGGCACTTCCCGCCCACCATCCTGCGCCGAAAACCACTCCGAGCGCTAGGAGAGCACCGAGTATGCGCAGAAAAAGCGCCGATTTACTCATCCCATAACCCCGGCGGATAGGCATGGCATGAAACAGATTCATCCTCGGTAGCCCATTTCGCGCTCTCCTGTGGAGATAGCCCCACTAGATCAGTCGCCAATTCATATTGACGCTCCGCAAAATAGCGATCAACAAAAGTTTGACGCGAGGGGAAATTGTGTACTCGATACCCTAATTTTTCTAAGCATGGAATAACATAATTGATCTGATGATCGTAAAGCCGATTCATATCCGCTTCATCCATGGGTGCCGGAGTCGGAACAAAATTTTTAGCAGTACAGATATAGTCAGCCACATTGTATGCCGCAATTTGCCCAGCCGGAATCTCTGGCGAGCTGACTCCACTATCAGAAATTGTGAATCCCGGAAATCCGGAATCCGCCATACATTGAACGTATCCAGATTTGTTTTGTTCAGGATCTTTAACTACAACAACATCAACCTGGGGGCGTTCTGGAATGGGTGTTCCCTCTGGAATATCAGAAAGAGCTTGTTCCCACATCAGGTCCAGAGTCTCCTGAGTAGTTATCGTCGGGAAAGAGCGCTGACCATCCTCTCCGACAATCACATCAGGTGCGTTCGTATAGGTTTTATTTCCATTCGAAGCGGTAGCCGTACCCTGCTGCACACTCACTGCTGGACTATCAACAATGGTAGGCGTGGCAGCCGGACTCTCATCCGAGCCGCCACACCCTGAAAGCAGAACTCCCACCGCAGCAATACCTACTAAGAGTTGCTTTCTCGCCAATGAAAACCGCACCATTAGCTCATTAGCCAATCGTCAGGCAGCTTGCCGAATACTCGGTAAAGGATTCATGCGTACTTGTTTTAAGGGTGACTGTTGCCCGATAATATCCCGATCCAGACGTATGGCGAATCACCATTGTTCTAGAATCCTCAACCTGCTTTGCTCCAGATGAAGCAACATAGGTATGAACATGTCTCGCCGGATTTGGCACAGCAGAAACCGCAGTAACAATCGCATTTGTCGAGCAGACTTTCGTAATAGTAGCAGTTGCCGCGTGGGCCGGAGCAGCAGAGCACATAAAGGCGGCAGCTACCATCATCCCCGAACAAAGAACTGATAGGAGTTTCTTCATGATGTGCCCTTTCACCACAAAACACCTCGTTGTGTTTTGAGTCACAGTATCATACCAACACCCCTTTTACAATGCTTTTACTGATAATCCAATTTAGCCGCAGATCAGCAGACGTTTTCAAATACCCACGGTCGAGTTTAGATAGCGCACTCAACACCAGCTTCTGTGGGCTAATAAAGAGAAATCCCGCCCACGGCATAAATAATTCCGTAAATGTCAGCTATCAAACCGCTAATGATGATCCATCATAATGCCGGATCGCCGCTCTCATCCGCTAAATCCCCCCCCCAAAAAAATCCGCGGGGCACATTCTCTCTCCCCCCCCCAAAAAAAATAGACCTCTTTGCAAAAACTAGAACCAAGGAAGAGTTACTTTGCATGGATCCATAGTTCTACCGAATATTCAAAGGACAGCGGAAACGTCAGGCAGATAAAAGAAAAATAGCGAAAACCACGCCATCTAAAGCCGCGCCTTAAAGCACAGCTTTTAAAGTAGAACTTCACGACACGACCACCCCAAAACACAGCCGCGCTATTACACCTGCTAGGGCGTGCGCAGCACAGCAACTGGGTCGCGCGACGCCGACCACGCCGCAGGCAACGCCGAAACAATCCCCGTCAGCCCAATACAGAGAACAAAATTCGAAACAATAAGGGGGACATCAAGCCACACCCCACGATTGAGAAAATACACGACGATACCGCCCGAGGCGATAAAAGCCCCAAGCGCTGCTGGCGTTATCGTGCGAACTATCGTCAGCAGGGTCAAATCACCCCGACTTATTCCCAGCGCTCGACGCCGCCCCAGATCACGACGATGCAAGAGCACATCAGCTAAAACCGTTGCTGCTATGAGCAACCCGCCCAAAGCAAAAGCAATAAGAATAGTACTTCGGTTATACCGCGCCACATCAACGGTCACAGCATCCGCCGCCGCACGTATCCCCGACGGAGACTCCACCATAACTGATTCTCGCGCGGGCGAACCAAGTATGCCGAGCACGTCCTGCTGAAAACTTGAAGCCTGCCGAGTAGATTTCACTAAACCGATTAATCCAGTTACCGGCTCACCTCCAGCACCGGCAATTCCACCGGAATCGAAAATATCAAAGCCTGGTTTCGCTTTGAAAAATCCGACAACAGCGTACTCCCGATCCTCCGCACCTGTGATATAGCCACTCGGCTGACTAATCCGCTGGAGATGCGTGGCTGATTCGGAAAGAATTACCTCCCCGGCATGAGGTAACCGCCCCGCCGTCAGCGTGGCAACCGCCTCCGGTTTAGTTACCTCCCATATCGGAACTGGCGTCGCTCCCTCAAGGAGGCCATTTCGCATATCTATCGGAGCGCTCATCCCAACCACGACCTCCGTCGAAGAAAGGTGCGACACCGCCTCCAACGTCAATGGATTAATAAAACCAGCATTAGCAATATCTCGAACGGTGAGCACGCGAGCCGCAGGCCGCTCTATTTTCTCGGTAAGTTCCTGTTCGGCAGCAGTAGCACGCCCAATAGTCACCAAAGTTAACATCGAAAGAAGAGCAGCAATGATCACCATAAGCCCAGACGTCACCGGCGTAGAACGAGCCGTCTGCATTCCCAAAACAACAATCCGAGATAACTTCATAGCGCAAGCACCTCGTCGGCGTTCTCCACAACAAAAGGATCATGGGTGGCAATAACAACCGTGGTCCCCAAACGAGCAATCTCCGTCAAGGCTCGCAAAAGAGCGGCCGCATTCTCCCGATCCAGATTTCCCGTCGGTTCGTCAGCCAGAATAATCTGTGGCTCACAGATTAAGGCGCGGCATACCGCCACTCGTTGCGCTTGGCCACCCGAGATCTGCCCAGGGTGACGCTCAGCAAGTTCGCCAAGCCCGAACTGTTCTAAGAGTTCGCGAGCGCGAGTAAGCAAATGTTCCAAGGGACGCCCCTCATACATCCCCGGTTCAATAATCGAACGCAGGATCGGCACAGCCGGATCAAGTTCCGCACTTTGAAAAATAAAACCAATATCGCGTGCGCGTATGTGGGAAGCGGCAGAATCTTTAAGCCGCCCTATATCAACGCCGCCTTGAATTATCCGCCCAGAGTTAGCCCGCAATAGCAAGCCGAGAATATAGAGCAGAGTTGATTTTCCTCGACCGGAAGCTCCTGTTAGTGCCGTAATAGCACCAGGCGTGAACGTGTGCGTCAGCCCATGAAACAGCTCAGGAAGATGCGGCTTATAAGAAAAATACAGATCCTCAACACCCCAGATGACCGGCTCATTATGCGATCGTCTCAGCGCTTCGCCACTCGGTTCGCTCACGGGCGTAGTAACAGATATAGGTCGCGAATCAGCAGGCGCCCTACATACCGGATCGGCATATAGCTCTTGAGATGACTCAAGTGGAGGATCCGCCAGCTCAAGAGCTGATTTATTAATTTGCTCGGCGCATGGAGCATCAGGCAATGTATCGCACGAGGTCGTATGCAGCTCATCATTCAGATGTGTGTGCGAGCTTTTATTTCGGTTTCTGCGCAGCCAACTAACTAGCTCATTGCTTAGCTTTACCATCAATGAGCACCTCGTCGCCGTCGTTCACTCCCGTTATAAGGGCTACTCCGTCTTGACTTCCCAGGAGTTTGACGGGAACCTTCTCATCCGCACTACCTGCCCGACGCATAACGTAGACGTTTCCGCCGCTTTCTAGCTGCAGCGCAGAAACGGGAACAGTTAAGCCACTCTGTTGCGGAACGATGGTGACCAATCCGGTGAGGTTGACTGCTGCCGACGCAGGTAGCCTCCCGCAATCCTGAGCGCATATCGAAGTACCCTCCGCAGGGGTGACGGGTGCGGTAATCTGACCATCCTCACCCGTTGTTGCTTGACCGATAATTCCGTGCCAGGTGAGATCCTGATAGCTGATCACTATGGGGACGTCTGCTCCGATCATTGTTGACTGATGCGCAGTTAACACCACTTTGAACTGTGGTTCTCCCTGCCGCATCTTAAACATCGGTTCACCGCCACCTAGCGATGCGCCTAAAATATGCGCTGTCGGATCAAAGGTCAACGCCGCCGGCAATGCTGGGATCGCGATAACCTCACCGAGCATAATAGAGCCAGTTACCGAATGCCCACGGCTTTCTTGCCATTGACGCACTGCGCTTTGCGTGCGCGCACCGAACTCCGATCCCTCGTCAGGCGAAAATCCAAGTTCGCGAAGAGCCACATTTAGTTGCGCAACATCCTCGCCAGAAATTCCTCGCGCAAGATCCCGATAAAACGGAACTGTTCCTGGCAGAGCAAGAACCTCCCGCCCATCAACTTTATAAAGGACGTCTCCCGTCTTAAACTCACCACTTGCTGCTAAAAACGTCAACGTTCCGGCGAGCCGATTGATCCCAAAATCTCGGATTTCCTGTTGAGCCATCACGGTAATATGTGCTTCTTTGCCGAGAGCACCCTTAGCCACTTTGGCATAAGTCGGTTCGGCGTTACTGCCCTCGTTCGTCATTCCGGCTCGCGAGACAACACTTCCCGCCCAAAAAGCACAGAGCAACGCACACACTATAAGCAGTGTGAGCTGGACCCGTTTCGCTTTCATGCTCATTCACCGTATAAGGCACTAGCTGGCGGGGAGGATGGGCAGGCCTTATACAGTGCCGTTAATTTAGCGTCATCAAATTCGTGTTGGCTCTCCGTAGACCACGTTGACCCAGGGGTCACCGGATGCCACGGAGTCCCTGAATCGCCATGCAAGGAAGCTAACCAGGCTTGTTTACTTGGAATCTCACCAGAGAAAACGACACCTTGGGCTTCAGCGCACGGAACAAAGAACGTCGTGTAATAGTCGTAGATTACAGATTCCTGATCCGCTCCTGTCGGATATAACACTTCTTTCGGGGTGTATTGGGCTAAACACGTCCACATCTGTGTTGAAAGATCCGGCGGTTGATGCGTATATGCGAAACCATGGCCATCTGGGGATAGCCGCACATCATAACCAGCCTCTTTAATGCACTGCGCAACAGGTTCGAACGTCTCACCAAGTTCCAGGTAACGGACGAGAGGCGGCGGCTCAATCTGCGCCCCATTACCAGCATTAATCGTCGCCCGATTGCGTTCTAACCATTCCAGGCGAGCCTTTGCTAAAGCTTGATCATCAAGCACAACAGGGGCGACCCGCGTCGCCGGTTTCCAAGAATTGTAATCAAAATCCTGCGATGCCGGCGTATTGACCGATTGGGTAGATTCCTGTTTATGCGTTGTATCGTCGCTCGACGAGGGATTGCTATTATCTGTACATCCTGAGGCGAGAAGGCCGAAAAGGGCAAGCCCCACAGCGAGGCGCGGATAGCGTGCATGTAGCGTCATCACAAACCTCTTCCCTATCCCCCCTATCTCTTCCCCATCGAAGAGATGCCCTGCAGGATTCATCCCATAATAAACAATGATCGATCCGATGTCATGGCTTTTATATGTTTATACATCTTTGTCCGGTGACTGACCATCATGCGCTAGCCATTGACATTCCATCACATCCATATCCGTAAAGACGGCACGGAATGAAGAATCCTCTGGGCTACACGCATACACACCAAAGCGAATCTCATCCTGAGCCGCATGGAGATGGCATACGCGCATCTGCTGAAATACGACGCCATCCACCGAACATTCGATACAGAAATCGTCCTCCCGACGGCTCAAGCGATACCACATAGCTTTAACATCAGCAGGGATCTCCGTCGTCGCCCAATCCGAGTAGCCATTATTAGTTACGACGCTACCTAAATGCTGAAAATGCTGGTTTTCATATTCAATAGAACCTTTAAGCCAGTTCTCGCTATCAAGATAAAGCACGACGCCACACTGATCGAAACGATGGCAGCTATTAGAGAACTCCGTCCTCACAACAAAGGAAAAGAATTTCTCACGGGTAGACATCTGCAACACTGGGGCATTGTCATTGCGAAAATGGTAGTAGGTGCGTTGCCATAAGTCAGTATGCGGTTCGGTAACGATCTCTATTTTATCCTGGGAAATGACGTAATTTTTCGGCTCTCGCGTCCACTGTAAATTACTGACCTCAAACACCATGTGCCCTCCGCTATCCCTTAACGCGAATTCCTTTTCTTCCTACTTTCTTATTACTAGCCCTGCACAATATCAACAAGCCATGAAATAAAGATTGCAAGGCAGCGTTCTCCTCTTTTCGCCAATGCTATTACTCTTAAAAGGCGATGCGTGGATTAAATGCCCATACCTCAACCTTGTAGCACGGCGCGAGGATTCAGAATAGTTAACCAAGAAATGGCGTAATGAGCTGACCAGAAACGACGTAATTGCCGTAGCGAAGCGAGATATGACGAGAGCCGTAAAGCACGCACGCCCCATCAAAAACCAGCAACCAGCTCATCAAAAACAGGGCACGGGTAAAGCAATTCAACGTAAAACCTCAACATAAACTCGGCAAAATCCACCAGAGCCTAGTTCTTACGCCCATCAGAGCCCCGTTCTTATGCCCCTAGTTCTTGCGCCCCAGTTCTTATACCCGCCGGCATAGCCTCTCCTGACGCGCATCCACGAACTGCGGAAACATGAGCGAAAACGAGCAGAAATAAGCGGAAACCTAAACTCTTCCGAGCACCCGCTTCGCTTCTTCCACCATCGCAACATCAAGGAAAGTTCCGTCTTCTAAAACGAAAGTACCGCTCCCCTGCTGAGCCGCTCCAGCAACACTGCCGATAATGCGTTGCGCTCGCTCACGTTCTTCTGCAGTGGCTTGAAACGCACGGCGAATAGTCTCCAATTGTTTAGGATGAATTGCAGCTCGACCAACGAAACCTAGATCTCGCCCCTGAGCGCAGGATAGCGCCAGCCCGTCAAGATCTCTCACATTCGGATAGACGGACATCGCTGGGGAACGCAATCCAGCAGCCCGACTCGCTACAACGATACGAGAGCGCACCCACGATAATCCCGCTGGATCGCTAACCCCTAAATCAGATCGTAAGTCTGCCTCACCGAGACCTAACGACTCGACAGAGGGCGAGGCTTGGGCTAACAGATAAGCATTCTCAACCCCAATGGCAGACTCAATCAACAGGGTCAAGGATTTACCTGGGAGCTTCTCACCCAGAAGGCAGACCTGATCCGGGGATTCGACCTTAGGCACCCGCACCGAAACATGCGAAAGTTGTTGCACGACCATACAGTCATCGTCGAACCAGGGGCTATTGATCGCGTTGATGCGGATTTCAGTGGGGCGATCTGGATACTCACTGAGAAGGTGAAGATTCTTACGCGCCTCGGCTTTCTTCTGCGGAGCAACCGCATCCTCCAAATCCACAATGACCCTATCCGCTTTCGTTGCGAGCGCTTTAATAATACGGTCAGGGCGATCACCAGGTACGTAAAGCCAGGTGAGAGGAACTGCGTGAACATGCTCGTCTCGCATGGGCGCTACCACTAGATTGCTCCTTCGGCACGAAGAATATTTATATCCGCTTTATTGAAACCAAGTTCCTCAAGGACGCTATCCGTATCTGCACCGTGCGCTCTGCCTGTGAAAGAGATGGTCGCATCCTTCTCTGAATATCTAAAGAGAGGACCCTGCATCAGCATCTGACCAAAATCATTATCTTCGATCTTTTGGATGGCACCAATTGCATTCAGTTGCGGATCATTCACGATGTCCTCGGCCGTATAAATCGGGGCAATGGCAGCCTGAGCCTGCGTGAAAGCAGCAATGACGTCATCCCTATCCCTCTGGGCAATCCACGATCCAACAGCCTCATCAAGTTCTTCTACATGCGCTGCCCTACCCGCACCTGTGGCGAACCACGGTTCGGAAATAAAATCCGGTCGCCCAACGAGATCAACAACGCGCTCGGCTATCGATTGAGCACTAGTTGACACTGCGACCCACTGCCGATCACGTGTTCGGTACACATTCCTTGGAGCGTTATTGCTTGACCTATTGCCGGTTCGAGGCTGGATTGTACGTAGCTGATCCCAACGCGAAATTTGAGGACCAAGAACTGCAAGCATGGGTTCGAGAATCGAGAGGTCAACAATCCCGCCTTTGCCTGTGCGGTCGCGATCATGAAGAGCAGTCATGACGGCATAGGCTGTGGCAAGGGAAGTGATCCCGTCAGCTAGCCCAAACGGAGGCAATGTCGGCGGACCATCGGGCTCCCCCGTCATGGATGCAAATCCACTCATCGATTCGGCAAGCGTACCGAAGCCAGGTCGGTGAGCATACGGCCCGAACTGACCAAATCCGGTGACACGGGCGAGAACAAGACGCGGGTTGCGTTCGTGAAGAACCTCCGGATCCAATCCCCAGCGTTCAAGGGTCCCCGGACGGAAATTCTCAATAAGAACATCCGCTCGTTCAACGAGTCGGAGGAATACGTCCTTCCCTGACGGAGAGGAAAGATTGCAGGTCACACATTCCTTGTTCCGGCCCAGAGTCTTCCACCACAGATTGACGCCATTCTTCGCAGCACCATGCCCCCGAGATGGATCCGGCTTGGAGGGATGTTCGACCTTAATGACGCGCGCACCAAAATCACCAAGATGCATGGCGGCAAGTGGCCCGGCAAACAAGGTTGATGCGTCGATCACCGTCAATCCCGATAGTGGCCCATCCTCGCGATTTCTTGAGACACTCACTTGTTTCTCCTATCAAATGCAACTCGGAATCCAATACGTTCTGATCGAGACATCCCCAATCCCATGAGGAGGAGTTTTGCGGAGAAATCCGGGGGACGCACGCCCGCATCGAAGTACCACTCCGATTCATCGTATTGCGCATCGGATCCACCCTTGAGGATGGCAAAACGACTCCTGCCGTCGGAATATTCTGATTCCGTCCAATTCCATACGTGCGGCTCCAGGCGCTGGAATCCTTGTTTATCTCCGGCTATCTGCCACTCATCTTCGGTAGGCAGACGGCCACCCACCCACTCGCAGTACGCGCGAGCATCTTCTAAGCTGACGAAACACACCGGCTCGTGACCACGCCCATTAACTCCGTCTTTCACATGGAGGAGAAAACGATTGGATACGGCTGGCTGGTATCCGCTTTCGCGGACGAAGTGCAGGAATTCGTCATTCGTCACTTCATGTTGGGCAACAATAACCGGATTATCCAAGGTGGTCACTCTTTCGAGCGTTCGCGGGTCATGCAGGCGTGGGACGAGAGGTTTCCATTCATCAACGTATGGCGCTCCGTCATACATCCCGGTTTCCCTACCCCGATAACGAACCGTCAGTACATACTCGCCAGGCTCAATGAGCACACCTGATTCGCCAGTATTCTTTGAACGGCTGGATTCATGGACTCGATGGACTCTCCGATGTTCGAACCGCGCATCATCAGATAGCTCAATCACGGAAACTTCGCTAGCAAGCTCAATCATGTCTGGATCTATTTCTCCCTGACTGGTCATAACCGCGGCGATTCCTCGTGCAGGGATCGTAATCGCAAGACATTGCGCCACTGCGCCAGTCATGAGATCAAGTTGTACGATTCCAGTTTCTTCTCGGATGGGTTTAAGCGTTATTGGGGTTTCGGACCTGTTCACCAGGGCATATAAGGTGTCCGTTCCACGTTTCCACGACGAGCCAAAAACCAACTTGTCATCTGCATTGTCAGCACATTCAACGAGCGGCGTGAACTGCCCCTCAAGAAGGAAATGCGATAAAGATCGCTGAAGTGTCAGCATCCTGGCAGCAGTTGATCGGTCGCGCTTATTCCATCCAACCCAGACACCAAAGACAACCTCCCACATCATGAGCCCCACTCCGTTCACCCAGGCCGACTGGATCTCTTCGGAGTGGTCGCGGTGCCATCGTCGAACATGGTGGAGCATGTGGCGCCGCTCGAAGAAATGGCTCTTTAACACACCAGGTACTGGGGAATCCGCAAAAAACTGTGCCCAGGAGGCGCCGTGGTCTTCAATGCGGGCAAGCAGGACGCGCGATTCCCCTTCGAGAACAATGCCTGGCTTGGCCCGTTCTAATGCCTCAACAAGCTCGGGTTCCGCCGTTTTAAGGGTGTCAAGGAATACCGCATCCGCTCCCAGATCTGCTACCAGAGCAGCAAGCTCTTCAACATCCGCCTTTCCTCTTCGCGTTTGGGTATCCCACGGGTTGTAGTCAACACCGACCCGCACTCCTGCTGCATGGAACTGTGCTATGAGTTCTTTTAAGCCGGGGATCTGCCTGTAATAGTCCCATTGATTCCGGTCGTCAAGACCAATAACGGGATACGCGTGCCACAGGACAACTGCATCTAACCCGCCCAACCGTTGCCTAGCATCCGCCAGGAATTTCTGTGGCGTAAAAACATGATCCTCAAAGGAGTACAGCAATTCATCCCACAGCCATACCTGCGCCACGGCAAAACATGTTTGCGCCCACTGGCTCTCTATCCGGTCATATTGAGCCCCGGAATAGCAAAGCCTACTCCTAGCTTCTTCTCGCCACCGCTCGATCTGATCCCGCCACCGCTCAACGTCGGCCCGTGAGGCGGGCGCAGCAAGAATCTTTGCCTCATCAAGCACCGAAAGATCAGCATCATCGTCAAGTGGTACCTCTGTTGGCAGATCGATAGGTCGGGGTTGGAGCGAATCAAATGAATACCTGATAACCACAGCATTACTCTTTCCACTACTGCTCTTCGGCGTTGATTACGTCATCAAGGTATGGGATCGCTGGTTGAGCTCCCTTTTTCGTTACGCAGAGCGCTCCCGCAATAGTTGCGCGCCGAACAGCTTCAACTAGCGTGTCACCACGAGCAAGACCAGCAGCCACGTATCCACAGAACGTATCTCCTGCCCCGGTCGAATCTACGGCACAAACCTCATACGGTTCGATCAGGACGCTATCGTTACCCTGCTCAGCAACAAGGGCCCCGTTCTTACCGAGAGTCATAACCACAGCCGGATACGTCGCACCGAGGATCTCAATAATCTCGCCCCGATCAGTATGCTCAGCGAGCGCAGCCCCTTCATGCTCATTAACAACAAGCACATCAACCCGTCTCGCCACATCCGCAGGAAGATCAGTAACCGGCGCAACATTAATGATGACTTTCGCATCGCCGACGCGCTCAAGTGCCGCCTGTACAACACGCATCGGGATCTCAAGAGAGAAAAGAATAACGCGAGCTTCTATTTCGAGATCCTTAGCGCCCTCTAAAAGTTCCTCTGATTGGTTTGCGCCAGCAATAACGACGATTGAATTCTCGCCATCTTCCGATACGGCAATATACGCAGCGCCAGTCGGCTGGGCGGAACTCACCGAGGAGGAGACGTCAATCCCGTCACCTTCTAACGCAGCGCGCAGCATTGCGCCCGCCTCATCCTGACCAAAAGCAGAAAGAAATGCAGTTTTAGCACCGGCTCGAGCGGCAGCAACCGCCTGGTTGGCACCCTTGCCACCACCAATTTTATCGATGGTGTATCCCAGAATTGTTTCTCCTGGTTTAGGAATAGTTGGAACGCTAAGAACGGTATCCAGATTTGAACTACCGATAACCATGACGTCATACATGAGAAATTCTCTCCCCGAGATCAATAGTGCGTGAAATAACTTCGCTGACGTGAATCTCGTTCATGCCTGGAAGCGATGTGCGCAAGAATCCGTGGATAGGGTCGGTCCAGGCGCGGTCAATCTTGGCAGTACCGCCGAGCGCACCGGCCACACTTCCAACCGTGGCTCCCACCGAATCGGTATCCCACCCCGCCGATACGGCAGCCCCAATTGAGGCAGTAAAATCTCCTTTTCCAACGGTGAGAGCGAAACTGATCGTTGCCGCGTTATTGAGGACGTGGACCCAGTGATAGTGACCGAAATCAGCATGGAGCCGATCAAGACCTTCCCTGAGGGTGCCCGCGTCGCGACCTATCTGCTCTCCGCTACGCACTGCCTGTGCCAGTAAAGACGTAGGTGGGATAACAGTGAGAGATCGTTCGATTGCCTCTTCAGCGCTATCAGCAGTCATGGCGGAGGAGGTCAAGGCAGCCGCCCACATCTCTCCATACACACCATTACGAGTGTGGGATACTCGCGCATCTCGCCACGCCATCTCCGCTGCTTTCGCTTCATTACCCGGATTAACCCAGCCAAATACGTCAGCTCGTATGAGAGCGCCAATCCATTCACGGAACGGATTTATGTATATAGCAGACTCTGGTACCGGCCGAGCATCGAGAATATTGCGGTAAGCGGCACGTTCCGCAGTAAAAACGCGACCAGCACTGAGATTAGCAAGCCAGAGGTTGACCACATCATCGCTGGTAAAGTCTGACCCTTTCTCTTCGAGAAGGCTCAGAGCGAGGAGTGGATAGTTAATGTCGTCATCCTCGGGCATACCGTTAATGTTCTCTTTGAGGCTCGTCGGCCGGGAACGCCTATTCCACGGCCAGCGCACGGAGATCTCCTCAGGCAAGCCCTTAGCAGTGAAATATGAGCTGATTGGCCAATTTCCAGTGGCACGTGCGATTTCCTCGACCCCCTGGCGCGGAATTTTCTCGACGGGTTTACCCAACAGACATCCCACCAGCCTGCCGTGCCACGCCCCTGCAACCCGACGTTCGTAATCTGCTCGGCCTATTGGACGTGGCTCTCGCATAGCAGCAGCGCGATATGGAGCATAAATCGCTTCGGTTCTCGCTGGGCTCTCAACTTCTTGTAGGGCATGGAGAATCTTCCGCGCAATTACTCGTCGCTCGGCTGGAGCGGCAACGGCAGACGCGCCAGATACTTCTGGGATGAGGGATCCGCCGGCATCAACCCATACCTTTTCAAACTCAGTAGTATCCACGCCTTCCTCACGCAGAGCAACAAACTCATGCGGAACAAGATCTTCAGGCTGCGCCCAGGTTAATCTCACGATAGGACTCCCCGCACTGTTTCAAAATTGAGCTTTGTTTCGAGGAGTGTGCGAAGACGGGCGACATCAGCTTCAATAATGTCTCTTGCCGCATCAGCGATCTTGTCGCCAAGGCCAAGAATGTCTAGTTGACTTGCGGCACCAATATCATCGATCCAATCTTTTGGAATAGATTCAAGACCAGTGAGTCCTGCGCACACTGCTGCCGTCATGACGGCAATCGAATCCGAATCGCGCCCATAGTTAACCGCACAGACGATAGCATCTCGGGTATTTCCCGAATAAACAAGCGATAATCCCAGAGCCACTGGAAGTTCTTCGATTGCTTTGGTTCGCGACGGTCTGCGGGCGTCGGAGCTCATTTCTCGGTATGCATCTCCGACGGTATCGTAGGGGCGTATCGCGTCACGTAGAGCAGAATTAATATCAGCTAGGTTGGTCGAGTTGAGGCCGGCAGATCGCAAGGAGCGCGCACACTCCGCAACCGCAATGATCGCCTGTCGCGTCCCATCATGGCTAAGCTCAATCGCGCAATCAACAACCTCATCTATTGATTCAGCTACCATCGCTTGGGCAACAGCGGCAGCAAAGACACCGGCGGCCTCCCGGCCGTATGACGACTGGTGCGCTCCAGATAAGTCAATGGCCTCCGCGTAAGCCCCGGCAGCATCCCCCGCATTGACGATTCCCACCGGAGCCATATACATTGCAGCGCCGCAGTTTACGATGTTCCCGACTCCCGCTTCACGGGGATCAATATGACCATAGTGGAGCCGCGTTACAATCCATTTCTCCGCGAGAAAGAGCCGTTGCAGAGGGATTCGCGACTCCTCCAGTTCAGGGATCCATACTTCCTCGCCAATCAACCTTGGGACAATTTCCGACGCCATATCGTAGGCAGTTAAGTGCCGACGGACTGAGGCGTACACATCAATGAGAATCCTGGTCATAAGCGTATCGTCGGTCACGTGCCCATCGCCCTTGTGGTAGGGGGCGATAGGTCGCGCTGTTTTCCAGTCCGAATAGTAGGGCTCAACTATTCCGGTAACCGGACCGCCCCACCTTTGCCGAATTTGCTCCGGCGACCATCCCTCGGTAGCGCCGCCGAGAGCATCTCCGACAGCCACACCGGCGATGACGGCTCGTGACTTTTCGCGGATTCCCATTGATGTGACCCTTCTTCTGTGCGGTTTTAATACAGCAGTTTCGTCTTTTATTTACCTAGTGGGTTATAGTGTTCCACCCGCTGGTCAAGGCCTCCTGGAGTTGTGCGGCATCAATTTCCTGAGCGAAGTACTTCTGGTAGGCCGGGGTGGCAACTGTGTCTTTCCACTGTGCGTAGTGGTCCGCAAAGAGGTAGGGAGCGGAGACCATATACTGACCTGAGGAGAGAATGGTCTTCCAATTGTCGTCGCCGCCAAGGGACTCAGTCATACGCTTTTGAGCCGACTGCGAAGGCGGAATGAGAGCATCTGCCTTGTTGATCGTGGCAAGGTTTTCCGCCTTTACGAAATAGTTGATAAATGCTGCCGACTCTTCGACATGCTCAGAATCAATGTTTACCGAGAGAGTCTGCGGGTTTGCTGATTGACCAGCACCTGCCGTGCCCTTGAGCGGAGGCAAGACGACCCAATCGAAGCCTTTGGGAGCATCTACCGCAATATTGGCGGCCTGGTAAGAGCCCTGGATCGTCATGGCAACTTTGCCGGCGTAGAAGCTAGCTAGCACCTCAGAACCCGATTGGGTTAGAGATAGCGGGAAAAGGGTCTTGTCCACGTAGGCCATGTCGTGGATTATGTTAGGAATAGCCAGCTCTCCTTCGCCCACGTTGATACGCACATCTTCCCCAGTGCCTTCGAAGAAGTTGCCGTCGAATTGCGGGCCCATAGCCATCATTGCAGCGGTAGGCGACTTGAGCCCCCAGGCAAGACCGTAGGTATCTGCATTTGTCGTCGCTTTTGCAATGTTCCGCAGTTCATCCCAGGTCATTGTTTCGCCGTGCGGGATCTCAATTCCGGCTTTGTTCAAAATGCTCTTATTAGCAAACACCATGTAGGACTGGAGTTCTGTTGGCGCGGCAACGACTTTCCCATCCACGGTCACTGACTCCATGATCCCTTTGGGGACATCGGCGACAAAGTCTTTATCAAGGAGTCCAGAGAGGTCTGCGAGGTATCCATCGCGAGCAAAGGGGATGATTGAAGCAGCCTCATAATGGATGATGTCGGGAGCTGACCCAGAGTTGAACTGCGTTATGAGCTTGTCGTAGATGCCGTCCCAGCCGGCAGGAATGATCTCAACCTGGATATTGGGATTGTCCTTGTTCCAGGTGTCAACAATCTGTTTCGTTACCTCGATTGTGGCTGGTTGATCGGAGAGCGATTGGAAGCTAAGCCGGATCGGCTCTCCTTCTGCGGATTTTTCGTCCGCACCGCAGGCGGCAAGGCCAATTGCCGCCGCCATCACCGTTATCAGAATCTTGTATGTGCGCATGGTTTTCCTCTCTTTACGGTCAGCCTTTGACCGCGCCGGACATTAGCCCGGAGATTAGTTTTCTCTGCATGATTGAAAAGAAGATGATGGATGGAATAGCGGCAAGAACCGAGCCAGCCGCTAATGGACCGAGGGCCACTTTGCCCTCACCACCGATAAACATCTTCAGCGTGATTGGTAGTGTGTAATTTTCTGGAGATTGGAGTAGAACGAGAGCGAAGAAAAACTCGTTCCACGAGGAGACAAAAGCAAACAGCGCAGTCGCGACAGCTCCGGGTGCCAGTAACGGGAAGACAATTTGCCTGAGTACCTGGTATCTCGAAGCGCCATCAATCGCTCCCGCTTCCTCAAGATCAATCGGAATATTTGCCACGTATCCCTGCAGCATCCACAGCGCGAACGGGAGGGTATAGGTCGTATGCACAAGAGTGAGCCCGATCAGAGAGTCAGCCAGATTGATTGACCGCAGAATGAGGAACAGCGGAAGAATAATCAGGATGACTGGGAACACCTGGCTAATCATGACCCATCCGGTGCCAATCATCCGTATTGCACCCTTGTATCTGGCCAGTAAATATGCTGCAGGCATGGATATGAGTACGACGAGAGCAGTTGACGCGAGAGCGACAACGAGCGAGTTCCACGATGACCTGATAATTCCTTGCTTCTCAAGAGCGACCGAATAGTTGGATGCCGTGAAGTCTTGAGGTATGAGGTTGACCGATAGCGAATTGAGCTCGCCAGATGATTTGAATGAGGACGAGATCAGCCACAGAAGGGGAAAACCAAGGAATACGATAAACCCGACGAGGAGCGTGTACTGGCTGGCGCGCGTAACCTGTTTCATCTTACTTCTCCTTGTCTTCGCGGAGCTGAAGTTTGAGGTATAGCGCGAGCAGGATTGTCACGATGACTACTAGAACGAGACCCATTGCCGCCGCGTATCCGATGTTTCGGTTCTTGAATGCCTCGATATATGTAAAAAGCATCGGCAGCATGGTGCGACCTCCTGGGCCGCCTTCGGTGAGCACATAAACAAGCGAAAACGAATTGAAATTCCAGATGAAATTAAGCGAGGCAATGGCCGCAATAATCGGAGTAAGGGACGGGAGTGTCACGTGTCGGAATCGTTTCCAATTATTAGCACCATCAATCTGTGCGGCTTCATTTATCTCCGGTGGAATCTGCTGCAAACCAGCGAGCAACGTAATGGTCGTTTGCGGCATCCCAACCCATACTCCAACAACGATTACCGCAGGGAAAGCTGTTGAGAAGCTACCCAGCCAGTTTGTGCTATCCGGCAGACCTATCGACCCGAGGAATGCATTGATCGGGCCTGCATTCGGCGAGTAAAGCATCCGCCACATGATGGCGACAACAACCGGCGGCATCGCCCACGGTATCAGAGCGAGCACTCGAGTAAAGCTGCTGAAGCGAAGGTTGGAGTTAAGGAGCAAGGCTAGGATCATCCCGAGCACCATCTGCAACAACGTGACGGAAACCGCCCAAATCAAGCCGATTTTGAACGAGTTCCAGAACATGCCGTTCGACATAAGATCGTGGAAGTTATCCAGACCAACGAAATTGTATTCTGGTTTTCGCACAAGCCGCGCATCCGTAAACGCAAGTCCGATGCCGATAATGAGCGGCACAACCGAAAAGATCAGAATGGGGATCAAGGAGGGGATCGCAAGAAAGAGTGCTTCCTTTCTTCGCTCTCGCCCACGAAATGACGTTACAGAAGCCATCTGGTTGTCACATCCATCCTGTTGATTCAGCAATAATGAGTTGCGGCTCCAAGAACGTTGAACGCGCAACTTTGGTGGGAGTATCGAAATGGGAGAGGAGGGATTCCGCAGCAAGGCGACCCCGCTCCCCCGCTCGTAGAGATACAGAAGTCAGTGTGGGGGTGACGAGCTTTCCCAGTTCAATGGCATCCATTCCCGTGACGGCAACATCTCTCGGAATTAAGAATCCTGCGCTCATAAGCTCCCTCATAACACCTATGGCAAGCAGGTCGTTCGCCGCAATGACAGCTCTTTTCACGTCACTAGCAGGTTTATCCTCCCACAGCCGCGCGATCCTCCTTCCAGCATGAGAACCTGCTTCCAGATTGAAATCTCCAACCCGTATCGTCCGTGCCGAGGAAATCTCAGAACCTAGCTGTTCCACAATGTCATCGAAACCCATTTGCCGAGCGGCACCCGGTCGGGTATCAAGGGGACCGTTTACGAAGATGAGATCTTTGCACCCGCGATCCACTACATGCCGCACCGCCATGCCAATTCCAAGTGCAGAATCAGTCGTTATGGTTTCAATGTCACCGTCATCCACCGGACTTCCGATCACCACCACAGGAATCTCGCTCTTCTTAAGTGCCTCGACAAGTTCATCACTGATACGAAGCACCGACAAGATCGCCGCATCAACCGAGCCGTTGGCAAAGGATCTGACAAAATCAATTGCATCTCGAGGGTCTGACCCTATCTGCGCCACGGTTACCCGATAACCCACCGGCGAGAGAACGTTTGTTAGCTCTTTCATCATCTCGACGTAAGCCGGATTACCAATATCAGGAACTGCGAATGCGATCGTCATCGTCTTGCCTTCGCGCAACGCACGCGCCCGCAAATTGGGGACATAACCGAGTTCCTCGGCCGCTTCAAGGACCTTGCGCGCAGTTGCACCGCTTGCACCATTGCCTCGCATTGCGCGCGAAGCAGATCCGAGCGAAACGCCAGCATACGCCGCAACCTCAGTTAGGGTCACTTTCTTTCTGGCCATGATCTCACCTTCGAGAATTGAAACGTTTCCAATTTTTGGCTTGATAGAAGTTTTGCAGACTGCCCGAATCGTGTCAAGCACATTTTTCGAATACGCACTATTTCAAACTTACCACCCCTGCGCCCCACACAATAATTGATCCCAGCAATGGCATATAAACAATAAGATTCGCCTCGGCCTTATCGCCGCTTAAGCCAGCACCACTTCAGCTTTTCCCAATAACAAATTGGCACGTCTTGGATTTCGGGCTTTTTCCTTGGCCGCTTCGAAAAGAATTGGGTTGTAGCCAAAGATATTCCCAGGAATTCACGGCAGGTCTGCAGAAAAGCACCAATAAATCATTAATACACACCTGGAAACAAGCGGTATTTTACTTTCTGGCAATAATCCATAAATTCAGCGTGGAACTGGTTTTGCAAGGCCCTTTCTTCCACGTGAATTCTTAGCCCGTAACATATTGCGCATACCAATATCGTAGATATAGTGGCGATCACCGATCTGTAGACGAACGTGGCACCGATCAAACTGACAATACTTCCAGTGTAGGCAGGGTTCCTCACCCACTGGTAAAGCCCACTTTGAATCAGATGCTGGTCGCTGGTTGTCTGCACATTGTGCGTAAAGGCATGGCGCAAAGTAATGACTGCAAGGCAACGAATCACAACACCTACAACGATCAGAACCAAACCGAGGTAATAAATAATATGAGGGAAAAGCAGATTTTGAACCCAAGATGGCATATCGGTATCTCTGAAAACTATTCCCGACGCAACACCCCAACACCACGCACCAATAATTAACCAAAGCGTCAGATCTCGGCTATGTTTCCGCTGAGCAAATGAGGTATAAAACCAGATAGCAAGCTCAGAAATCCACAGCAACGCCACCACACAACAGGCGATATACGCTTCCTGCGAAGTGGCAAACAGATTCATGTCTTTCGCATCGATATTAAATATGTCCATATTTACCTGCTTCTAACGTCGCTCTCACCTGTAAAACTAGGTAAAACATTACCTTTACTAGCCAGTAAGGTACAGGAAAATCATTACTTGCCTCCCCGTTTTTGCTTAGCCGCTCCGATAGCTTTATTACCCAAAATTCAGAGATACTGCACGGAACTGAGGCACAAGCCCCTCTTAAAGCACAATCTACTTTTGACAAAGCGCATTTAAATACATTGTGGCTTCATCGCGACTTTTGAAATGGTAAACCTCTTTACCCGAACAGGTACCTAATAAGGCGGAAATCTTTTGCCTTCCGCTCTTATGAAAATCCCGAATAAAGCTTACAAGCTCTTCAAAGGTCTCGTCATTTTCGTTTTCTTTCCACGGTAAATCTGGACGAAACTTTCCGCTTCTTTCTTTCACTCCGGCGATACAAACGTCTAATGGATAGTCTAAGAAAAATATCGTATCGGCAAACAGCAGCCGTCGTTCCAGGGTACTTTCGTAGTTACCGTCAATAATCCAATTATCCGTGTTAAGGATCTTCTCTTGGCGACCTTTGAAAATACTTGCTGGCACGAAAGTTTTATCCTCGTTCCAGAACAATAAATCTAGATGATGAAGGGGCAAACCCACTATTCCATGTAATCGGCGAGCGAATGTACTTTTGCCAGCTCCTGGGCAACCAATGACAAGTACTTTTCTCATTTGCCCCCCCCTTAGCAAAACCGACGATGATAATCATCTCTGATCTAATCTAGCTGGCAAAATGCAACCTCGCCCCTTGCCCGTCAAAACACCAAAAGCAAAATCAGCAATTCAGCCCCCCCCCGAACGACCTCTGAGGGCCCTCATTGCCATCCACATTTCCTATCCGCCATCACAACATCGGCTTTACTATCCCTGAATTCAGGTTATTTTTAGAAATACTACATAGTCACATATAGCCATTATTAGAATTTCTCTTGATCTATTCCCCTATCGAGCATACAATGACGAATGAGAGAGATCTCACACTCGTCAAAGAGCGAAGTGCAGAGTCGCACTAGTTCCACACGAAGCTTGCTTCGCGCACGCATCAGAAAGTCACATACTTTCTGATTAAAAACACATTAAACATAGAGGAGTGGCGAACCCTATCTTCGAAATCTCACAAGCCGCTGATGAGGAGGATACCTAATGACCGCTGCAACAATTACAGGCCCCATCGTCATAATCTTGCTAGCGATAATTGCGATAGCTCTCGTTTTACTATGTGTAAAGATCTGGCGTTACATAGACGCAAAACAGAGCAACACACATGATCCCCACAGAGCTAGACCATCTCGCACCCCATAAACCAATAGAGAAATCTTAATGTTAATGGAAATAAGCGATGTAGGCGGATTGGATGAAAGCGAAAACTCTTCTCTCATCCAATCCGTCCGCGTTTCGTGCTCTCAAAACTCCTAGCACCGTTTTTCAATCAAGGGAAACAATCCTATCCGCATGACTAGCGACGATTGGGTCATGAGTGACGATCAGGAGTCCGGCATTGTTACGCTGGGTAACCGCAAACAATAGCTCAATAACTTCGTCACGCATATTGGGATCAAGGGAACCAGTTGGTTCATCAGCGAGAATGAGACGAGGATGGTTAATGAGAGCACGAGCCAAAGCAACTCGCTGTCTCTCACCCCCTGATAGATCTGAGCCGAGACGCGATGGTTCTACTCGTAGCTCTTTCAAAAGCTCAATCGCTTCGTCGGTTACATGGCTATCGCTCTTATTAGCAAGTAATCGAGGCAGGATGACATTTTGCTCTGCAGTGTACGTGGAGAGAAGCTCTCCATGCTGAAAAACTGTGCCGATAGTTGTGCTACGTAGCCGAGCGAGATCGTCGTATTTTATCTTATGAACATTGATACCATCGACGAGGACCGTCCCAGATAAGGGGCGATGCATTCCCAGAACCGTTGAAAGCAGAGTAGTTTTTCCAACACCAGAACGCCCCACAAGTACCACTGATTCCCCGCACTCAACATCGAACGTCATCGGCTGACACAGTGGACTCGTATATCCGATAACCAAATCCCGAAGAGATAAAACCATCTTAGGATTCCTTTCCTGGTAACCAACGGACCGTTTCAGCCGCGATAGCACGGGAAATATGAATAAACTGAACGAAAGAAGCGAGGATCAGCATAGCTAGAAGCGCCGCGATAAACCCGAGTGGGAGTTCAAATGGAGAGACTCGAACATAAGAGTAGGACAGATACACCCCGATAAGTAACGCGAAGATTGATGAAATCATCGCAATGCGCACATGTTGTTTGGACAGCGTATGGCTTATCATATCCTTGGCCCCGGATAATGCAACGATTGCACTAATCTCGATGGCATACTTCCGGGCTTGGAGCGCTTGACTCACCAGTGTGACGTTAAGGAACAGCAGAGTGGCTATCGTAAAGAAAATCAAAACCCAACGAGAATGGTAGTTATAAATATCAGCTGCTGCTTTATCTCCAGCCCCAACCCATTCAACAGTCGGATAGTGAGCTACAGATTTAAGGCGAATAGGTGCGATCTGAGTCAAATCGACTCCGTTAGAGTCGGCAACATAAAAGGTCACTAGATTTGATTCCTCCGGCCCAATCCCTTCTGGAATAGAATCAGGGACATAGGAATTAACACTATGCTCAAGCTCAATGTCTAGATTATTCCTTCCCCTCTCAACCCTTGCAGTTCCTAGTACTCCGTCAGTATTTTCACCGTAGAACGTTGCCCCAACAAAGGAGTCCGGCATTACTTGAGTAAGGGAGGAAAAGAGTTCGGTAAAACACTCTGGGCGCATTTCGCAATCAATATTAACTTGAGCAATCCTGCCACGCGTCTCGCCATAATTCTTTCCCCACGGGCTATCACTTGAGACGACATAAAGACCAGAGATAAAGATTCCAACAATAAGCATCACGCCAGTGATCGAGCCACTTCGCGTTGCAAACCATGAATTCCTCGATACCCACTGCCACTGCAAACGATCAAATGTGAGTGGCGCTTTCTCACGAGCTTGACGAGAGAAGTAGAACTTCACCAGGTAAGACAAAGCCATCGGAAACCCTGCGGTCATCATCGCGCTACCCATAAGCAAAAGAATGAGCGCAGTCGAATCGGGGATAGCCTGATAGAAGATCGCCACCATAATAGTGACAAGAAATCCAACTACAAACGACCCCAACCACACGGAAGAACGCCACCAAACGATCTTCCGACGAGAACTTTTAATGGTAATCCCGATCTGTGGACGGAAAAATAAGACCACCAAGGTTATACCCGTGAGGATATCTGCTCCGAAAAGAGCGGAAAGATATGGGCGGATCGCTTCCGACCTAGCTATAAAATCAACTGGTAACGGCACGTCAAAAGCAATAAATAATACCTGGAAAAGAACCCCAATCAATATACCTAGAAGAAACGACGTACCAAGCTCGCGTAGATTTAATCGACACAGCTGCCTATATCGAGCCCCTGCGATCTGAAAGATCTGGGACTTGCGATACATGGCAATATGGCTGATAGACAAAGCCGCCATCGTCAATAACAGCAATGGCGGAATCAGGGTCACGCAGGCAAGCCCCGGCAACAGTTGCGACCAGGAATCGTAAACCACTTCACCATTGCGAAATCTAGCATCTGGACCAAAACCAGCCCCATACTCCACCCCTACGCCCGAATTGGCTCGGTCACGCAAGAGCTGCCCATCAGCGGGGCGAGCATACACGAGTGCCTCCTCGTCATGAAGAAGAATATCGGTGGATAGCGCTCCGACGATCTTGCCAAACTGCGCAGTTACCAATGATTCATTCGCCTGCAAACGTGGGGAAATGACAACCTCACCTGGTCCAAGCGTTTTGCCAAATCCAGGAACACGTAATTGACCATTGAGTGGCTCGATAATAAAGTAAGGAACCACTGTATCGTCAATAGTGGTCGCACCGGAGATGAAAGCCATATCGGCAGTAGAGGCATCTGCTAAATAGTTCGGCGCGCGCTCCGCCGCTTTATTGAGACGCCAATGGGGCGATGCAAAACACAGCACCACAATCAATACTGTGGCAAACCACAGTGCCACCGTAGTAGCGATACTAAATCGAGCAAGCCTAAACATGATAGTGATATATGCTGACATTTTGCGCTGAATTTTTAGCGCAAAACGTCAGACAAATTAACCGATAACCTGCTTATTTCGGCGGAGTACCGATCCATCCTCCACAGTTAGACGGAAGAATGTAATACCTCGAGACACAAGGCTGAATACCGTTGACTTCCGCTGGAGCATTCATCGTCACTGTTGTATTGTATCCAGACTTATTTGAGAATCCTGAGCTTTGGCGCGCTTGATCAAAGCTGTAGTTAACTGACGGGAACTGATTATCATCCTGATTATCTTTTAGAGAAATAAATGAGCCGTTGGTATGAATCTCACTGCCATATTTCGTACCAGTATAGCTCAACCCATAAGCCGTGGTAATGGTTGAAAGCAGAAAAATTATAGATGCTGCAAAATATGCATTTCTTCGCTTGGACGTACAATCACCTTCTTCGACTCAAATTAGAAGTTTCATCTTCGAAACTTAAGGACAATCTAGTGACACAAAATATGCATGTCAATACTTTTACGAAAGTTTCGGATGTCTCCTATTATATATGCAGGATAGAGCAGAAATCTCTGGTACTGCTATTTTCAATGACGAAAAATTCCCAAGGAAAGATCTGACGACGATCCGCACGCGCTCATGACCGGGATTAGCACTATCCCGCTTACCATTGTCGAAGTCGAGCTAAAATACAAAAGCTAGTCTCAGCTTGGTACATAAGCAAATAATTCCGACTCTCCGCGATTATTACCCTGTTTCCATCCATGCTTCCAAGCCCAATCCGCTGTTTTCAATGGAGAAATATTTTAAGTAAATAGATGCGATTTTCCTGAGTCATAAGTCCGAAATGCAGGCTACCATAAAATTGCTCCACAATTTAACGACACACATTCATACACACGCACCCCGCATATACGAGGCCTCTTCTTTTCCCTAAAAACAGCCTCATAAACCAGCAAACACACAGCCATATCCCCTGCGTAAAAACTAATGCCAGCTCGCCAGGAGTAATACGCTGAAAACCGCCCGTCCATGCCCTCTTATCCCGTCAGGCATTATCCTTCTGTTCTGAAACACCGCACATCTCTACGCACAAAGTAGCGGGCGACCTCGCAGCATTACTCGCTACAAGGCCGCCCTCGATACCTACCTGATAGATGATAGCTCTAGGCAAATCACAGCCTATGCCACCCTTCAACACTTACTGAGGCATTTTAGGATCGCCGTTCTCGCCGGCTATACCGCATAAAGCCAACTCCAACCGAACTCAATATGATCGCAGCATATAACACCGTACCAACCACACCAATACCTGTTTTTGCCAGATGTGGAGGAGCAGGCGGCGTTGACGGAGGTGTCGGCGGGGTCGGTGGAACAGGTGGGGTTGACGGCGGAGTATCCGGAGGCGTATCAGGTGGAGTATTCGGCGGTTCTTCTGGCGGAATATACGTATTCGTCAGCGATACTTCCACGAGCGGAACCCCCGTCGTGGAATCCTCACCAACCGTGCGCTCCCTCGTCAGACTAAAACCTTCTGGAACATCCACCTCAACAACCGTATAAACATACGGCTCACCATCGGCACGATCACGCTCAAGCTCGGTCCATCGATAAACCCAATTATTTTCCGCATTTAGCTCGATGACATCACCCAGCGCTTCCCCGTCGCGTTCGAGCTGAACCTTAACCGAATCCGGGCGCTTCGTTTCATCACCTACCCAGGATTTCGTTACCCGAACATCCGTTAACGCCTCGTAGGTGACGTAGTAGTGCTTAAAAACCGCAACCTTTCCTGTGCTTGGGTCAAACTCATAGTCAAAGACGGGCAGCTTTGATTCTTTCCCCTCGTTATAAAACTTATCGGTTGACTTTTGAAAATCATCAGCCACGTAACGATAACCAGGAATATCTTTAATAAGACTCTCATAAGTAGGTCGTTCCGTACTGTATGCACCCGGCCCAAACATCACATACTTATAGGGAAGCGTTTGGACGCTCCCATCCGACCCAGAAATTCGGAATGTGGTATCCAGCGGGAAAAGCGTTTCACCCGCGCCGTCCATAAATACCGCACTCTTCTCAGCAATTTGCTTGTTTTCCAGATCAGCAATGACGTGGTACTGCGCCATCTGTTCACGCTCCGTCAAGGGACTGTCCGATTCAGGAGCTGCGATACCTTGCGACTGGCGGTAATCCTTATCGAGAACATAACGCACGTCAATCCGAGGTAGCGGGAACGCACGGAACCCTTGGGCCTTTGCGCCGATACTTCCACTCGCTGACCCCGACGATCCAGAACCATGCGACCAAGCCGCGTAGGCAAAATTATCTGGCATTGTATATTCGATGGCGATGTAATGAACCGCTCCGCGCGCAACCTTCTTTTCGATCACTTTATGCCCCTGACGTGGCTCACTACGATCCGGAGCAGGGTACGGATCAGTCGTATGCGTTCCATAGATCCGCTCAGCATCATCAAATCTGTTCGTGATCTGCCCATCAATCATTACTGAGTCAGGCTTGAGGAAAGTAAAGAGCGCTTTTCCAGCGTCGTTCCGATCGAGAGCATAGACCCCGTCACCAGCCGGATGTGAACCCCAATAATGGAAGCCGAATCCGACGCGCGTCTCGTTGCTCATGTCGTAACGCGCCTTCGACACGTCAACTTTCATAAAAACATACAGCTTTGCCCCTGGATTGATGGCAGCAGTCATCCAGGTGACTGGAACGCGCTCCATCTGACCCGTCACCGGATGCTTTTGCCAAAGCTGATACGTTAAATGATTTGTGCTCGAAGATGGCACGCGAGGTTCAAAGAACTCTCTATATTTAGGATCCATCCCATAAAAGTTCTCACTGGCAGCAAGGCGTTCGGCTTCTGGCAAAGCATTCCACTCATCGCTCCCAATTTCCGGATACTTGTTGACCGGCGGGATGAACGTACTGCCCGACTGCGTTGCTTGCGGTGTAATGTTCGCTGCCTCTTTTGCCAGCGAGGTAGCGGTATCTGGCTGCTGTGGTGTTTGCGGTGCACTGGGATTTGGCTGTCGCGCCTGTAACGCGCTGTTCGCAGGCTGTTCCCTCGGCAAAGCCCTACTATCTGCCAACTGCTTCAACAGATCCGTTGATTGTGGGGACGCCGCCTCGTCAGTAGACCAAAGCTCAGCGTTATTGGGCGCGGCTCCCGCTTCGCCTGGTTTGATACTTTCGCTCACTGCCTCGCCATTAGCTATCTCGTCGCTCTCACGAGCGCTAGCAATAACAGGGTCATCCATCAACGATTCAGTCGTATCAGCAATGTCACCTGCAGTTTTAACGTCAAGAGTATTATCGCCACGAGATATCTCAGAAGATGAGTGCAATAACGACGTCTGAGCTTCTGTACTCAGCTCGGCTTCAATGAGAGCAGATGCGGATTGCGTGGCATGCGCGGTCATAGCAGCGCCCTCATCATCAGCATAGACGGTGACTGAAGATGACATCATCCCCGTCAGTGCAAGGGGAAGTGCCGCTAGCGCAGCCACCCTTGCTGAGATACATTTCCTCCGGAAGTGGTGAGTTTTCACGGAATACCTTTCTTGTTAATACACCTGAGACGCGGCGTATTAACAGTGCTGTGCTGTCTTTTTTTGGATTGCTGTCCGGTGGATTCCAACCGTGCCAACAAAAATCGTTGCAGGTATATGGAAACCACCACCAGCATAACCTGCGAAGATAGATTAATCATCTGCGTTATGAAAGAACCGCGAGGGCGGTTTTTAATTATGTACGCCGTCACCACGGGCATAACATGAAATTGCCGCATTACAGGCAAAAAATGACGGCAGGCACCGAATCAGGAATTTAACCATCTTAATGTTCTGTTAAATATAAGGTTTCATAGGGCGCGTACCTACCCCGCCGGCCAGAGCACACACTCAACCTGCCAAACAGGGCACGTGCCGATTCCCGAAACCCGTTCATTCCTTAGCTGTGTAGCTAACTCATGGCACATCAGGACCTGGCAGAGCAGGTTAATCACGAACACCCCTGAAATGCGCGGCACACGCTATTAGGTTTTGCTGAACATTTACTAGGCGTTTTAGCGGATTAATTAGGCCCTCTCCCGCCCTCCAGCCTCGCCACTGCTCATAAAACGTCAGCAGATATTCCGAGCGAAGCAGTGTAAACAGTGCGCCCTCAACCAAGATCACCCGATCTGATCTGCCCTCCAAGCACGAGAATATGCGGAACCTCCAACTTTCCCAGCACGCATCATTTAATATCCGCCCGCGCCAACGCTAAAACCAACCCCACACCTATCGCCATTACCTCCAGTAGTCAGCCTATATTTTCCACGATAAAAGTAGCCAAATGGCTACCTTATTTACCCATTTGAGGCTAGCCCGTCAGTTTTTAGCTCATAAGACTTGAAATATAGAACATTGTTTCAACGTTGAAATGAGGATGTCAGTATGAAAATAGTTGCCATCTATAAATGGGCGCTCAATCCCGACGACGCCCTTATTAAAAGTGACGCAAGTGTGGACTGGCGCAATGCCAAGATGGTAGCCAGTGACGACGATGCTGCAGCAATTGCGTGCGCTCGGGAGATCCTCAACCCGGGCGATACACTGAGCGGTCTTACGTTCGATAGCGGAGATGCATCCTGGGCTTTGGCACGCGGAGCTGAAGAAACCTACAGCATCACAGAACCCGAAATCACTGACGATCACGCATATCTCGCTCAGCTCTTAGCCGCCGCAATTACTCGAATGGGAGACGTCGATCTGGTACTTATCGGCGAAAACAATGACCAAGCGGCAGTTGCGGGAACCATCGCCGGATACCTCGGAATACGGGCAATACTTGGAGTTGAATCCTGTACCCGCAATGGCGAGAGCCTCACCGTAAAGCGTCGCAGTGGCAGCAATATCGAGGAGATCACCGTCGCCCTGCCGGCGTTAATTGGAATTGCGGCTGCCTCGTCAGAAAAGAACCCACCGGGGATGAAAGAAATGTTAAAAGCCCGTAAACGGCCTATCACCAAAATAAACATCTCGGATCTCAATACCGACGGCACAAAACGTATCGAAGTTACCGGCACCCAGCTTCCGGAAAACGTCAGCACAACAATGTTTGATGGCGATCCTGCTGAAGCTGCTGAAAAACTAATCGCTCGGCTACGCAATGACGGATTGCTCTAGTCAACGAAGGAGAGAACGTGAATTCTGAAATTACCGCAATCATCTGTGACGACCAGCGCCAGTTTGGATCTCTTTTAGCTTTGACGGACACTCCTGCACATAACAGGGTCGCAATCGTGCTGGGTTCGCAAGAATTAGCTCAGTTTGCCTCTCACTACGTATCTCGCGTGCTGTGGCTTAACTCCGAAAACGCTCTCGAAGCATATACCGATTCAATCTGTAAGGCCCTCACCCCACTACAGCCACGTATCGTAGTGCTACCACAAACTCCCGCTGGGCGAGTTATCGGTGGCGCTATTTCCGCGCAGTTAAATGCTTGTATCGTTAGCGGAGCTCTTAACGTCAGTCATGATGGGGATTCATGGTGCGCACATTGCCTGACCATCCAATCCAAATTAATTCAGACGCTAGCCGGCAGTGGAACCCTCGTAGCGTTAACAACTCCCAGTGATATTGACGCCCCGCAGGAAAGCACCGAAGCTGGAGAAATTACCACAATTGACGCCGATGTAGATCCTGAGCTTAAACGTGAATCAACACAGAAATCCCAATTTGCCGCATCCGGTATCGCGAATGCGGAACGAATCGTCTCGGTAGGCCGAGGATTTAAGGCAAAGGATGACATCGCATTAGCTCAAGAATTTGCTTCAGCAATTGGCGCCGAGATCGGTTGCTCAATGCCGGTTGCTGACGATTTGGGATGGGTGGATAAGAGCCACTATGTGGGAAGGTCAGGCCAGCAAGTTTCTCCTCAACTCTACATAGCAGTAGGAATTTCTGGCGCACCTCAACACATGGAAGGTGTGCGTGGAGCTAAGACGATAGTGGCCATCAACGATGATCCTGCCGCCGCGATCTTCACCCACGCTCACTACGGAATCTGCGGAGATCTTTACGAAGTTCTACCCGCATTAACTGCAGCCGTATCGAAATAGAAACCGGGAAAGGACCCTAACATCATGTCAGATACTCAATATTCGTGGGATGCCGAGTATGACGTCGTTGTGCTTGGCTCTGGCGCCTCCGGGCAGTCATGTGCAGTGTACGCAGCCCGCCACGGTCTCAGCGTGGCTCTGTTAGAAAAGATGCCACAGTTAGGCGGATCCTCTGCTTTCGCTGAGGGGCATGCCGCCTTTGAATCCGATGAACAAGAAAAACGTGGAATTACCGTCACGAAAGACGAAGCATTCCGCACCTACCTCGATTACAGCCATTGGCGCGCAGAGCCCGCACTCGTCTCCCGATTCGTTGAAAATGCGGCTGAAACAATTCGCCGCATGCGTGAGGATATTGGCGCGGAATATGAAGAAGTGACGATTACCGCCCCAGAACAATCTGGCGAGCTGGTCACATGGCACTTGCCAAAAGGCGAGGTTGCACAGTTACTTCTTCTGCTGGAAGCCGATGCGCGACGCCACGGAGTCGATATTTTCACTGAAACTCCAGCCAAGGAGATTCTCACAGAGGACGGGAAAGTCATTGGCGTGCGGGCCTGCGACGCCGACGGTGAAGAAGTCATGTTGGGCGCAAAAGCTGTCGTCGTCGGTACTGGAGGGTACGCATCAAACCCCGAGATGTTCAATAAATTCTATAAGCATCCCATTGGCGAAAAGCTCATCGTTGTAGGAAGTCCGGGAAATACTGGCGATGGGATCACCATGGTTTTGCAGGCTGGAGGTAGCCTCAGCCCCTCCATTGGCACATCACTACTTTTCCCCTTTATGCGGAATAAGACGGTCACGTCACATACCAATAATGCCGGTATGCAGCCATATTTCTGGGTAAACTCCGAGGGCTATCGCTTCACTGACGAGACGGTAGGGCTGAATTTCGGTTTCGCAGGCGATGTTGTTGCCGCCCTTCCCGGATCCTTCTATTGGATGGTTCTCGATTCAGCAACAATCGATCATCTGGTCAACAACGGTAACGAAGTCGGATTGGGCATTTACGTGCGCAACTACGAAAAGCTCGTTAACCTTCCGACGGAAATAGCCGCAGACGCTGAAAATAGCGAAAATGTTGTATCCGCCGATACTATTGCCGAATTGGCACAGAAGATGGGCGTTGACCCAGATATTCTTGCCGGCGAAGTCGAAGATTATAACGAAGCCTGCCACAGTGGCGTAGATAGTAAGTTCCACAAGAATGCGAAGTATTTACACGCCGTAGAAACTGCTCCTTTCTATGCCATCAAGATGGAAACTGGCGCAATGATTACGATGGGCGCGCTACGTATTGACGATAAAATGCGGGCACTCAACGATAGTGGCGAACCAGTGCGTGGTCTATATGTAGTGGGCTGCGATGCGGGTGGTATGTATGGCGAAGCCTATGCTTTGACCGTTCCCGGCACAGCTAACGGTTTCGCGTTAACCTCGGGCTGGCTCAGCGCCGATGATATTAACGCGCGTATTCACGCCGGCGAACTGTAAATCATTCATTCTCCGGGCAAGGTTGGGGTACTTTTCCTGAATTGCCAACAAGCACTCCATCTTGCCCGGGGTTACTCCTTGAAGGGAAAACGATGGCTGAAGAAGTAGATTTTGACGTAATCATCATTGGAGCTGGTGTTGCCGGATCAGTATGCGCAAAGCTAATAGCCGATCAAGGGCACGAGGTTTTGCTCGTCGAACGCGGCAATGAACCAGGTTCAAAGAATCTTTCCGGCGGAATCTTTTATTCACGGGTGATAGAAGAGATTTTCCCCAACTTTGCCGATGTAGCGCCAGTAGAACGCCGTATCACTCGCAACTGCATACACTTTATTAACGAAACCTCCAGCGTTGGGGTTGACTACTACGATCAGCGTCTAGGCGAACCCGTCAATGCGGTGAGCGTACTGCGCGCCCGTTTAGATCCGTGGCTTGCCGAACAAGCCGAAAACTCTGGCGTCACGTTAATGCCAGGGTTCCTCATTGAAAAGCTCATTGTGGAAGACGGCGTTGTAAAAGGCATTGAGGTTGACGGTGACGAAATTCGTGCTCGTATGACGATTGCTGCCGATGGTGTGAACTCCTTTGTAGCGCGTTCGCTTGGGATGCGTCAGCAAGAAAAACTTTCCCATCTTGCAATCGGAGTTAAATCAGTTATTGGCCTACCCAAAGAGAAAATCGAAGAAAGATTCCACCTCAGTGAAAACGATGGCGTTGCCTACGCAATGGTGGGCGACTGTACACAAGGAATTGGCGGCGGTGCATTTTTATACACCAACACTGAGTCTATTTCTTTAGGCGTCGTATTGCGCTTAGACGATCTGGTTGCGTCCGGCAAATCAGCCTCAGATATCCACGATTATTTCCTCTCTCACCCCACGATAAAACCCTTAATCAAAGGAGGAGATCTCTTAGAATACGGTTCTCATTTAACCATCGAGAACGGCCCCGCAATGGTTAAACAAGCGATTGCGCGTCCAGGTATTCTTTTAATTGGGGACGCGGCAGGGTTCACACTGAACACTGGCTTAACGATACGCGGCATGGATTTAGCAACCGAGAGTGCTCGATGCGCGGCAAAAATAGTTAATCAGGCATTAACGGATGAAAACTACACGGAAGATCTCACTACTGTTTACCGTCAAGCATTAGCAGATTCATTCTTAGGTCAAGATATGGCAACGTACCAGCGAACTCCCGCATTTCTCGAAAACGAACGAATGTATAAGAGCCATGGAAAACTTGCCGTTGATATTTTTAACGAGCTATTCACTTTGGATACCACCCCTCGTAAGCGCGCTGTCTCTATTGCACTGCGAGCGATCAAACGCTCAGGAATTGGCTTGCTGACGATTGCGAAAGACGCATGGCATGCTACACGAGCTCTATAACTTACCAACTTACCGCGAGGAGAAACCCTAATGTTTGGAAATGTTGAGGAACGTATCGGCTCAAACGTCTATCAGCTTGACGAAGAGGAATCACATATCGAAGTCAATCAAGAACTCGCCAAGCAAACAGGTAGCGACGAAACCCTCATTAACGTCTGCCCAGCCCACGTTTACTCTCGTAAAGCAGATGGCTCAATCGGAGTTGGGTATGCAGCATGTTTTGAATGTGGCACATGCCTGGCAGTCGTTCCCTCGGGTGTACTTAAGTGGCACTACCCTAGGGGTGGGTTTGGAATTGCCTTCCGCCAAGGCTAATCTCATTGAGTACATTGGCTACTATGAACACCATTAGGCACGGCACCATAACTGACCTTATCGAGATCAGCGATATGCTACATTGGTCAGAAAATCCGGTTACATCTTGGGATAATGCCATTTCCATTCTCAAATCTCTAACCGGCGCAAAGCTCGCTCCAACGTATCTTTTGGATCTATCAAAGACGAGATTGGTGCTACTACGCGATAAACAAGCACACCTTCTCCCAGCAGGTTTCGAGACGATGCCAGCATGGATGCATGTACGCCCGCCGTGGATTAATGAACGGGAATGGCCAGTATCGGCTCGCTCACTCATCGGATCTCAGGCCTGGGAGATTTTTCCGCAGCGTTTCCGTGATTGGTTCAGCGAATCCGGAATAGTGTTACCGCTGTGTGCCGATGGGCGTCACCTCGGAGCCGTCCTATTGACCTTTGACGATCAATACGACATGGACGAAGAACAGGCGCGCTTCTTTGCCGCTACCGGAAGGATTCTTGGGCAATTTGTTTATGCCTGGCAGACACGTGAACGCAATCGCGAGATTGGCGCTCTCGTTGAACGCCGCCGAATGGGCGACGAGCTGCATGCTGATATTTCCCAAGATCTCGCCGCCCTAGGATTAGCGCTTGAGACGCTCGATATTGACGCGCAAGAATGTGACTGTTCTGGGCTAGATGAAGATATTATCCGGCTGAAAACAATGCTGCAGGAAGCTCAGCAAGGTTTGCGCAGTCTTATGCTCGGGCTACGTCGCGACGCGAACATGATTGATGGCAATTTTATTGATGTTGTCCGCGAGCGCCTGAATGCACTAGCACAACGCACCGACGTCCAAACCGCACTGAATGTGACGGGCAATCGACAAAACTCGATTCCTCTTGCTATTGCCTCGCCGCTAGCTCGTGTGCTGCGTGAATCACTGAATAACATTTTGCTTCACGCTAACGCGCATCGCGTCGATGTTACGTTAGATTGCTCTGCGACTCGGATAGTCATGCAGGTTATTGATGACGGAGTAGGTTTTGACGTCCAAGCTATCGAGGGGGCACGGCTCGGACTGCAAATCATGAAAGAACGAGTGGATCAAATACATGGCCAGTTCCGCGTCAGTTCCGCAGCAGGTCAAGGAACTACAGTATTTGTGAGTGTGCCACTGCTCTATGAGGAGGGGTTAACCAGGTGACATTGACCGAAAAACCATCTACACCATATCGTCTCCTTATTGTTGATGACCATGTGCTCTTTTGCCAAGGCATGGAAGTTTTGCTTTCGCGTTGGGACGATTTCGACGTTGTCGGTATCGCCAATTCTGGTGCTGACGGCATCCGTCAAGCAGCCATCCTACGACCAGACATCATATTGATGGATGTACGAATGGAAGGAGAGATTGACGGTATTGAAGCAACTAAACTCATTTCGAGCGACAATCCTGATGTTCGAGTAGTTATGCTGACGGTATCCGAACTCGGCGATAATCTCTTCGCAGCACTGAGAAACGGAGCATGGGGATACTTAAATAAGAACGAACCCGCTGATCGGTTACATGAGAACCTGCGCAGCGTAATGCGTGGGGAGACAGTAGTATCCAGCCACGCAGCGAACATCATATTAAATGAACTTGGATGCTCTTCACCTAAGATCGCTTATCCTCAACTCACCCCTCGGGAAATTGATGTGCTGCGCCTCGTTGTAGAGGGCTTATCCAATGAGGAAATTGCAGAGCGCATCCACATCTCAGAAGGAACCGTGAAAAAGCGGCTTGGATCAGTAATGACCAAATGGCACATGCGCAATAGAGTGCAAATTGCGGTACATGCAGTGCGCAAAGGCATCGTCTAGGCAGTCACATGGGGATTGCCTACGGGTTGTCCGTCAGTTAGTACCCCATCCCTTCAGGGCACGAAGGCCTGCAAAAACACCTATAAACTGCACCTAAACGGCAGATAAACAGGGATATACATGGAATCGGTAAGAGATCTGACCACAACTACCGACTTTGCCGCCGTCTCAAATTTATCGTCAGCCCAACTTTGTCACTATCCCAAATGCGTCGCTATCCCAAATTTCCCGCCACACCTCCGCTCTGCAGTAAAAATCAGTCATACGCCTCGCGGTAATGCCCCGCATCTGCAAAGGATCGACTGTGATGAGTTCATTTGCTTTTTTAGGTTTCCCTGACGTGACCTGCATTTTTCCAGAATGACGACGAGCTCACGGCGTTGCTTCAGCTTTCCAGCAGGTAGAAGGACGGATAATATTACATACATTTCATAGCGGAATCAGCGAGGAAAAGATGCGTATCGCGGTCGGCGGTTTTCATATTGAGTCATCAGCTTTCACCCCTTATCGCTCCGGAAGCGCAGATTTTCACGTCCTTGAGGGAAAGGAACTCCTACACTCCTACCCGTTTATTGCCGGTGACGAATCCTCCGGTGAAACACGTAGAGAGCAAGAACGAGGAGCGATTGTCGAGCCAATACCTGGTGTGGAATGGATCCCTCTAGTTCACATGCGAGCTTTACCAGGTGGCCCTATAGCAGCCGATTTCTACCAGGATTTCTTCCATAAATTCACCTCGAAGCTATCAGAGGCCGCACAAGAAGGGTTGGATGGGGTTTTACTGGACATCCACGGCGCCGCATTGGTTGAAGGTCTTGACGATGCCGAAGGTTCTCTCGCGACAACCGTTAGAGAAATCGTCGGTCAAAAGGCGCTGATTAGCGCCACTATGGATCTGCACGGCAATATTTCCGACGCCCTGTTCGAATCCTGCGATCTACTCACCTGCTATCGCACAGCACCGCATATCGATACACTCGAAACCCGCTATCGAGCAGCGCGTATCCTCACTGATTCACTGAAAACAAAGCGTCCAATTTACACCGCTAAAATTTCGGTACCCATTTTGTTACCTGGCGAAAAAACCTCAACGGTTGTTGAACCTGGCAAGAGTCTGTATCTGGAAATTGACCGCAGCGAAGCACATGCCTCAGTGCTGGATGCCGCAATCTGGATGGGATTTCCTTGGGGAGATGAGGATCGTTGCCGCGGAACTGTAGTTGTATCCGCAGACTCTCACGAGGTAGCACAAAGCGAGGCGATACGGCTAGCTAATGCGTTTTGGGATAGAAAAGACGCATTCGAGTTTGTTGGACCAGCCGTTGATTGCGAGACGGCAGTATCAACAGCGCTTCAAGCAGCGGAAAAACCGTTCTTCATCTCCGATACTGGCGATAACACCGGCGCTGGAGGTATTGGCGATCTCGTTGTTGTGCTCAATGAATTATTTAAGCAGCACCAAAACAAAGGATCGGGAAAACGAATTCTCGTTGCAGCAATCTATGACCCAGAGGTAGCGCAGTCAGCGTTCTGCCAAGAAGGGGAAACGATTAGCTTTTCTCTCGGCGGCAAGCTCGCACCCCAGTATGGATCGCCGTTTGCCGGCACTGCAAGAGTGCGGAAGGTCTTTCACTGCCCGCAAGGCAAGCGCTCGGCACTGCTTGACGTAGACGTGCAAACAGGAGGCGTATCCATAATCGTAACTGAAGGTCGAACTCAATATGGACGGCTTGAAATGTTTAACAACGCTGGAATCCGTACTTTTAACGAGTATGACGTCATTGTAGTGAAAATGGGTTATCTTGAACCGGATCTGGCCGAGGCCGCCGGATCATGGGCGATGGCGATTACGCCTGGCGCTGTGGATCAAGACCTTTCTCGACTCCGATACACCAGCTCGAAATGCCAGGAGGTTTACCCGTTAGCTCAATCCACTATCAATTTTGAGGCATCTAATGAGCTGAAGATTCATAGTCGCAACAGCTAAGCCTTAGAACGGCTTACGGATTGGACACCTTTAACAACAAGAAGTATCACTGTTTTTAACAAGGAGTAGCTCCGTTTTAACGAAAAGAGGCTCTATTTTAACGAAAAGGCCCTGCCTCCCCCCCACTCATCTACAATTCCGGGGAGATAGCGGGTCATCCTCCTAATGAGTAGCGGTCATCCTCCTACTGAATAGTGACATCATCGCAGTTAAATAACGGCTCAGCCTCCCGCATAAATAATGCTTCATTGTCACGCTTAAATGGCGGTTTATCACCACTACTAAGCCGGTCACTCCCTACTAAATACTGGGTCACCCGCGCTACCGAATAACAGACCTCTTCCTATCGAATAACAGCCTTCCCTTACCGAATAGCACATCTCCGCCATTAACCGAACGATTGCATTCTTCCTCGTCAAATGGCGTCTTTCTACGCCTAATCACACTTGACCACGACCTGAACAGCGTCACATTCGCTCGGTGCGGCTGATGGCTTTTGCAGACGATTCGCTCAATTAGTTTGCGTATGGAGCCATAGCCTAGTGGCGCAGTTTTGAGGACACGAAAGATTTTCTTTTCTTCTACAAAGTAGTTTCGTCTTGCTCTCGCCCGCCAAAACGTTAGTAACCGAGACCTTAACATTTCTGCACGAACCAGTTATTCTTTCACCAAGAGAATCCTAGATTGCACAAAGTGACGAAAAATAAATCTGGAAAAGGCATAAAAATGGAAAATTAAAAAATCATATTCCAGATATTGTGGCTGGATTACTTGGCATGTTTATTGCTTTTCTCGCCAAACCAGCAGGATGGAGTGTAACTAATGCGCTCATCTGGTTTGCAGTATTTGCTGTGGCATATCTTGTTATTCAGCTTTTGTTTATACTTCCAGCGGTTCTGCGGAAACAAGGAGAAAACAGATGAAGCCTATTTTTCGATATTGCTGGCTCAGCGTAATAGCTATCGCACTGGTGGTTGCAGGTCGGCTAGCCTTTGAAGGAGTATCACAGGAAAAAGACGCTATTTATCTCATTCCTCTTATTATTTTTAGCGCAATTACGACTACTGCGTATATAAGCAAGATGGAACTGAAATACAAATGGCCAGCCTTTTTATTCCCCCTAGTAGCCACGGCAATTATCATGCGTTTTACCGTAGGGGTTCCGGCAATTTTCTGACCTAAGCAAAGTATTCATAATATTCATAAGTAATCTCTGGATGTTTGGTGATCCGTGGCTACAAGGGGTTGGGTGGGTGCAGAACCGACTAAACCTAGTAGCTAGAGAGAAGCCAGATTTTGTGATAGCTGTGTTTAGCTCTGGCTCAAGAGCACACAAAGCCATGCCAAAATCGCGCTAGGCAGAGCTGCAGGACGTATTTTCTTAAACGCAATGACCTTTCGTCTTTGATCTTTAATTCGATGATTCTGGCAGGTTGTTTTCTAAGGTTGCGGAGGGTGGCAGACCAACCACCAGTGAGCATCAGAAGAAGATAACAACGCATGTTGATCAGGCATCGGCGAACCTTTTCGCCTGCTCCGGCAACCGCCCTTACTTGTCTGATTCGACCTCGGAAAGTTTCTCAGCGCCAGCCTGAATGTGGCGATCGGACACGGCATGAAACTGCCGTCTCGTTCCACAGGTCACCTCCTGGGCGGCTTGGCACGACCGCCGTGCGAGTGAACTCCCAGGATGTTTATAACGTGAAGGTCAGGTTTACTTAAATCGGGACCATGCCCGTTCCAATGCATTGATCAACATTCTCGAACACGAACGTAGTAATCAGCCAACCAGACTGTTTTCTCTCACACCACCGCTCCCAACCCGCGACCGAGGCGATGAAACAGGCTCTCACGTCAACGATTGATCGGGTGAAAGCATAAACGATCACTTTCGATTCGAAACGCTGCGTGCGGTCACTGACGGGCTAAGTGTCCCGTTTGAGGTTGGTTTGTTCACCCAGCACCTGCCATATATCTGATCGCCACACCGCTGACTGACTCATTTGAGCTGTTCCCAGACAACACTCCGAGATCAAGGTCAAGTCGAGGAAGTCCACCTCGCTTTGTTCACCACAGGCAACTTGCCCCTACGTAAACGAATCATCAAGGCGCTTATCAACGCCGTTGTGACGATCACTTGCCGACGGTATGTGCTTTTTGAACCGGATACAGGATTCAGCACTACGCCATCGAAATAACGGCGACCTGCAGATGGTTAGGTGAGCTCTTCGTCGAAGAAGTCGTCATCGATTTCGTAGAGCGTGAACTCGTGGGCTTTATGAACAGCCACACCGTAGGCAAGCATCAAAGAGGTCAGCTTAATGCCATCGATGAGGACAATCTTGCCGGGCTGGTAACGCTCAGCAGTCTTTTGCGCGGCAGGCTGGAATGTAGAGGTTGTAATAAAAACACCAAGGCTTGCACCCTTGGCAACAAGGGAACCAATAAAGTTGCGGATTTCAGGTTCGCCGACCTTGTTGGAGTCTGAATAGCGTTTGGCTTGGATGTAGATGTTGGACAATCCCAGAGCATCTTGACGAATGATTCCGTCAATGCCGCCATCCCCGGAACGTCCAACGTGCTGTTTCTCTCCGTGGCTACCGCCATAGCCCATCGCCCATAAGACATCTATAACAGCGCGCTCGAAGAACTCTGGTGAGGCCTCTTGTAGGCGTTTACGCAGTTTTGTCTCGGTTTGAGTGTTGAAGTCACGCTCACCTGCAGTTAATGCCTCAAGCGGGTCACTCATATCCTCCCCAGTGGGAATAGGCTCTAGGGCGTCACCTCGTGCGTGACGCCGCTCAATGATCTCTTCTTGATATGACTGCCACGCCGGCCATTCAAGCATATCTTTCTCGGAATACTCACCCAGTGACCGTTGATCAACAATACGTCCATTGCCTGTAATACGGTAATGGCCACGACGTGGCCTATCCACTAAACCTGCCTGAGTCAGGGCAGAACATGCCCAGTTAATTCGATTGACGTATCGCTGTTGACCCGAAGCAATCCGTTCAGCTCGAACATCTGCAGGAAGCTGCATGTGCATGGCAACAAGCTCGCATACCTCTTTGAAGGACCGCTCCTGCCCGTCAGCAAGAACCCGCAAAACGATAGGACGGAACTGGTCAATCGTTGGAGTGTTGTCCACTGTCATTATCCACGTCACCTTTAACTCGACACTGACTATGTTCTTCCTCAATTCTACCAAGCCTCTGCCTATCCGCCCGGGCCATCACCAACGCCAAACACTTAAGAAAGGATCCACACCATAGCCGCTATTGATTTAGATGAGCTCTACTACGCCACCATCACCGAAACGATTCCGGTAAGGAAACCTACGCCACTCCAAAAAAACAACTCGCCAAATCCATCAGCGCCGAACTCTCCATCGAAATCGCAGAAGCCATCCTCTATGCAAACGACGGCGCGAGTGAGATTATTAAAGACTTCAAATCCGGCATATACACCTAGCTTCACCACGCTGCCTGGCGATCAGGCTACGGCCCAGGCGTTGGTGATGATCTAAAGTAGGAGACGGCAGGCACTCCGTTTGGGATAGAGGATCTGGTGAAAACACTCTCTAAAAGACAGGTGATGATATTTGGAATGAGCGCGGATGAGGCGAAGCGCCAACACTCCAACGCAACCAGGGGCTTATCAAATACGACGTGAAAGTGGAGCGGGTGACGGGAGTCGAACCCGCCTCTGCAGCTTGGGAAGCTGCCGTTCTACCGATGAACTACACCCGCAGATCAGCTCATAAGCACTTGCACCGCGCCAGCACACCCACCGGGGAGATCCGCCGAACAAGAACCTGACCTGCACAGCGCCTTCACGCCACACAATCACGCCCGCGTATTCGCGCAAGCACTCTTATGAGTACCCTCCGATCATATGTAATTACACTCCCAGTTGCCAAATGCTATCCGCATCCAACTGCCTAACCACAGCGCGAGAGCACATACCTTACCCAAATTACCTACACCCTTCACCCCCCCCCAAAAAAAACATATTCACAATCAAGCCCCATCCCAAAACCGCATAAAATGCCGCAAGGCGTTCCCTATGCCCACTTCAGGCTCGAAACATATATTCCATTCATGCGGTCTTTCACTACTCCTTATCGCCCTATTCCTTACCGCACCACCAGCTCGCCGCTGACTTCAGGCCTTTCACTTGCCACCACCAACTCTCGCGCAGCCAGTCCACTACCAGCCCATTTACCCCAGCCCATTCACACCAACACTTCCCCGCCACGAGCTACCCCTACCACTTGCCAGCCAAGCCCCTCCAAAATCTCTCTGCCTTTACCCCCCCCACCACGAAACCTCCCCGTCTTTTACTTCCAATACCCCAAGAAAGCTATCCACACACGTATTCACGACGAGGCATGACCATTTTTCACAATTGACCTTACTTTCTCCGCTCATTACCCCCTCCTAACCCACCTCCCACTACCAACTCTTTAGCAAACAGCACCCAGCGCTATCACTCAAATAACCAGCACCGTCAGTTCGCCTATTCCAAATACCTCAATACGAGATGCACCTAGCTCTCAGCCGTGACACAATAACCACGTGCTGCTTTCAGATCGTGACATCACCGCCGCCGTGGTGGACGGGCGCATTGTGCTCGAACCGTGGGACCCGCAAATGGTCCAGCCCTCGTCAGTGGATATTCATTTAGACCGTTTTTTCCGGCTATTCGATAATCACAAGTATCCCGTTATCGACCCCGCTGAGCCTCAACCAGAACTTACCCGCTTAGTTGAGGTACCGGCCGACGGGCATTTCATTTTGCATCCTGGCGAGTTCGTACTCGGCTCCACCTATGAGCACATCACATTATCCGACGATATTGCTGCCCGACTAGAAGGTAAGTCCTCGCTCGGTCGGCTCGGTCTGCTCACACACTCGACCGCCGGTTTTATTGATCCTGGATTCTCCGGTCACGTCACCCTTGAACTATCCAATACTGCTACCATGCCGATCAAACTGCTTCCAGGCATGAAGGTTGGCCAGTTCTGCTTCTTCCAACTTTCCAGCGCCGCCAAACAGCCCTATGGGCAAGGTTCACTTGGCTCGCATTATCACGGTCAACGGGGTCCGACGGCATCGCGTTCGCATCAGAACTTCCACCGCATTGACGTCTCCGATCATGTATTTACCGACGGCGAGTAGCTAAACCACATCTCGATTCAATGCGTGCCCTACTATCTAGTTGCAGATAATCAGGGCACGCGGCGCACATAAATCACACTCGCGCATCTCAGAGCGCTAAAACCGACTGCTATAACCAATAACTCCCAGGGCGAAACCTCTGACAGCGTTATTGATCCTATAGCTCCAATTTCTCTTTTCGGGCATGCTTCTCTCTTAGCGGTCTTTGTATCCATTAACGCCCAGTTAAGCACTCCCGCATTTGTCCCTTACCGCACTGCCCTCTATGCAGTACCGACGAACCACTTAGCAGTACCCCAACACCAACCGACTTTCCACACAAGATGATGTTGGGAGACTCGCAGCCGTGCCGCCAAGTCTCCCAACACCCGTAGACCGATGCGTTTACTGGAGCTTCACCCCACAGTTTTAATGCAGCTTAGGATTCGCCGCCAGCACTTGTGCCACGTCATCATACGTCGGAGCATAAGCACCGGAGTGGCTAACCGTCAGGCCAGATGTAATCGTGGCTCGGTGTAACGCAGTTTGCACATCAGCCCAACGCGCCTGCCGCAGAGCATTCTTTGCTTCTGCACCTCCCAGCAGGCGAGCATCCAACAAACCAGAGATCAGACCTCCCATAAAGGAATCTCCAGCACCCACCGTATCGACCATCTCAATATTGAGCGGGTCAATGACGAGCATGTCTCGTTCACTACTCAACATGGCATAGGCACCCCACGGCCCCCGAGTTGCCACCACCATGCCGGCACCAAGGCTCAGCCAATGACGCATAACATCTTCAACCGGGCGCTCCGGGTAGAGCCACTGGATATCCTCATCTGAGGCCTTAACGAGATCTGATAACGCGATGATGGACTCTATCCGATCACGAACCAGCTCGGGAGATTCCATGATGGCCGGACGAGCATTCGGATCATAGGAGACCGTTCCCCGAATGGCCATCTGTTTGACCGCTTGCAGGACTTTCTGCGCTCCTGGTTCCAACGTCGCCCCAATACTTCCGACGTGCAGATGACGAAGTTCGTCAGCCGGTGGAAGCTGGGGAACATCCCACAACAGGTCAAATTCGTAACTGGCCCGCCCGTTTTCATCAAGGGTGGCATACGCAACGGTGGTGCGCTCAGCATGGTCGCTCCCCGGAACAATCTCAACATTATGCTCCTCCGCATACGCAGAGATCATTTTGCCGAACTTATCGTCACCCCACCAGGCACCGATTGCACAGCGGTAGCCCAACCGAGCGATAACACAAGCCACATTGAGCAGGCTGCCTCCGACGTGTTCGGTGACTTCTCCGTCGCGGTTAACAACATCTACCAGGGCTTCACCGAGGCACAACACAGGTCGATTTGCGCCGTTCATCTCTTCTCTCCCCTCTGCCGTGACCTATCTTACTGGGATAGGCCAAGTCGGGATTCCATTTCTTCGAGCGGAATTCCCTTTGTTTCCGGCATCACCTTGAGCACCCAGAACAACTGACCGCCCATGAACAGGAAGAAGAACAAGAACGCTGTTCCACCACCTAAACCGTCGATCATCGGCGGGAATGCGTAAGTGGTCAGCGCCGCGAACACCCAGTGAGTCATCGACCCAAGGGATTGACCGCGACCGCGCACTCGGTTCGGGAAAATCTCCGAGATAAACACCCAGATGACCGAGCCTTGCCCGAAAGCGTGCGCAGCGATGAACACTAGCAAACCAATGAGCACGAGAACCGACGAGGTGCTGTTGAAATGACCTTCGTACTTGAACATAACAACTGCCAGGAAGCCCAAGCTGATGAGGTAGCCCAACGAGCCGACGATCATCAGTTGACGACGACCCAGGCGGTCAATAACCGTCAATGCGATCATAGTTGCCACCAGGTTCATCAAACCGACAGCAATCGACATCAGATACGAGCTATCTTCCGAAGCGCCTGCCTGCTGCATAACAACTGGGGCGTAGTACAAGATGGCGTTAATACCGGAGAGCTGGTTAAACATAGCAATCAGGAAAGCCATAAGGATTGGCTTGCGGTAACGCTTGGTGAAGAACGGGATATGCGCACCCGCAACGGCAGCGTCCTCTGCCATTTGCTTGCGAATTTCCGCGATCTGCATATCGGATTCTTCCTGGGAATTGCACAATGCCCGGCTGACGCGCGTCGCCTCTGCGTCTTTACCGTTATCAAACAACCAGCGCGGAGTTTCCGGCACGAAAGCCAACAGGAGGAGGAAGATCACAGCCGGAATCGCCATCACACCGAGCATCCAGCGCCAGGCAACGTCATCGTCAAAGATCTTACGGATACCAGCATTGGAAGCATAGGCAACCAGAATACCGAGCACAATATTGAACTGAACCAGCCCAACGAGGCGACCGCGAACTGCGGCAGGAGAAATCTCTGCCGTGTAGATCGGGGCAACCACACTGGACATACCCACGCCAATACCACCAATAAAACGGAAGATCAGCAGTACGACATGCGTAGGAGCTAAACCAGTTCCCAACGCGCCAAGAAGATATAGACATCCGATAATGAATAGGACCTTGCGCCGACCGAGACGATCTGCGAGATTGCCAGCAACTAAAGCACCGAGAATGGTACCGATCGTTGCAATGGCGACAGTAAAGCCAAGACCCGACGAGCTTAAGTCAAACTTGGCTTCAAGTGCGGTGGTTGTTCCGGAGATGACTGCCGTGTCAAAACCGAAGATGAGGCCACCGATAGCGGCAACAATGGCGCTACGTTTTACTAGCGAACTCGCCTTTGCCGGAGCGGCTTTGGTTTCGCTCATTTTATTTCCTCTCGCGAGTGCGATTGTTTATGGATTATGTGGCACATACGAGGCTGTGCGACGGAGTTAACGGATCAGACAACGTTATCTGACAACGTTGTCTTAACAATACTGACGATGGTAAACGTTGTCAATAGCAAAGTTTCATTAAAATCTTTTTCACGGCATACTTGAGATATGAATCGTCAACAGCGCGTTACCATCAAAGAGGTAGCCGCCCTAGCCGGAGTGAGCGTCAAAACCGTCTCTCGGGCAATTAACAAGGAATACGGCGTCGGCAAGGATACTGCAGAAAAAGTAAAACAAGCCTGCCTAAAACTCGGCTACCAAGCCGATCTTTCCGCACGATCCCTGCGCAGAGCCGACCGGCGAACCCAATCCATCGGCCTGGTCATCTCCTCCGTCGCCAACGAATTCGATTCAGTTATTCACGCCGCCATCGAACAGGTTGCCCACGAACGCAACGTCATGGTTCTGGCAGTGAGCACCGAAGATGACATCGAACGCGAACAAGACTATGTTCAACGTCTCATGCAACGCCAAATTGACGGACTCATCATCGCCTCCGTCGGGGCAAACCAAGAGTGGCTCACCGGCGTTGCCAATACAATCCCCGTCGTATTTATTGATCGTCAGCCCACCCCTCTCATCGCAGACGCCGTCGTCAGCCAAAACTATGCCGGAGCAAAACTCGCCATCAAACATTTACTTGCACACGGCCACCGCCGAATCGGATTCATCGGCGATTTATCAACCATCCAAACCGCACAAGAGCGCCAGAAAGGCTACCTTGACGCCCTGACGGAAGCCGGTATCACGCCAAATCCCAGCTATCACCTGACCAATATTCGCAACCTGTCTGGGCTGGGCAAACAAATCACCGCCCTAGTTCACGCCCCAGAACCCGTCACCGCATTCCTCGCAGCCCGAAACAACCTGGCCGCAGAAGCAATGCGCTTCGTTACCAGCTTGAGATTAAATGACCAAGTAGCAATCGTTAGCTTCGACGATATTGAATACGCCGACCTATTCCCCACCCCGCTAACCGCCGTCGCTCAAGACGTATCCAAAATTGGCACTCTGGCAGCACAGCGAATCTTCGACCGCCTTGACGGCACAGTAACCGGCAAGCCAGAGCTTATTGAACTACCAGTACATCTCATCCCGCGCGGATCTGGCGAAGTTCGTGCCCAGCCAACCTCGCCTTTGGCGGGATAAAAAATAAATGTGAGGAACACATGTGGGGGCGCAACGTTTTGCACCCCCACATCGACGATATTTGCCCCAACACGGCTATCTATACGCGCAATGCCCGAAGAAGCAGCCAATCAGCAGACCTCTTCCGTCATTACCGCAATATCTGCGCTACCTATCTGCCGCCTACGCTAACTATTCCTCGCGCGTACACGATTTCAGCAGTACCCAATACATCGCACAGATAACCGCACCGAGGTGTATTTTTTAGCTGTTACTGAATAACGCAGTCCGACAACTCGACATTGAGCTGATCAAATCCATCTACTGTGCCGATAACAGTTACATCTGCGCCTTTGCTCAATCCTGCCGCTTTATCAATCTGCTCATCGGAAATTGGGCACGAGACGCCATGAATTGCGAACTGCTCGCCGCTACCTAAAAACAGAGTCTTGTGGTTGAGAATATCCGTCACCTGGTCCATCTTTCCGGTGACTTGGATAACTTTATCCTTGTACTGTTTATCGGCAGCCAATTCGTTTTCTTGATAGGCCTTCGTCAGATCAGTCACCGTGACGGTTAACTCAGGCGCGGCTGCTTTCTGCTCACTTTCCGTTTCGCTTTCCGTTGACGCACCCTGATCTTCTGACGTTGCCGATCCACTATCTTGGCTTGTCTGGCTCGTCGATGAGCTGTGTGCGCCGGATTGATCCTCGGACTTCGATCCGCCGCTCATTTGCGTGGCAATCACCGCTACCGCAATGACCACGATCAGCCAAAACCACCATTTCTTATAAAACGGCTTCTTGGCCTCCGTATTCGATGCCGTAACTTCAGGCGCTACCTGCTGACCTGCGAGGGGGGGGTAGCCATATATGACACTCTCCTTAACAGTGCGAACATTTCCCCATCACTATAACCGATCTAAGAGATATGAGCATAGGAAGTTCGTGCCATCTCCTCCCATCTCATCTTCTCCTAGTCCGTATTATGCGCTCGCGGATTCTTAGCTTTCCTGCTTTCCGTTACTCTTTGTTCCTCTCTTTTCCCACCTGAGTTTCTCGCTCCCCCGTCTTTCTTATTTCCTTGATTTCATGGCTTTCCCTGGGCTTTCCTAGGATTTTGCCTTCTTTGTGCTACCCACAGCAGGCTATGTGCTTTCATCCCGCAGCAATAATCGTCAGGCGATAGAAGGGCAGGCCTCTCGCGTACCGGCACGACTTCGGGGAACAGAAAAGAGGCACAGAGCACACGGACTAACCATTTCGCTCTACGTCCTCGCACGGAAGCTACGTTCAGATTCTGCTTTCAGATTCTGCTTTCCGGCTTCTTTTTCTGTGCCCTCTTTAGTTTCCGCACGTTTGCCGTCCACAAACCTAAACGCAATAATTCCCAGAGCACAGAGCACACCACACCATTCCTGCTCCTGCCACGATGCACCCCGCCCGCGTGCAGATATCCCCTCATCTCCATAGTCTGGCGTGAAATCCCGCCATCAATTCAAATCCATACATCCGGGCCCTGAGGAATTTATTCTATGCAGGAGCGCGGCTACAATGAGGGAATCGGAGTACCGCCCCTCCGGTCGTTGTTTACTTAGAAAGTCAGCACCGTGTCTCGCCCAGCTCAGCATGGAAAATTGTGGACTCTGCTCGGACCAGCATTCGTGGCAGCAGTGGCATACGTCGATCCTGGCAATGTCGCAGCCAATATCACCGCCGGCGCACGCTACGGCTACCTGCTCGTATGGGTGCTCGTCCTCGCTAACGCAATGGCCGTCATCGTGCAATACCAAAGCGCCAAACTCGGCATCGTCACAGGATCTTCCCTGCCAGAGCTCTTAGGTGCTCGACTCAGCAAACCGGCTCGACTAGCTATGTGGGCACAAGCCGAACTCGTCGCTGCGGCAACTGATTTGGCAGAAGTCATTGGCGGAGCTATTGCCCTACACCTGTTATTCAATCTGCCACTTTTATGGGGTGGCGTGATAGTAGCCGCTGTTTCTATCGCCTTGCTCATTGTTCAGGACCGACGGCGGCAACGGCTTTTTGAGGGCATCATCATCGCTCTCCTGGTGATTATTACCTTAGGGTTCGTCTCTGCACTCTTTGTCGCGCCCCCTTCGCCGAATGGGGTAATCCACGGGCTTATTCCGCGTTTTGCTGGGACTGACACCGTTTTAGTGGCTGCCTCTATGCTGGGCGCAACCGTCATGCCGCACGCCATCTATCTACATTCCTCACTCGTCAACGATCGCCACGGGCAAGTTCGAACAGACCGAGAAAAACGTCGGCTATTATCCGCATCCCGCTGGGACGTATTGTGGGCACTTTTACTTGCCGGCGCTGTGAATATCGCGTTGTTGCTCTTAGCTGCGAGTGCCTTAGCAGGTCGTTCTGATACCGATACGATTGACGGGGCACATGCTGCCATTACTGCCGCCCTTGGGCCAGGGATCGGCGTTATTTTCGCTATCGGGTTGCTCGCCTCCGGATTAGCGTCCACCTCCGTCGGTGCATACGCCGGATCGGAGATTATGAAAGGGTTGCTACATATCCGAGTTCCTGTTGTGGCACGACGAGCCATCACGATTATCCCCGCGCTTGCCATTTTGTGGTGGGGCGCAGAACCAACCTGGGCTCTCGTAGTCTCCCAAGTAGTGCTCTCCTTTGGAATACCACTCGCTATTGTTCCCTTGGCATACTACACGCGGCAACGAGATGTGATGGGCGGATATGCTGACGGGCGGGTCCTACGCATAGTGTCCAGTCTTATTGCGGCGTTAATTGTGAGCTTAAATCTCGCTCTTGTGGTACTGACGTTAACCGGGCAGGCCTGATCATTATTAGATACAGATGTGGGGTTCGCAGTTATATGCGAACCCCACAATCATTCTTTAATGAATGGATCCCTGGGATGAGCTCGTGACGGAATGGCTCTGCATCAGCTCTTAATTGTTGAGCGAGCAGATATTCCTCGCGAGCGCATTGCCCAAGCTATACCTCCGTATCCTTCCGACGTCGTTTACCAGCAAACAACATTGCAATACCGCTAAACAATAGCAGCAAGGCATTGCGCAACTGGTTGCCCAGATGCATACCGGTATCCGGCAGGCTGCCACCAGAGCCACCAGGTGCGGGAACTGGCTTAGCCGGAGGATTAATTGGCACAGCCGGCTGATCTGGCTTACCTGGGGTTGGTGCCGGTGGCGGAACAACGATCTTGACAGTTGCTTTAGCCACTTCAGAAGTAACCGTCAACGTAGAACTATCCGGAAGTGAACCGACGGCTGTTGCTTCATTAACTAGAGAGGCTTTGGAGGCATCGTCTGCAGTGACCACGTATGTTCCCGTAGTCTCTACGCTTTCTCCTGGTGCCAACGTCGTCTTAGGCAGCTCAGCTAACTTCACTCCTGGCATTGCGTCCTTGATGGCAATGTCATGGACCGTCACGTTACCTTCATTCTTCACAGTAAAGGTGTAGGTAATAGTATCTCCGATTCCAGCGGATTCTTTATCCGCCGACTTCACCAACGACAACCCCGGCTTATGCTCCGACGGCACCGACACCGACCCCGAAGCCTCAACCCGAGCAGGAGAATTCTCCCCCACCTTCGGCGGCAAACCAGACACCGACGCCG
>NZ_JBKIWQ010000007.1:0-182238 GCF_046599555.1 Trueperella sp. LYQ141 | reverse complement strand
ACCGTGATCTTACCCGTCACCGTCTCCGTAGACTTATCCGGATAGGTCACCTTGATCGTCACATCCTGATCACCAGGCGTATCACTCTTCGGAGTAACCGGATTACCATCAGCATCCACATACTCAAAAGACGTACCCGACGGCAAATCAGCCTTGTTCTTAATCATGTCACCAGCAGCCGGAACCGGATCACCCTTCTTGATCGACTTATTCTCGACCTCAGGCGTGTACTTCTCCGCATCCTTCTTACCAGCATCCGGATCGGTCACCGTGATCTTACCCGTCACCGTCTCCGTAGACTTATCCGGATAGGTCACCTTGATCGTCACATCCTGATCACCAGGCGTATCACTCTTCGGAGTAACCGGATTACCATCAGCATCCACATACTCAAAAGACGTACCCGACGGCAAATCAGCCTTGTTCTTAATCATGTCACCAGCAGCCGGAACCGGATCACCCTTCTTGATCGACTTATTCTCGACCTCAGGCGTGTACTTCTCCGCATCCTTCTCGGTAACTTCGTAGGTTGCACCGTAGGTGCCCTCGGCAGTGATCTTGTCACCATCGCCAGGCAGAGCCGGATCCCAAGCCTTGAAGGTCTTGCCATCCGCTGTCGGGTTAGCCGGCAGCTTGCCAGAATCCTTCAGCTCCTTACCCGTCAGTTCCTTCTTGACATCCAGGTACTTCTTGGTAACAGGCTGACCGTCAGCACCATCGCCGAACTTGCCTTCCTTCGCATCGAAGGTCAAACGGACGTAACCTTCAGGAGTTGGCTTGGACGGATCATCAACAACAATCACCGGATCGGTGGTCGGTGCGACATCATCGGTGTACAGCACAGTGTACGTGCCTTCGCTTTCGATCTTCGTAGCACCAGTCGGCAATGCCGGATCCCACTTGTCTACCTTCTTACCCGATGGAGGAACGATCTGGTCGTTTGCAGGAACACGATCCTTGAATTCGTCTCCTGTGGTGCCCTTCTTGACGTAGTATTCCTTGGTCTTGGCGGTCTTATTGCCAGTCTCCTTGAAGGAACCGTCGCCAGAGTTAAGGGTGACCTTTACGTACTGATCCTTGTACTCATCCGTGCCCAGCTTCTTCTTCCACTCTTCGTTCGCCGGAACGACGATAGGCTCGAAGTACTGAACGTCAGCGCGGATGAAGTTATCGTTGTGATCGAAGGACTTGTACACGGCTGCAACAGAGGGTTCTGCATGTACGCCGGTGTAGGCCGGATCAGGAACAGTGCGGAACACCATGTGAACTTCGGCGTTCTGCTTAGCGGTTTCGCCACCGTTCTTGTAGTTCACCGAGAACGTGGCGGAAGCACCGTTGGAGTCACTACCAACGTGACCTTCACCCCAGTAGTGAGTCACACCGAACTTGCCTTCAGGGCCGAAAGAATCGCCATAACGATCCCAGAAAGAGATATCGCCCTGACGCGGCTGTGAACCTTCGTTAGACGGAGAAGCCTGGATTTCCGAAGACTGGCGGATAAAGGCACCCAGGGAGCTAAACTGCTTACCGAAGGTGTTAATGATACGAACTGAATGAATATCATTATCCGTATCTTGCTGCTCTACTAGGTAGAAGCCGTTACGCAGATACTGCGTATCGCCATCGGTGGTGTGGTGAAGCAATGGGCGCAACTCTTCCTTAGTATCTACGCCCTCTTTACCCGTCAGTGAAACCACGGCGGTACTTGTGCCGACAACCGCCGGATTTTCTACCTTGGCTTCCTTCCAGTTAACAGTGATACCGATATTCTCCGGATCAAGCTTCAAACCCTTGGAAACAATAATGCTGAACCAAGGATCTGAAGTGGCCCAATACGTGGTATTTGTTGTGCCAGGCTCTAGCGGACCTTGATTAAAAACGGCTTCCCATTCGATCATGCCTTTGTCATCAGGCTCACTCTTCTGAATAATCTGAGCGCCGTTCTTAATGTAGTCATATTTCTTTTCGGCTAGAGCAGTTTCACTATTGGAGCTAGCTCCATAGTGAGTGCGCGTACCGAAATCGTGACCCTGCTTATAGGTCACATCACCAATTTTTACAGTACTACCAGGATCGGCAGCCTGCGCAGGCGCAGCCCCCCCCTGGTAGCAGGAAGTGCCCCGTGGACAATGCCACGGCCGCTGCTGCTACACCAGCAACGTACTTCCTTGCGGAACGTCTAATCACTTATTACCTCCATTGGATAGAAGTATCCTCTGCACTCGTCATTGTTACAGCTTCAACTGTTAGTGTCTACTGCTTTTCAAATGGTAATACGCACAAGGTGGAAATACCCGCTCCTACCAGCACTTTTACTTATTTTCGCAAGAAAATTATGCGCTATACCACATGGGTAAAATAAGATTTGAACCAAACAAATCGCATCTTTTTTATGCTGGTAAGAACGTTAACTCTTTATATGTTTCACTTACGCAGGCACAGCATTACACAAACCGTGCTACCATACACTATTTTTCCGTTTTACCCGTCAGCAGCATAGTCAATAATTCATTACCTTGGCGACAGGATTTGACACTCGCGTCAGATAAAATAGTTCGCTTAACTCCTAATGGGAATAATTACCTTCTGCGAGCGCGGAAACAACAAGACAGGAGCGCATGAAAAGCATAGATATACTCATACCGGGAAATCACAGGACACAGACCGTTACACCGCACGCAAAACCGCAGGTACTACAACACCAGGTAGCTAGAGTAAAAAAAATAGGCGTTCTTTTTAGGTTTTATTTATTCTTTTGCTGCCACTTCGCTATCCTTCTCCGTATTATTTCCTAGTATTTTTCAATACCTGGTAATCGTGCAATTACAGCACACATTGTGCGATACCACATCGCCTTGTGGAGCTCAGATAACACATGAGGGGCAGGAGAGCATGTGAGAAACATGCACTCCCACCCCTCGGTGGTTTTACCTCACCACTAGAACCTCAACAAGGCCCTAGAGTTTCGCAGGTAAATTACTGCGCGTACTGGCGACGAGCAGCCCGAATAGCAAGGAATACTCCTCCGAGAGCCGATAAGAGAACCGCCGCAAGGCCCATTCCCATAACTTCGGCGCCGCTATGAGCAAGCACTTCGCCATCCTCAGGCGTTCCTGGCTTCTGCGGAGTATTGGGGGACGGATTGCCCGGTTTCTCCGGAGTGTTTGGCGCAGGATTACCTGGCTTGCTGGGCTTATCAGGCGACGGATTGCCTGGCTTTTCCGGAGTATTCGGAGCAGGCGGCACAGGCGCCTCAGGCTTAACCTTCACCGTCTGAGACTTATCCGAGGCATCCTCATGCTTAACCACATGCGGACCAGCCCCATCCCCAGAACCAACAAGATTCTCCGTCGAGCTCGCCGACTCAAAGACCACATACGTCTTACCCGGCTCCAACTTCACCCCAGCAAAAACCACATCAACAGTGCCATCAGCACCATCAACAACCTTCTTCACCGACGCCGAAGCCACAACCTTCGCATCCGAACCATCCGACGAAGCACCCAACTCCATCAAACGACCCGCAAACGTATACTCCTTACCCGCAGCAAGACCCGCAAAATCAACATGATCCACAACATCCACCGCAGCCGACGCATCCACCTCAACCGGAGCATCCACCGACGCACGCTTACCACCAACATCAACCGTCGTCTTCAACGAACCAGCCAACGGCACAGGCTTAAACGTATTCGTGATGTTCGCCAGATTCTGGCTATCCGGATACGTCACCTTTGCAACAAGCTCGCCCGTTTCCTTATTGAGCGTGACGGCAACATGAATGGTAACCGGCTCTGAATAGGTCAAATCTGCGACCTGCGGCGCATCATCATCGACAACTTCAGCAATCTGATAGATGACCTCCGTCGGCTTGGTGAATACCAAGTTTTCGAACGTCACCGGATCACCATTGGTGACAATGATGGAATCCTTGCCATTTTCCGGCATTGGCGCATACTCCGTCTGTGCTGACAGAACAAACTTGAACTTGTCATTAGCAGCGAAGTTACGACCAGCGATAATCTTCTTCGCTACCAGATTCACAGAAACCGGCTTCATCTTTTCAAAGCGGTACGTCTGCTGCTTATCCTTCGGATCCGTGTGAGAAGCCAAAGCTAACTTCTTCGACTCATCAGTGACGTCCTTATTATCAGCAGTCAGCTTCACATCCTGATCGGCAAGATACAAATACTCATAGAATACGTAGGACTTGCTATATTCGGCATTTTGCTGCGGAGTAACTGCGTAGTACGAACCAGAGCCGTCCTTTTCCTGCGGAGTAAACGCCTCGTGTACCACAGCAGTAATCGGAGAAACCGCGCCATCGGCAGCAACCTCGTTTAGCACCGTGACGATCTTGTACTTCTTCTGCGGATCAAGACCGGAATACTGCACCTGATCGGTTGGGGAGAGAGGGCTATGCAGTTCTTCATCATCGAGGTAAACAACTGCTTCTTTATCGGCTGTCGCGTCCTCACCTGAAACCCGCGCGGTCGTTCTGAGCGCAATAGGCGTATTCGTCGTTCCGTTCTTCAACGTAACAATCGAAAGCCCCTCACCAGGAGCAACATCTACCTTGCCAACCGGATCGCTGGTTGCAGTGACCTTGCCCTGCGCATCAACTTCAACAGTAAAGGTGCGCTTGGTATAGCCAGCCGGAACCGTCTTTTCTTCGATGTAATAGGTATTCGCTTGCTCCAGATCAACCGTGACGCCTTCTGGAGTGACGTCATAGACCTTATCGAAGAGAACCGTGCCGTCATTATCAGCCTTAGACTTGGCGTAAACGCGAATAGAGACGCCGTCGAGCGGCTGGTTCGTCGTCTCGTCAATCTTCTTGAACGTAATCTTCGCTTTCTTCGGCTCTGGCTTGTTCTCATTGGTCGAAGCGTTAAACACCGACACGAGATCCTGGTACTTATTTCCACCCTTCAACTCATCCGTATGGAAATAGTTCACCTTGTAATCAATCGGGGCATCCGGCAACTTGTTCCCAAGATCGAGCAGATAGTCATAGGCAATCTTCACGTTCTTGTTCGGCCACGAGAAGCCCTCAGTGCTCATGCCGTCGGTGTAGTACCACAGCGCATACTGGGTTGCCTCACGGAATTCATCATCCGTAATCTTATTCTCGGTCTGCCATTTCGAATCATCAGCATTGTGGAAACCGTGATAAAGCACCTTCTTAATTGCACGAAGGTTGGCATCCTGCCCCTTGTTACGCAAAACGCTATCTTTAATGAGCTTATCTGACGGGGTGAAACGCCAATACTTCTGCGCGCCCGTCCACATACCAGTCGGCTCATCGTAAGTCATATCTTTGCCGTAGTGCTCTTTCAAGTTGTACGGCATCTCGTAATCTTTGTGCAGGCAGTAGGCCACTGAATAGGAATCAGATTCCAGACCTTTACCCTTGTTACCGCACTCATCGGGGTTCTTACGGCACTGGGTAACATTCTGCACCCATAACGTCAGGTCGAATCCATCGCCCGTATGTGACGAATTATCATCACGGAACGCAATGAACTCGTTGTTATCGTCGCGAGTTGCGCCCTTGATTTCTGGCGGAGTCGCCGCATGACCAGGTGCAACGCTCACCACGGCCACATTAAACACCAATGCGCACAGAAACACTAAAGCCGCAACGGCCTTTAGAATCCTATGCTGCATCAGAGGTGTTTTCCTCAATGAAGAAAAATACATGTGCTCACCTTTGACAAGAAATAAAATCAGTCGATTTAGAATAACGCACCGAAGAAAATCCCCGCAACACTTTCGACCGCTCCGAAATCTTCAGAAAAGAACGCATTATCGCAGGTCATATGCGGTTTCTTGGAGCATGACGGGTGGATGGCAAGGAAGATCACCGTCGCATCCACCAGTACCGAGAAAATCCAACTTTTTCAGCAGTACCACAACGAAAACGCGGGGCAGAGCCACAGAGACTCTCCTAGTTCAAAGTTACCTCGCGCCAACATACAACCCAGCTTTTCCAGCTCTTCGAATTTCAGTGGGAGGTAGAGATAAAAGGTGTGAAGATAGTTCGCTTATTTATCTCTATCCCTGGCCTCTTTTTCGCCTACTCACCTCCCCCCCCCCGAGCTATAGAAGAATTCGGTGGGCGGGTTTAGCCCCAGGGCGTTCGGTAACGTTCGGCAACTTTTGGCATGCTGGAGTTCGCGTGCCATCGGAAGCCTTGCCTATTGGATGATCTGCCCCATTGGGGTGTTAGGCTATGGGGCATTTTGTATGGGCGGGTATTAATTAGGGCATAAAGGGATCTGGCGTGGTGTACTTCGTGCCACTGGATGCGATTGCCATCGGGATGCTCCCGCCACCTCTCCGAAACATTGCGAAAAAGAAAAGCCAGGGCATCGACGCGAGTCGATGCCCTGGCTTACCTAGGCGTTATAAGGCCTTAACCTTGATTGCGACGAGAGCGCACCGTGAGCAATGCGAGCCCGAGCGCAACAGCCAAACCAGCACTTAGCGCAACGGGCAGCGCCGCCATACCAGTGTGGCTCAAATGCGATCCACCGGAATGGGAACCTGCAGGTTTGCCCGAGGGTGGTACAACCGCCCCAGACCCTGGAGTATTCGGCTGCCCCGAAGCCCCTCCGCCGGTTTCGACCTTCACCAAAGCCGCAACCGCTTTCTCAAAGGCTGCGCGCGCCACCTCATAGTCATACGTGCTGACGTTCTTAGGATCCTTAGCGAGATCCACCAGATGCGCATAAGCCGCCTGATACGGAGCATAAGATTCCGGCGTGTATAGCGCAGGATCCACAACCGAAATACCGGCAACATATCCTGGCAGCTCCTTCGCCCAGAACGTCAACGCAGCCTTTGCCGCGTCAATATCAGCAATACGCTGTGCAATCTGCTCCGGCGTGCCCGACTTCAGCAACTGAGCAATACCCACCACCAGCGGTTCCGTCTGCCCAGCATCACTCGTCAACACAGCCAAAGGCGCAAAACTGGACGTCGTGTACGGCTCCGGATCCAGACGAGAAATCTCTGCCAGCTTAGCCTTCAAAGCCACCACGCTAACCAACGCATCCCGCGCTGCTGTAGCCTCCTGGGCAGTCCCCGTGCCGTCCTTCAACTTAGCAATAGCGTCCTTCACAGCCTGGTAGCTATCCGTCGTGTAATCATCCGGATTGAGCTTCTCCAGTTCGGCAATCAACGCAGAATTATCCTTGGAAACCAAGACAAGCTGGGATTCCGTCTCCTTTAGCTTCTGCAACGCCGCACTCACTTGCTCGCGCGTACCATTAACCAGTGCGCTTTCCGCGTCCTTACGCGCCTGAGCGTACGGCGCCCAAGACTGCGCAGTGTAATCCGCTTCCTTGTGCTCATGCTGAAGCTGCGCCCGCAACTCCACCACGTTCACCAAATTCGCTACCGCCTGGCGATACGCCTCACGCATATTCTTAAACTCTTGCGGAGTGTAGACGTGTGCGTCAGCCGGCTTATCTTTCGCTAATGCTTGGTCAATCTGCTTCTTCGCCTCAACTACCGCGTTATATGACTCCTGCGTGTAGTCCTCAGCCTTGAACGACGCAAAATCACCAACCGACCGCTCGGTCTCCTCACGCTGGAACACCGAATAAGCCAACTGCTGGCGAGACTTCGTGAGATCATCCAAAAGCTGTTGCGCTTGCGCCCGCGACAAATCCGGATTCTCTAAACCACGACGAGCCGCCTCAACAGCCAGATCGTACGTCGCATACGTATTGCCAGTATAGAAATGCTCATCATTGCTGACCTTTTCATCAACCAGCTTACGCAGTTGCGCCTTCTGCTCATCGGTCGCCTTCAGTTCAGCCGTCTTAGCAAACTCCTGAACCGCTTTCAACATGTAATCCACGGTCGCTTCCGAGGCCTGCGGGCTGTCGAGCACGCCCTGAGCACGGGTCACTAAATCCTGATAGCTGGCCCGAGCCTGCTGCGTCCAATCCGCCTGCGGCTCCTTAGCGATCTCCTGAGTGAGCTTATCTTTCGTCTCCTGCGTCGCCACAGGTGCCGACGGCAACACAATCAGCTCGGAAATCTCCGGCAACTTATCCGCCCACTCCAGGCGAACATCCAAAAGCTTCATATCTGCCGGAATCGTGAACTCGTTGAACGACTGCTCTAGAGTCCCCAAAGTTATCTCGCGCACCTCACCCGAGGCCGCCATTACCCGAGCCTTCACCGTAGCCCGCGACGGCTCGCCACTTTGCAGTAACCGGACCGCCTGGACGTTACTCGGATCAGACAAGGCATACGTCAAATGACCATTGGCCGCCGACGGCTTATACGTCGTCTGTAAATCACCATCAAGCATGTAACTCGGCTGGTGACCCGGCTCTTCAATCACTGAGGAACTAAAAGCCGCATTCGTTTCCGGAGAAACATAAGCCCCCTGGTTAACAACAACCTCATTGAAACGCAAAGCCCGGTTCGGATAGTTCGCGTCAATCCGGAACCGTAAATACCGACCCGCGACCCCTTGGTCATTGTTAATGTTGTCATCACCGTAATACAAGACGTTCGGATGGTTAGAATCCACCTTCTTATTCGGATCGTTAATTGAACCAAACGCAGTTTCCCGATCGGTATCAGTTACCCCATCACCAATCGTCAGAACGTCCGTCCACGGGCCTGTCGGACTTGTGCCGATTTGCAAGGTGGTATCGCGAATGTAATCCACTTCAGTATCTGCCGTATAAACCCGCAGACTCTTAACCGTTATGTTCTGGCCAAGATCATAAACAGCGTCATTTCCTGCCACCGGCATGCCACCAAACTTCGTAGCGGTGGCCATTGACTTATCAAAGCCGGCGCCGTTGTTACGCGCATCGCCCCACCCGCTCGTGGTAGCAATCGTCGAAGAAACCAGCTTGCCCATCGGCCCAACCGTCAGGAAATCCACGACGAAAGGCTCCACCTTAAGTGCCCGATCCTGCTGACCAGTATTAATCGCACGCACGAAACGCGCCGTCTTTCCTGGCAACTGCGCCACCGGCACATCGCTCCACTCTAAACCATTATTAGAGATCTGCACGGTGATTCCATCAGCCGGAGATAGCCCGATCTCAGCGGCCTTAATCGTGCGAATATTCCCGAAATCCAAGCCCAGATACTTACCCGGAGCGAGCACAACATCACCCGCACGCAACGTGGACTGCTCATCGGTGAGCGTTGCGGAGAACTTCGCATTGTCAATATTGGTGTAGACCGACTTCGGAGAATCCGTCGATACCGGAGCAAAGACGGCCATCTCCTGCAAACGCCACCACACGTTCTTCCCTTGCAACAAGCGGATACGCACATATTGCGCTGTTGCATTGCCAGTTAGCGTCTGTTCTGTCACGTCGCGAACGTCAGCAAACTTCGTCCACAACGCGCCATCCGAGCTGACTTCCACAACCGCCTGCGAGGGACGATCCCCCGGCGCGGCCTTATCTCCGTGGGTCAGTTCAATCGAACCAATCGGCTTTGCCTCGCCAAGATTCAGCACAACTGCACCATTTTGCGGGATATTATCCTTACCATCCGCATTGCGCAGCCAGACGGCTGAATCCGTTCGCCCATCACTTGCCGCGGCAACCGCACCCGGCGATCCAGGGGCAACCACTAACCCCTCTAGCGTCACTGCGGTTACCGGATACTGCTGATGTGCCGGAGTCACTGGGATATTAACGTCAATCCCCTTGATTCCCAGCCACAAATCATCACCATTATCCTTCGTCGCGATAAGGCGGATGCCCTCCACATCGGTCAAGCCCAATCCGCTCGCCACGATCGGATCAGTCGAATTGCGCGGGCGTTCAAAGACCTGCCCTGATACGTCGGTCCAATCCCCACCAGCCTTCTTGACCTGCAACTTTGAATAGTAGAAATGATTCTTTCCACCCTCGAACGCAAAGCGCACCGAGTCAACCGTATGCGGTTTACTGAAAGTCACGCCCACGTAGTCGTTCTTGTACAAGAAGTTCGGATCCGTGAACGTCGCTACCGTGCCCAAATCCCCGTCAAGGATATTGTCAATCGTTCCCCGACTCGGCTTAGTAAAGACGTTACTGATATATGACGTCTGTACGGCATCTGGCGCGCTAACCTGCTGCACTCGACCAGCTACCCAGGAATCAAGATCGCGCAAGAACGGGACGATATGCTGCACCCCGACCTCAGCCCGCTCATAATGATCGACATAGAAGAACTGATGGCTCTGCGAAGCGCTAAATGCCGCCTTGGCATCCGCAGCTTTCGTCAGCAATAACGGCGTATTACCCGCTAATGCCGCATCCACCGCATCGAGATACGTCAGACCAGCCCGCATGGTATCGTCCCAGGAATCCATCCAGGGCGCCATCTGCTCATTCGCATCGCGAGCCGAATAATCCCCGCCAATATCGCCCAACAGATCCCGATTTCCGCTCTCGCGGAAGGTCCGTGCCGCCTGAGCCAGACGGGCAAACTGTTCGCGTACCTGGGCAACATCCTGCGAGGTGACGGTGTTGTCCTTCAGTTTGGCAGCTACCCCCGATAGCAGATCACGCAACTCCACTGATTCTTGGAGTACGCGCACTCGGCTATCCATCGCCTGATTAATCATGTGCTTCGACAGCTCATGCAGGGCATCTGAAGCGGGCGTGCGCAACGCAGAATTATGATCGACGAAGGCAAACGAGGCCTGCCACGCCCGATCTGCTTCCTCGGCAGTATCCCAAATATGCCACGAATACGCAGCATTACCGAAAATCGCCACCTTAGATGGTTCGGATTGCTGCATAGGGTTCAATACGATACCGCGAATATTCTCTGGGCTCACCGCAGGCTGCAAGAAATCCGCATAACCTCCCATAATCAGATGCCGCTTCGAGTTATCGGTACACGGCCAATTGATCCACATGTACGGGCCGCGCTTGGCATTATTCGTGAACGTATTAGTGAAGCCCTGGCTGACCTCACCCCAGATTTTTCCGCCCGTCATGACGATTTCTGTATTCGGCGGCATCTTCTGCATGTACGCCTGGTTTCCGACCCCGCCGTATTCCACCGGGCAGAACGGGATCGTCAACTTCAAATCTGGATACTGCTTCTGCTTTTCCTTTAACCATTCCGTTAAATCAGTAATCAGCCGGACGTAGTTATCGCCCCCGAAATTCGCCGCGTCATCAGCCAAAACCGCGATCTGGCGAACACCAGCGTCAATAACCTGGCCATACTTCGTCGTCAGAATCTTAAAATCGGCCTCATAGTTTTGATCGAAACGGATCGGAGAATTCATAAACGGATGCAAAGCATAGACGAATCGCGTCTTTGAGGCATTACCGGCGTCAGCCAGTGGGCGAATCTTCGTCTGGATTTCCTCTGGAGTGTAGAGTTCCCGCCAGTTGCGGTTGTGCTTTGGATCGTCCTTTGGCGCATAGAAATACGAATTCAGCTTGTAATATCCGGCCCAATGCATCAGGTTAATGCGGTCCTGATTCGACCACGGATTCCCGTAGTATCCCTCAATAAAGCCACGGCTAGCCACATCTGCCCAGTCATTGACGTGGAAGTTACGAATTGTGCGGCTATCAATCTGGGCAACGACGTGATAGAGGGTCGTCAAGCCGTAAAATGCCGAATCCGTATCCTTTCCTAAGACGGAAATGACGCCATTTGCCGAGCTGAGGTAGTAGCCGTCAATTTTATCGAAGGTCGCCGTATCGACCCCGCCTGCAGCCATAATGGCCTGCTCGGCCGGACCACCCGAACCATGCACGCCGACGTAGATCGTCGTTCCCGTGCCCGCTGTGGTGGACTGGGTAACCGGCAGTTTCTTCAACGCGGCAATTTCTTCAAGTCGAGCCTTCGTCGCCGCATCAATCTGCGGATCGTAAACGACGGTAATATCACCCAGAATATAATCGCCGTCATCATAGGTAAGCGATTGCGGCGTGGGATAAATGACGTACTGTGCGTTATCTGCGGGAGCCGCCTGGGCAACCGTTGGGATACCGAATCCCAACAGGAACACGCTGGCCATCGCGAGAACGATTATTCTCCGGATCACTTTCTATCACTCCTATGTGAACCTCGCCTGGAGTATGACAACAGGTCGGTGAGTGCCCGTTTTCTTCGTTGAGGTAACGAGCCGAAAAACACTGTCCCTCTTCATGCTACCTGGCGATGGGCGTATCTGCACTCCGCAAGCTAAAAGAGTGATATTGCATTGTGATTTACCGACGTGGGAGGGCGCCAGGATTTGCAGACCGGCAGAATTTACAAACCGTCAGGATTTGCAGGTGCACGCTTCTCTCTCATGCCCGCCACGATTCGCCACCCACAAGCACCTGGCAGGATTCGGATTCACAGCCTAACCAAACCGCCCGATTCCCCACCCAACCGCCAGATACCCCAAACAGCTAGTTAGGCTAACCAAACAACCAAGAAATACCCACACCGCGCGAGCGCATACATACGCCATACCCACCCGCAACGCCCCACATACACGTGCCCATAGCGTGAGCCCGCACCGCAATGGCACAATGGTTAGTATGGCTGGTTCTGGCATGTATCTTTCTCCTCGTGACGTCCAAGCCATTGACGCGGCCAAACTCTATTACGCGGGAATGAACCAAGCCGAGGTCGCCCAGCGCCTCCACGTCTCCCGCCCAACCGTCTCAAAACTCTTAGCCCACGCGGAAAAACGCGGATTCGTTCACGTCCAGGTGCTTGATCCGCGCGAACAAGACGAAACCCTCGTTGAGACCCTCACCCAGCGTTACAACCTGCTGGAACTCACCCTCGTCAATCCGGTGCGCAGCGGCGATGAAGCCCTGCGACGTGCCCTTGGGGAAGCTGGCGCTCGACTATTAAGCGGCTTAATCCGCGACGGTGACATTCTCGGGGTCGTTCCCTCCCGCACAGTTGCCGCAATCTCACACTGTTTAGAGCGGGTAGCCGGACGAGATCTCACTGTAGTTCAAGTCTCCCACGGTCTTACTGATCCACGAGCCACGTCCGGGCAGCCGACCACCATCCAACGCATTGCCGCCGCCTTTAATGCTGAAGCGCTGGCCATGCCGGTGCCCACTTTCGTCACCTCAATCACCGTGCGCAATCGGCTCATGCGCCGCCAAGATTTACGTCGCGTATTGGATACGGCTGCGCGGGCAAGAATTGTGCTCTACACCGTCGGTGATCTGGAGACTAATCGGCATCTCGTTGAACGTAGCCCCTTATCCCCTCGGGATCGCGCCACCCTTTTTGACCGTGCCGTCGGCGATATTTGCTCACGGTTTGTGGACGCAAACGGGCGAATCTGCCTGCCCGATCTCAATAGCCGCACGCTCGGAATCTCCCTGCCAGAGTTGCGACACAAGGAGCAAAAGGTACTGGTTGCTGGTGGGGCATCGAAAGCTGACGTCATCCGAGCCGCATTAGAACACGGCTACGCCAACCGCCTGGTAACGGACGTCAATACTGCCCGCGCGATCGTCTACGGCACGGTATAAGCGGCACACTGGGCAAAACGGACCGTCGCCATTTCGCCATAAGCATATTAATTTTAATAATCCGCCTGCCCACCCTCGCTTTATATTTTATATTTCCGCGTTCTTTTCTCACTGATAGCTACTGCTCTTGCGCGGTTATCCCACCGATATTCCATACGTATTATTACGCTCCCGATTCTGGGCTATGTTTACTCTGTATTCTCGCGCTTCTCGCTGTTCACCGCCCATCCCCACACCTCGACGCATTTTCCGATTGGCTTTCTTTATCCGCTAAAACATCGATCGGTAACCAGCGTTATCCCTCGCTGTTCCTGCGCAAAATCACCAGATTCACCCAGCGGCACAAATGTTCTCCCACGGCACGATCGATCAGATATTTCCCTGACAGCCTCCCAACAACAGCCACTTTTCTTTGAAAAGACGCCAAATCATCGCGAACATCCGAAAAATTGCCCCTCATTCTCATCGCAAACTCGCTTTGTTAGGTTGCTATCACCACGACAGACAAAGGAGTTGACGTGAAGAAATCACTGCTGATTGACCACACGTTATTGCGTGCAGACGCGACACGCGCCGAAATCGACGCCCTATGTGCCGAAGCTATCGACATACAGATGGGAACCGTATGCGTAAATCCATACTGGGTTCCCCGCTGCGTCACAAATCTGCGCGATTCCAACGTCCGAGTATGTACCGTCGTCGGCTTTCCCTTGGGTGCCACCCGCAGTGAAGTCAAAGCCTACGAAACCAGCCAAGCCGTTGAAAGCGGCGCTGACGAGATCGACATGGTTATCAACATCGGCGCAGTCAAAGATGGCGACTGGAACACTGTCGAACACGATATTCGCAGTGTCGTCGAAGCCGCAGGCCAGGCCACCGTCAAAGTCATCTTAGAAACCTGTCTCCTCACAGATGACGAGATCGTTCGAGCCTGCCATGCGGCTGTTCACGCCGGCGCACAGTTCGTGAAAACCTCAACCGGATTTTCCACCTCCGGTGCGGATGCGCACGCCGTTTCCCTCATGCGGGCCACCGTCGGTCCAGATTTTGGCGTGAAAGCCTCCGGCGGTATCCGAACTGCCACCGATTTCCAAACCATGATCGGCGCTGGTGCCAACCGTATTGGCGCCTCCGCCGGCAAGAGTCTCCTGGGAGAATGACATGAGCTCAACGAAAACTCCACAGCCCGCCCCCGCTGGCCTGGCGAATAAAACTTTTGGTTTCATCAAAGACCCATCGCGTCAGCTAGAGGACGCCTACCTCGATAGAACCCCTATCCTTCAATACATCCTGCTCTCCATCTGCTTCCCGATGTGGGGTGCAGCAGCGAGCTTGAACGATATTCTCATCACCCAGTTCAAATCCGTTTTTGAACTGTCAGATTTCGCCTCAGCATTCGTGCAATCGGCGTTCTACGGCGGATATTTCTTCCTGGCGATTCCCGCCTCCCGATTCATCCGCAAGTGGAGTTACAAGTCCGGTATTCTGATCGGCTTAAGCATCTACATCATCGGCTGTACGATGTTCTTCCCCGCTTCACACGTGGCCACCTACGGGGTATTCCTCGCGGCCTTGTTCGCCGTGGCAATTGGTCTATCCTTCCTGGAAACCTCGTGTAACACCTACTCGTCCATGATCGGGCCACGCCGTTTATCCACCTTGCGGCTCAACATCTCGCAAACTTTCTACCCCATCGGCTCAATTTTCGGCACATTACTGGGCAAATACCTGATCTTTGACGAAGGTGAAGCGCTCCACCAGCAGCTATCGAACCTCAGCGCCGCCGAGCGCAGCGAACTGGCCAACGCCATGTTGCAGCGCACCCTCGGCCCGTACCGCTTCATCATTATCGTCTTGGCGATCCTGCTCTTCTTCGTCGCCATCACCCAATTCCCGCACTGCAAGCCGCTGCGTGGCACCCATGAAGTCAAAGCCTCAATCCGCGAGACGCTCAGCTATCTGGCCCACAATGCGCGATTCTGCGAGGGAATCGTCGCCCAGTTCCTCTACGTCGGCATGCAAACCGCCGTATGGTCCTTCACGATCCGGCTCGCCCTGAACCTCGACTCATCGCTGAATGAACGCTCCGCCTCAAACTTCATGATCGGCGCATTCATCGCGTTCTTCGTTGGGAAATTCATCGCCAATATCCTCATGACGAGATTCAACGCCGACCTGGTCCTCATCGGATACTCTGCTGCGGGCGTCCTGGCTCTGATCTACGTCATCTTCGTTCCCAATATGACCGCGGTATATGCCGCCATCATCACCTCTGGACTGTTTGGCCCCTGCTGGGCAACCATCTACTCGCGCACGCTCGATTCCATTGACGATAAGCGTCACACTGAAACCGGCGGAGCTGTGATCGTTATGTCCATCATCGGTGGCGCCGTCTTGCCTGCCGTGCAAGGCTTCGTCTCTGACAAAGTTGGCTCAATGCAGACCGCTTTCTGCGTCTCCCTGTTCTGCTTTGCCGCCGTGCTGATCTATTTCATCCGCCAATATCGCGCCGGACACAACGATTCCTCCGTCAGTGCCACAAAGTAATCCAAAAGGAGAGATCATGCTTACTATCCCATTACATCGCGCGGATTTCACTGAGGGTGTGCGCACCTTTGCTCGCACCGACGAATTCAGCGTCACCGGAACACGCTACCCCAAAGGGATCGAATCCCTCACGATCACCAACTCCCGAGGATACGTGGAAGTTCTGCCCTATATGGGGCAAATCATCTGGGACGCCGAGTTCGATGACGTCAGTTTGCGCATGACGAATATGTTTAGCGCTCCACAACCCTGCGCAGAAATCTCTGATACCTATGGTTGTTTCGCATTCCATTCCGGTCTACTTGCCGGTGGCTGCCCCAGCCCTGAGGATACCCACCCGCTGCACGGAGAATTCCCCACTGCCAGCATGGATGAGGCGTGGCTGGAAATTGACGAAAACAGCGTCCGTATCGTCTCGTCTTATGAGTATGTGCGCGGATTCGGACACCACTATCGGGCTACCCCGTCTGTCGTATTGCGCAGCGGATCATCCCTGTTCGATATTGATTTGGCGGTGACGAATCTATCGGCATACGCCCCAATGCCTCTGCAATACATGTGCCACATGAACTATGCCTTCGTGGAAAACGGGGTACTGCACGAATCCATCCCCGCTGACGCTTTCCAATTGCGCCGATCGATTCCTGCCCATGTGACTCCAACTGAGCAGTGGACCCGCATCAACGAGGATATTCTTGCCGGGCGGATCGACTCTCACGATCTATCCGTGGCCACACAATTCGATCCTGAGATCGTCTACTTCGCTGATGATCTTTCGCAGTACGGACGCGAACTCAGCTTCGAGTTGGAACACCCCGATGGCACGCGCTTCGTAACGCGGTTCTCCTCCGAAGATTTCCCCTGTGCGACGCGCTGGATATTGTGTAATCCGGACCAGAAAGTGACCGCTTTCGTCCTGCCCGCAACCTCGCGCCCGGAAGGCTTCCTGGCTGCACAGCGCGCCGGCACACTGATCCACCTGGCCGCCGGTGAAACTAAGACGTTCCACGTCACGACGGGAATTAAGGAGTAAACGCATGGATATTGCAGTTATCGGGTCCAATATGGTGGACCTCATTTCCTACATTGAACGGATGCCCGCAGAAGGCGAAACGATCGAAGCGCCAGATTTCAAACTCGGCTGCGGCGGGAAAGGCGCAAATCAAGCAGTTGCCGCCTCTCGGCTTGGCTCGCAAGTGCTTATGCTGACCCGCGTCGGCAATGACATGTTTGCGGATAATACGATCCGTAACTTTGCGGAAAACGGGATTGATACACGCTACATACTGCCTACCGAAGCGACCTCCGGCGTTGCCCCTATCTTCGTCGATCCGGATTCGCATAATTCGATCATTATCGTCAAGGGAGCTAATGCCATGCTTTCCCCTGAGGATATTGCCAATGCGGCGCAGGATCTGGCCCAGTGTAAACTCATCGTTTTGCAACTGGAGATTCCGCTGGAAACCGTCTATGCCGCTATCCGATTCGGCAAAGAACACGGCATCCCCGTCCTGCTCAATCCCGCGCCAGCTCAACCCGATCTGGTGCTATCCGAGGTCAAAGACTGTGACTATTTCGTTCCGAACGAATCCGAGTTATCACTGCTGACCGGCATGCCAGTCGATAGTATCGACGACGTTCACAATGCCGCACTGGCACTGCTGGATTCGGGGATGAAAAACGTTATCGTCACCCTCGGGGCACGCGGCGTGCTGTGGGTGAGCAAGGATCAAGATGTGCTGTTGCCTGGTACGCCCGTCGATGCCATTGATACCACTGGTGCTGGCGATGCTTTTATCGGCTGCTTCAGCCATCACCTCGTGACCACCGGCGATGTTGAGCAGGCGCTGACGATGGCGAATATCTACGCAGCAGATTCCGTGACGAAACTAGGCACGCAGACTTCGTATGCCACCGCTGAGGAATTCCAGGCATTTATGCAGAAGAATTCTGGTACGGCCTGACGCAAACTGGCTCGGATCGCGTCTGTCGCTCGATGAATACGCCTGACGCGGGAAAATGAGCCTACCGCTGAAAGGATTAGTTGTGGTGGGTCGCATTCGGCATTCGGCTGTAGCTGAATGCCGAATGCGACCCACCACGACATGTGTAAAAGCAACAGAAACCGTAACAGCAGAATCCGGCGCGCTACGCTAAGGAGATAGGAAAATCGCACCCTGACCTAGCCTTCGCTGATTTCTCGGCGCTCATACGTCGGTAAAACCCCCAGATAGCACTTGCCAGGCAACGGAGCTACTCGCAGCCTCACACAATCCGATAGGAGCATAACCAGCCAAACAGTGCGCAGCTTTTCTCACCGCCCGCCCTTCCCCTCAACCTGGTAAAAACAGCCAGCCATCCCAGACGAAGTACCTCGTTATTGCACCGCGTAATATACATACATGGCTTTCTCCAGCACCTTTCCTTCCTACCAATTCACGGGAACATTTCGCAATTATCAGCAGCGGGTCCTCAATCGCATACCCCAACTTCTCGCTGATAAACGCATTCACGTGGTGGCCGCGCCGGGATCTGGAAAAACCATCCTCGGCCTAGAGATGATCTGCCGACTCAACCAGCCAGCCCTCGTCATCGCCCCTACTATCGCCATTCGCGACCAATGGATTGAACGCTTCCGCACCCACTTTGCCGCCCATCCCTCCAACACTCACGCTACAGCCAGCCATTGCTCATCCACCCTGCCTGGGCCCGCCGATTCCTCGGCGCCCTCCTGCGTCAGTTCCCCCACATCGTGCCCACCCGAGCACGTAAACCCGAGCACAACACATGACCTCCCCACGCCAAACGAGCTGTGCTCCACCGATCTACACCACCCTCGGGCGCTAACCGTCGTCACCTATCAGAGTCTCTACAGCGCATTTACCCGCTCACAAGATCCCGAAACCGGAGAGGATTTTGCTGATCTTGACGTCGTTGCCGCCATGCGCGACGCCGGCATCCACACCCTGTGCTTAGACGAAGCTCATCACTTGCGCTCCGCATGGCATCGCTGCCTCATCGCCTTTCGATCTGCTCTGAAAGACGTGACAACCATATCCCTCACCGCCACCCCGCCCTATGACTCCACCGTCAGTGAATGGGGAAAATACATTGACTTATGTGGACCAATTGACGAAGAAATCTCCACCCCAGAACTGGTCGCCACCGGCGATCTATGCCCGCACCAGGATTACATCTACGTCACCCAACCCAGCATAGAAGAATCCGCCCAGATAGCCGCCCTGCACCAGCCAAACGACCGCGCATTGGAAACCGTTATAAAACGCGGCCTTCTTGCGCACATAATGGAAGAATTGACCCGCGCCCTGGAAACGGATAGCGCATTCAACGAGGCACTTGATGACGAAGATAGCTTGTTGCACCTCGTCAATCTGCTCTATGCCGCCGGTTTTGACATCCCGCCCCGCCTCTACTCTTTCTTTCAGCCAGATAACCGCCAGCTTCCACAAGCGAACGCCTTGCAGTTCGTCATTTCGCATCCACATCTATTCCGTGAAGAGACGTACCAATCTGTTGTTGAGGCACTCCGAGCTGAACGCCTACTATCTGGAACCACGATCACCAATCCCCACGATAAGGACATTGCCCGTATTCTCACCTCCTCAGCCACGTTATTGCGGGCCAGCGCCGATATTGCCCAGGCCGAATACGCCGCCCTAGGATCAAACCTGCGCCTGGTGGTGTTAGCCGATCACATTCAGGCCAGCTACAGCAAAGCAATCGGCACTGACGAGCCACTCCTGCACAATGGCGTTATCCCCATTTTTGAGAAAATCCGACGCAGACTCCCACACGACGCCCCACTAGGAGTGCTAACTGGATCGGTGGTCATTGTTCCCGAGTCAATCCTCAATGCTCTGAACATTATCGCCGCACACTACCAGGAGGTAATCTCGAAGGTCACGCCCCTTAAAGCAGGATACGTACAGATCACTTTTGCTTCCGGGACGCGCGGTTCCGTTCGATGTATCACTCACGCTTTTGAATCTGGGCTGCTCATTGGGCTTATCGGAACTGCCGCTCTCCTGGGGGAAGGATGGGATGCTCCACACGCTAATGCTGCTATTTTAGCGACGAAGATTCGCGCCTTTATGCTGACGAATCAGATGCGCGGTCGAGTTATCCGCTCTGCTGGCAGCTCGGAGAAAACCGCCAATATTTGGCATATTGCCAGCTGCCAGCTACCAACTAACCTGATGGCAGAACTCTTCGGGCACCGCGACACCTCCGATGCGGTGTGGTCCTCCCCTGAGATTTCTTCCCTTGCCTCCCGATTCACCACTTTCGTTGCCCCACACGTCGTTGAACCACGTATCGAATCTGGCATCCAGCGCTGCTTTGCCAGCGATCTCTCCACGACGTATCGCAACATCACCAAAGAAAATAACACCATGCTTGCCCGCGCACAGAATCGTAAGGCGATGGCCCAACAGTGGTATCAGGCCTTGGGGAGCGCTGGTGGGGTGCAATTACCGTCATTACTTATGCGGATTCGCTGTGAATTTACTCCACGGATTCGAGTTGGCATCGTGAACTATGTAGAGGTCATTTTTGGTCTGATCGCCAGCGCACTCCTTTTCCTCGCCACGCAGACAACCCGCTTTGTTCGATCCTCCACCGTATGTATGGTCGTCATGCTCGTATGTGCCATTGCTTTTGCTGGGGTTTCCCTATTGCGCTGGTACGTCATGACCCATACATTAGATCCACATCAGCGCTTGCGCCGGCAATCTCACGCGCTTATTCAGACCTTAAAAGAAAGCCAGCTCGTCAGCTCCTATGATCTCGACATCGCGGTAACCAATACCTGCGCTTTCGTTGTTGGCGGCACGATTGCAGAGCGGCTGTTATGCGCCCGCGCCTTAGAACAGCTATATGGGCCGATTGGTAATCCTCGCTATCTTCTCAGCTTGACGCATCAGGGCATCCGGTACCGCACATTTTTCTGCCAAGCCGTACCCGATATTTTAGGGACGAAACGCGAATATGTTGATCTGTTTCTCGCCCATTTGCGCCGCCAAGGGATAGCGATGCAGGCAACGTATCTTCGCACCGATGCCGGTAGGGCTGCCCTTATCCGCGCCCGACGGTATTGCGCCAGTAATATCGCCACCCAGCTTATGCGGATGGTTCGCGAGGTGACCCCACAGTAACTCAGTAATCCAGTAGCTCAGCAGCTCATTAGTTGAGGCGCCCAGTACCTCACGCTAGCCCTAAGGGCTTAGCGGATGCTGGCATATTTGCTGGTGATAACGGTTTTCGACGGGGAGGCACGTGAATATAGCACTACGTGCATACGGCATAGTGGCGGTGGCAGCCTGCTGGATTACCAGCGACGCGCGAGGAACCCGTATGCGCATCTTGCTATTTATCCACACGGCTTATGGTGCGCACCTCGCGGGAGATCGCCGGAAGAATGTGCAGGATAACTAATCCGATCCCGCTGGCCAATAACACGGTGTGAATATCAAACACTGTGCCAACCCATCCCACCGCAATCTGAGAGATCGGAACAGATAAAAAGACGAAAAGATCGTCATAGGCCGCCACTCGAGAGAGCTTGTCGCGCGAGACGTGCGTTTGCAAAGTCGTCTCGTAGGTAATTCCCGATACGGTGAGCCCAACCGCACTCATAATCACCATCGGGATAACCACCACAAGCGAATCCGTGACGCCCAGGGCAATGAGTGGAAAACCAACTGCTGTTCCAAGGAGCAGCCCCACGAGCAACGGATTGCGGAAAGAAATCCTGACGAGTAGTACGCTGGCAACCAACTGGGCGACAGCTCGCACCGATAAAATCACGCCCCAGATCCCAATGCCGTGGCGTTGACGCAATACGTCCGGTCCAAGCACTTGCCACGGACCAACATACAGCAAGTTAATGACGGCATAGGCGATAGATAGCGTCCACACCCATCGCATAGAACAGAATGTGGACCAGCCCTCGATAAGACTGCGCCCAATTCCGGCGGGATTTTTCGCCCGAGAAACCGTCGGCAATCCCCAAAAGCATAGGGCAGCCAGGAGGAAACTTATCGCGTCAATCGTTAGCGCCCAGCCACCGCCAATACTGGCCACCAGAGCGCCCGCGAGCGCTGGCCCAATAATGCGCGTGGCATTGCGGGCGGTTGCCAGTAGTGCATTGGCCTGGTGTACCTGTTCAGACGCGACGAGATCGGGAACAATACCGCGTAAGGCTGGCCCGTTAAAGGCTCCAATCATTCCGCTCAGCGCGGCGCAAGCAGACATTAGCCCGAGGTTGAACCGCCCAGAAAACAGAATCGCAGCCATCGCACCCTGGGTCACTGCGGATAACAGGCAGGTCACCACGAGGATGCGCCCGCGCTCCCAGCGATCCGCAATTACCCCGCCAACCAGCATGAAAACAAGAGTGGGAAATACGTTTGCTGCCAAGACGAGGCCCATGGAACGCGGAGAATCCGTGGTTTGTAGGACGCTCAATCCGATTGCCACTGAGGTCATCGAACTGCCCGCGAGATCCACAACTCGCCCAAGGAAAAATCTAGGGAAGTGCCCCCGCCATACGTTTTCTGATCCAGTTGTTCTCATACCATCCTCGTCACGTGCTGTCTGTGCTGTGCTGTTATTTCGCTGCCCATTATTTTCGGTACGACTCTCGCATGAGCCCGTTATTACTGGCTATTACCAGCTATTACTTTATAGCTAACAAAAAGTTGCCGCTGATTGCCGAATTCCTGATTTTTGCACAGAAATCACTCACCGGCAAGCGATTCACAGAAATTTTTATTCCTACCTGCAGACGCGCGCGAGATCGAGAGTTTCCTCGCGTCGGTATTTTTAATACGACAAGCTGCGCAGGGCAGGGCGTTTCCTAAATTGTGTTTACGCCTTTTCCAGATTGTATTTTGGGTGGCTTTCCACGTGATATATAAGCCGGTTCCAGATTACAAGCAGGGGCTTTCCAAGAGGTTTCACGGGCTTTGCGAATCCCATGCCAGCCCTTCTCGCTTTGAATATAGCTCCATAAACCCGAGCACAAGCCATCCACGCGAGTTAAATATGGTGGCAACCGCGCAGGCACAGTGATAGCCATGCGAAACTTTAACTTCTCGCCACGGAGAAAAATATGTAATGGCATAACATGACGGAATACAGCGGAATATATGCCCCTAAATATGGCACAGAAGTTCTCCTCAGGCTATAGACTTAATATGCCCCGCGTCACAAAATAGCCGGCAAGGAGTGCCTATGAGAAAAGAGCTTTTATCGCCGCACAGCTCCTGAGGTGCAAACCGCACTTATATCACGTATGGAGCCGGACTAACAGAGAACTATGTGTAGAAGTAACATTCCGCACCAGTCCTCATCTAATTGGGTACAAAATCTTTAATAAGGCAGGTGACAACCTATGAACTGGCTAACAAGCACCTCATATCCTAAAGGAACGAGCTGGTTTATCCGGCTAGGGGTCCCAGTCCTTTCCTGCGGGCTAACGTCCATGATCATTGCCCTGTTTCTCCATCTCCCACCTATTATTGCTAGCGGAGCAACACTTGCCATTATCGGGATAATTTTCCTGGTCATAGGGTACTTCCGCACTAAAAAGAACAGACAAGATACCATCTAGATATAGTGAAAAGTCCGGCTACCGCTTGGGTAGCCGGACTTCTTATTACGCGCTTAAACGCATACCTAGGTAGGAGGCACACCAAAATACTGGATTACGTATCCTTGCACTCGCTAGTACACGCCTCGGTAATCGTAGCGGGAGGCAATAGGGCAGCCACGCCGTTCACACACGCGAACTACGGCGCTACCCCATGCCCGTCTCCCGATTTAGAAGAAGGAGACGTGATCGTATGCCGCGTCCTCAGAGTCATACATATTGACACTTAACAACCAGGTCTTCCCCAGACGTTCAACCGTCCCAGCCATATCATCGCGGAGCTTGAACGGATCACCCATATCCTCACTCCACCTTCCAACCGTCGGCTGGAACACGTACACCACCGGCACTCCGTCAATATCAGCCGTTGCCATGTAATAGCTATTGCCCGATATCGACTGCTGCTTGTACTGCTGCTGAATCAGGTAGGTATTGAAATCGTGACCATTGACCGTCACCTTGCCTAGATCCTTGCGGTCGTAATTCGATCTCAGCTCCCACTGCCCAGCCTCATTCTTATCCCAGTTTACGAATAAGAGATCCTCTGATAGCGCTGGAACCGTCTCACCCAACACGCCAGTAATCATCTTCGGATTGAAGATCAGATCAATGATCGTTGCCGGATCCCCGTTGTAATCCCCCTTATCTGGGCCGATCACAAAGAACGATTCCTCGTGCCTAAGCTCATTACCTAAACCGAAGTTAATGGTGTGGTTCGACGGCATATTGACGCCCAGCACTTTCGATCCCCACTTATCCGCCGAAACCGTTTTGCCATCATCAATAACGTCGCGCAAATTGGATTTCAGATCCGCAAAGCTAGATTTCCCGTCATAGGGCTTCATCGTCAATACCACGTGGCGCAATGCGGCTTTCACATCGTCTTTGCCGGGAATCCCCTCTTTCTGGCTCTCATCAGTAATCGAGGCGGGATCGATCCACGTAGAGGATACCGAAACGGCCTTGCCGTCAAACATGAAGTTGTAACCGATGATCGTCCGGCTGTATTTATCTCCCAAGAAGTTCTCGATGCTCTGCGGCGTCGATTCAAAATACACCGTGTCATAATCACCGACGGTGACGTCCTCCGTATTAGCAATCTCTAACGCGGGTTCCTTATCCTCATCAACACCATCGTAGAACCACGCCAGGCTGGGATCTTTGCGCTCTTTTACTAAATCAACCGGAAGCGTCTTTAGATCTTTCTTTCCGGTGAGGGAATGCTCTACCGCAATATCAATATTGCTGTAGTAGAAAAACCAAAAGCCTTGCAGGCTCGCGCGCAACGGAGAACCGAAAGTGGTCGCCTCGGCAAATGGTTTCGGGAAATCGTAGGTAGCATTCAGATCCAGGTCAATGTGCGTAAACGCGCTCTGCAGCGAACTCGTGGTTTCGCTAGCGCCGTTTTCCGACTCTGGGCTGCTCGAAGATCCCTCTGGTGACGACGAACATGCTGCCAGCGCACACAGTGCCGCAAGGCTGGCAGCAATCCTCCCTCGTAGGCAAAATCTCATTGTAAACTCCTCTAAAATGCGTGATGAGTAGTTAATGCCGATTGTACCGGCTGTTTCGCGAAGAATAGATTATTTTCCACTAGCTCCTCTCCTCCCCCCCTAATATCCATTTCCGCTGATTATGTGGACGCACAGGCCAAATTCTGCCGCCTTTATCACAACAGTTCCGAACAGCTCACGGTAGACTGACATCCATAGGCACATCACCGCGCCATTCGCCCGCTCATACCGCGAAAGACGATACAACCATGGAACATCCTGCTCTCGGCGATACCTCAACACCATCTCGCGAAACCTTAGATTGGCCGACGTTTGGGCAGGCCATGCGCGAACTTGCTCAAACAGTTATCACCTCCGGATGGATTCCTGATTTTGTTGTCGCTATCGCTCGCGGCGGGCTACTCCCCGCTGGCGCCATCGCCTACGCAATGGGGATCAAAGCCATCGGGACGATGAACGTCGAATTCTATACGGATATTGCGCAAACACTGCCTGAACCCGTATTACTTCCCCCGCTTATGGACGTCAGCTCCCTCGCTGGCCAAGGGGTTCTCGTCGTTGATGATGTGGCCGATTCCGGGAAAACCCTTCAACTCGTCATGGATCTCATCAGCACGCGCGGATTATCGCTAGACGGGCAGCAATGCATACCCGTTGATGCGCGCTGTGCCGTGATCTACGAAAAATCGCGCTCCATTATTAAACCGGACTACACCTGGCGGCACACCGATCTGTGGATTAATTTTCCGTGGTCTACCTTGCCGCCCATTGAGCGTTAGAACCTATGTGCCAATATCTGGCTGTAACTCCCATACGGATAGCGCGTTCAATATGGCGTACTTCCAATGCAGATGCTATATACCGACGGAGAACATAACAGCCATTTGCGTGCATGAACGACGCCCCATCATACAAAAGCCGCGTTTCATTTTCCGCTAGGCAAACCTTGGGAAAACCTTACGCGAGATGCATATCTGCTGTCTGCCGTAGATATGCGCACCAACTTCCCTCGCGCGCCGCCCGCAACTACCTCCCAGGCACCTAACAATCGGGTATCACTGACCTGAGAGCAGCATTGAACTCCTGATTAGCCGTTATCAAGCCACGCGGAATCGCGCTGAGCTGTATGCACAGCAATATCGGCGATACGCGGCTCTTGTATTGTGTCTTATCGCAAGCCGCTTACCCACGCTAAACCGGCCTAGAACGCCATACCCCGACGCTTAATCATGACCAGCGAACAGCACAGGCAGAAGCAGACCGTGCCAAACAAAACGAGGTTCGCGATGACGCCCAGCGCAGTAAAGAACCCGACGCCAGTTCCCGCACCGAGGTTATGTGCGCCAAGGGATAACGTGCCGATAGGGAAGGTTAGTGCCCACCAGCCAGGAGAAAATGGCATCCGACGCAGGAAACCTCGCACCGTGGTTATCGTCGCCCATAGTACCAAAGGCACACCCACACAGAACATTCCCAAACCGTACAGATTCGCCATTTGCTGCACCGCATGAGCCGTGGGATCATCGACCATCGTAATCGCCTGAGAAGCCATTGCCTGCGCGGCAGCCGTTGACTGACCCACCATACCCAAAGGAATCCAGGAGCTACATGAAGCAGCCAGCGCTACTGGAGAGATTCGCCAATGATGATGATAAGCCACCGCAAAAATCACCGTGCCCACACACAGCGACAAGAAGAAACATGCCACCGTTCCAACGAGGAGCCACACTCGCGCCTCGGCATTGCCGATATGTGGAACGAGAGCCGCCCCCGTCGTGGAAGAAACCATTGGACCGACAACCGCTAATCCCCATACCGTCGTCGGCGCACCTAAATCACTGCCGACGAGCCGCATAGCAAATAGCAGGGCGGCCACAACGCCAATCGTCGTGCCGATAATCCACAGCACTACGTTGACGCTCCAAGCCAGGTGGGTCAAGGACGTAAACCATGCCGGCACTACCGTGGCGGTGGCAGAGCCGACCGCTAAAAAGCCCATTGAGACGGTTCCCCACATCGCGCACTGGTTCGAATCGCGGAACGTTGACCACAAGGCCTTGCGGGAGCGAGCAATCCGAATGAGGAAGCCCGCTGTCAGTGACGTCAACACCAGCCACCCCACGATGAGGGCGATCCGAGCAACAATCTGAGCGCCAGGCACATACTCATGGTGAATCTGCAGGAGCGTACCTAAGATTCCCGTACCCATTGCCGCCGGATACCACGTCGGGCTAGGAGGCGGAAGCGGGGATGCCTTCTGCGGTTTCGTTGCTTGTGTTGCATAGGATTTTGCCATTGTGTTTCGTCCTTGCCAGTATCACGGAAAAGGGGCTTCGTGCGAGTTTACGGCGGAGTTACCCCGAGCATTAGCCACTATCTGCCGGATTCGGCAAAATCAGTTACGCCGAGGCATAGTATTGAGCCGATGTCACGCTATGCGCCCCGAAGAATTATACTCGCCGGTCTTTTGCCATCAGAAGCGCAGATATGTCTATCTGCTGACACTTATCCCCGCCACGTGCCCAATTTTCTGGTAGGAATAGGGGCTGCGACTAGGGAGGGGGTATAAGCTATCAGACCCAGCCACAATCAAAATGCTACCCACAAGAGTAGGCGCATTATCAGGCAAACGGCTATCGTGCACAGTTTCGAGAAAACGCTTTCTAACCGAACTCCCCGATACCCAGATAGTAGGCGGGAATCTTCATAGCAATCACAAAACCCGCAATCATCGGGCATAAAACAATAGCCAGACCCCTAAATCAAAACAGCAACCAGACCAACCACAAACAGCTATCCAAAAATAGCTTACCGGCTCACGCCTCATCAGCTATATCAGGGGGTAAATACGCCGAGGCCCCAAGCGGAACAACTGGCCTCCATCGCAAAAACTATCCAACCACGCGATCAGCACCAATGACCTGCGAATATCTGAGACTTCCCCACACAATTGCGTGGTTGCTGTAGAGCCTATACCCAGATACACCCATAGCCCTGGCACACCAGTCGAGCCCCGCTCGGGGTCCGTCGGCTGCCCGTGAGCTGTGCGCCAAATATAATTGCGTTGAATTTGGCGCACAGCGCGGGATGTGCTCTCCTCATCATCACCGATAAGCAGAGCGAATCCCGTCATGTCGTATTCACGACCACACGGAATGATGGCATTCCGACCGATCCAGTAGGAGCTGTTGATCCAACCGGAATCCCATCTTGAGGGATGTCCCAGATCGTGCTGGTGAGCGTGCGCGATCCAGACATATTAGTGGTGAGTACAGACGCCCTAGCGCTCCTCTCAACGCTAGAGTCGCCACAACTGACGCGATCCAACCAGCTACGCGATGTGCTGCATGATGTGATTAGACGTTGCAGAGTATTAGGAGTGGATAGGCACGTGAGAGACTGCTTAAATGCCGTCATAACATCCCTCCCGTGCTCATCCTCATGCTGACATCGCCGTGTGGTGAAACATCATCGAGTCGTTCTTCGCAGAATTCTTCGTAGAAGTTGCATCTCCGGTGTCGGGTGGTGAACGTGAGAATTCGGCGTTCCCCAGGTCCACTGCCTGCGACACCTTGAGCGTATCAAGAGAGCATTTGACGTGGTAGCAGCCATTTTTTGGCTTTCATACCGCCCGTCCCCATGAGGGCTTTCTCGGGGGGGGGGAGATCGAAGATAGAAAATAATTCGGCAGTTATCCCATATAAATCAAGAGATCACCCGCGATCACCCTCACCGTTTTCTACCCATATATGCGTGTGCAAACACAGCAATATAGCGCCTTTTGCCAGGTAGACCCAGTAAAAGGTGGCATTATTTGCCAGAACCTACCCACAGCGCCCCATCTTTACCCGACGGTTCACACGTAAAAATCACCCGAACTTCACCCGCCGATTCACCCAAAAGCACCCCATAAGTCACGTTATTGCGTGCCTGAAACCGATCGGCACTCAGCCCGGTATCACCGCGCAGTTACAGCTCCGGGCCTTGACGAGTATGCATACTGACGGTCAAAACGAGCTACCAGCAGCAGCAAGCGCCAGTACTAGCACAGTAGTGCACCGCCATTAGCTGGCATCAACACCAACATAGCTACATAATTAGCGCGCCTGCTAATTCCACATTCACACCCGCAAAACCGTTGCCATACCTCACGCGAAACCAACGAACATTGCCCGCGCATGAGCACATACCCTTTTACCGATCCAACACCAGCAATCCAGACGCTCGTCAGCGTATCCCACTGATCCCAGATATATCAGCGCCCACTAACGGATAGGCAGGAAATAACACCTCTACCCGCAACCAGCGCCAGCGAGAGAAAGCAAACCGAGCCACTCTGCCACCGGCTAACACTGAGCCAACCTGCACCGGCTCACACCGCGTCAATCAGGTGCATCAAGCGCCCCATCGCCACAGCCGAACGCCGATCGTGAACCCCGAGCTTACGGTAAATCCCCTTAACCGTTGAGCGAATCGTCTCCACGGAAACATATTGCCCAGCCGCAATATCCGCAAGCGTATCGGAAGAATCCAATAACGCCAGAACCTCCCGCTGCCGCGCAGTCAACTCCACCTTCTTCGAAATACCATCCGTTTTCACGCCCGATAGCCCGACGAGATCTTCCCGCACTGAGGGTTGGATGGCGGACGAGACGCGCTCCTTTGCCACATCAGAGAACATACACACGCTACTGAGCGAGGTATCCCAATTCACTGCCCCCATTAACGCCTGAAGTTTTTGTTTATCATCAGCGGCCGGGTTCGTCCCGATCATGACGCCCAACGCCACAAAACTCCAGCGGCGCGGCAGATTATCGAGAGAGATCAACGTCTGTGCAAGATCGTGGGCCACCTCAGCTTGCCCTTTTGCTTCAGCGATAACTGCCTGCAAAACCAATTCCACCTCGGCAGGCATCTCGTAGCGTTCCACAATGGATTCGGCAACCGCGATGCGCCCAATCCGGCACGCCACAATGGCACGCATATAGTCAATCGGCCACCAAATCCAGGATGGAGCAGTTGACCACGTGACGTAAGTGCGGCACATCGTCAGATACTCCCAGGCAGTGTTCATGCCAAAAACCAAAGCCAGACGGGTCGCTTCAGCACACATCGCCTGCGCAGAAAACGTCGTCTCCACAGCCTCAGGATGAACAGCCGGATCATGAGAAACAGTCCCGTTCGCACAGGCGATCTCATGCTGGGCAATCTCAATCAAACGCCGCGTCTGCTGACCCGGATTCATATACGCAGTAAATTTACGCCAGCCACTTTGCGAATAACTTTGCGCGACGTCAATTGCCCCCGCTTCAACAGCAACAAAAGCAGCTAAGGAATGAATGAGCAGACCAGCCTCCGCCTGCAACTCTCCACCGAGCACATCGAGATCATGGACTCGCAGCGCCGTGCGCGCATATTTTTGCGCAATCGCCATATTCCCAACAGATACTGCTGATACTGCGGAATACACCAACAACATGATGTACAAGATGATGTCGTCAGGATGGCGCGGGCGCATCTTGGTCACAATCGCGTCATAATCCAACCATTCGTAACGCTTTTCTAGATGCACACTCACCGCAGCCAGCCCTCGGTTCGCTTTCGCGGAAAAAACCGCTTTCAACTGCTGTTTAGCTTCTGCTGCTAAGGATGGCACCGGCGGGTTGGCGATACTGAGTAAGCGCACAAGCGGAGGAACATCTGTATAGTATTGCCCGTTTTGCTGTTCCGCTTCAGTTGACTGTTCGATAATGCTTCGCGCCTGGTTAATGCACTGCAACTGCGAGGGGACGTGCTCTGGCCACAACACACTCAGCCAGCGCCGCTCCCCATCTGATAAGGCAATAAGGACGTATGCGCTAGTGCGAATCACACGTTCCAGCTCAGACCAGGCATGCAGGGTGGTCAGCACGCGAACGCTCTCCAGCGCACTCAACTGCGGATGGTTGAGAGCCGCCAAAACCTTTCGTTCCCAATGGGAGCACTCGTGGGGATTTTCGTGCATGAATTGCCGTTGCAATTCCTTACAGAGGAAGTACGGGACGGCAAAGGTATTCGAGCTGACTTCCGTAAATACGCTACCGCGATAGACCTGTTGGATCTGCTCGGTGTTTACCTCACGCTGGTAGATCTGGCTGGCGATCAGGGTTGAAGATTGGGTAGAAACTCGCCCCAGCCACAGGTACAAAAACCGCAGCTCATCAGCGAGGAACAGTGGCAATACCCGTTCAGCCCACCCTTGTGCGATGACGGCAACCGTCGGCGCAGGTTCATCACAGCTAATCTGTCGGCATACTCGCATGGAGGTTGCCGCCGGAACAACAAGATTTGTTGACGACACCATCTCACCGCGCCGCTCGCCAGCGAGGTCATCCTGGAGCAGAGCCGCAACGAATGCCATTACACCGCCCGTGGAACGCAAAATGGCGTAGCGCACCCCATCGTCGGCGTGTGCTAAGGCCGATATTTCACCGAGTTCGCTGGGGAGCATCGTCATATCTCGATGCCCGATCGTCATCGCCCATGACAGGCGAATATCTGTTTCCGGTAATCCGCTATCGGAGGGCACGACGAGGATGACTTGCAGTTGCGGCTGTAAGGATTGGGTATTGAGGACGCGGTAGGCATCTTCGAGAGACATTGCCGGATGAGAGCTATCGGAAGCCGAGGCTTTCTCAGTTTTTTGGCTAGGGTCGGCGGGGTTTTCTGATTTCTGGCAGAGCGTATCGCATACCAGGATCAGTGGGCCATCATGCATGGCTGCGACGAGCATATCTGGGTGTGATTGCGATAGCCGATAGATACGCGGATCGTCTTGGTATAGATTGCGCATCACCGCCCGGGCGAGTGCTAATGGTTGATACTCTGGCGGGGCACAAAATACCGCAATGGGCTGCTGGGCGACGATGGGTGCAGTACGCCGTGCAACGATCTCACTGACGGTGGCCACGATATGTGCGTCAATCACGTCGGAGTATTCGGAGAATTCACCGTTGATTGGGCGCTGGTCACTTGCTGCTGTCATAGCTTCATTGTAAGAAAAAATGATAATACCTGCCCCTTAATACGACTTGGGGTTTCGAACTTGTGTTTCACACCGGAACGCTGTGCATCTGCTGTGCTGGCACGGTGTACCGATAGTGCTGCTGCGATGAGGCGTCGTGTGCTCTGTTCGTGTTGTGCGCTGTCACGCGCTCTTGCCGGTTCTTAGCTGCGCTTTTCTTCTGTGCCGCCGTTTTGCGGGCAAGCGCAGGTGGGGAATATCCCGACGATAACGAGGTGAGGGCAACCCTGGGGTAGAAGCTGTGGTTTTTCTGCCCGAGGCGCTCACGCGCAGATTAGACTCGCCCTATGAGCATTATTGTGACCAATGAAATTACTGTTCCTGCTGAGCGTGCCGAGCGCGTCGCCGAAAAGTTTGCTGAGAATTCTCGTCGGCTTTCTGATTTCGATGGCTTTGAAGGTTTTGAGTTGTGCCGTCCGACGGAACCTGCCGATGATCGGTGGCTCGTCATCACCCGTTGGCGTGACGAAGATGCGTTCCAGCAGTGGCTGGATTCCTCGCATTTCTCGCAGTCTCATCCAAAGCCTGGGGAGCCAACCGCGAAAGGCGTCGATGCGCGCGCGGTAATTCGCCGCTATGCCGTGGCGGTTACCGATACCGGAAACTGATAGCTACGGTTTTGCAATACATTGCAGCGATACTGCGAAATAGTGGTATTCCAACGCTGGCCTGTGGCAAAGGCTGAACGGTTGGGCTGTTGCGATGTAGCGCGGCATGTAGTGGCGTAGTGGTCGGGCGAGGTCGTGGCGTAGTGGTCTAAGGGGCATTGGCGCTGCGGCTCGTATTGCGGGTTTTCGCTTTGGCTACCCCGTTGGCGGATGTGCGCTGTTATAACGCATATTCATAAACGCTGTTACACAAAATATAGCTGGGTACGCGCTGTTGAGTGCGCGTCGTTGGGGCGCACTGCCAGGCGGGTGCTACTGGGCAAGAGGCGTCAGGGGGCGTCAGGGCGCGCTGGGTAGCTACGTGCCTGCTGTCGGTGTGCATGTGAGCCTTGCCGGCGCTCTCTATTCTCTATCGCATCTGGCCAGGTGTAGGCGGCAGTAGGTAATAATCGTTGCTTGAGGGTATTGCGTCAGCGTTCGGCAATAATGTGTTCAGCAGTAATGTGCTTAGCAATAATGTGCTCGGCGGCGATCGTTCGTCGGCGGCATGGTCGTCGGCGCGTGGTCGTCGGTGATTGATGCGTCGGCGATGTGTTGCCGGCGCATGTTCCTCGCGACACCGTTCACACCTCACCCGCGCCGTCCATAAACACCACGATCTTCTCAGCTCACCGCTTCACGCCTCACACGCGCTCCTGCTCGCGCGCTCTACTCATCTCACCGGCTTCACCCTAACTGTAACCATGAGATTTTCTGATATATCTGGCACGCTAGAGGAAGATAAAGCCGCAGGGCTCGGGCTCAAGAAAGGATACTCATGCGTCGCTCCATGTGGTTAGCCGGTTATGCCTGTGCGCAAGCTGGTCAAATAGCCCTGCTCTATATGCCTTTTCCCGCTCGGAAAGCACACGAGTCAGGAATGACGGCGGCCGCGCCTAGTAGTGCTGGCAATCCTGCCATATCTCACCCGCCCACCAAGAGCGCCAATCCTGCCGCTACTGACTCACCCGCACTCACACCATCTACCCCTACCCCATCGGGATCCTCAGATATACCAGCAAGCGGCCCATCGTCATCTGCAAAGGCAGATCACTCCGCCGCGCAAGCTACACCTGCCGGTACAGCTCTCCCCGATAGCCTGGCGGCAAGCCTGCGCGCAACCCTGCTACGAATTGCGCGCTGCGCTCCACCACATACCGATAAATTCGTTCACGGCACTATCTTTGCCGCAACGACGTTCACCGCCGCCTGTGCCTTTTCCTCCCGCAGGCAAGCCACTCGCGCAGTGCTCGGCAACGTCCTCCATGCTCTGCTCGCCGAGCACCTGCAAGCACGGATTCCTGGGCGCGGCTACGACCGTGCCGATACCTACGTTAATCTCATTGGGGTTAGCCTCGGAGCAGGCGGGGCGGCACTTATCTGCCGTCAATAAAATGGTGCGATCACCTCACGCAAGAGCGAAACCATTGACCGCCTCGAAACTAGCGCCCTATCTGCGGGTATCTGCTTTCGCTGCCGCCAGCTCAGTGCCACTACAAAGCGCGCCTACCAGGGCTAACGCCCATTAATCTCGCAATCGTACATGTGGCAGCACCCCTGGCGTAGAAAAACGTAATGTGCCTGGTTTGCTGGGGTGAAAATTGTTCTCACACCCCAGCAAACCAGGCACACAGGTGATTTACTACTTCGCTCTCTCAGTAGCGCTCTCGCCTCTCCGCTGCGTTCCTCACACAGCTTTGACTCCCTCGCTTGTGCATGAGCGGCGAGTAGCGCTCCAGCTACCCAGAAAACAGTGGCTATCCGCGGCGTATCTCCACCGCCTGCTTCTACACCATGTGCTTCTACGCTACGCCAGATTTACTTCCAGTAATCCAACGCGCCGGTATCCATGCCGATAGATTCCGCCGTAAAATGTGGATCTTTACCGGACTTGCGCTGGCGGTGGTAATCCTCGACTGCGCGCAAGGCGTGCTTACCCAGCAAGATAATAACCGGAATGTTGATGAGCGCCATCAGGCCCATGAGAATATCCGCGGTATTCCACGCCACATCGAAAGAGGCGAACGCACCAACGAACACCAAGAGGCAGGCCAAAGCGCGGAATGCGTAGATCTCTGCCTGCTTCGGCAAGCGCCCGAGCAGGTAACGGAAATTAATCTCGGCATAGTAGAAGTTGCCCAAGAACGTGGTAAAGCCGAAGAGCAGCAGGGAGATCGTCACCAGGTACACGCCCGCATGGCCGAATACCGTCTGCAAAGAGCCTTGCACAATCTCTGCACCGCTGGGATCCTCCCCTTGGTTTGCCCATTTGCCGGTGAAGAGCACCAGGAAACCAGTGAAGGTACAAATAATCATCGTGTCAATAAAGACGGAGAGCATTTGCACCAGACCTTGCTTGACCGGATGGGAAACCGACGCGGAAGCAGCGGCGTTAGGCGCTGAACCGATACCAGCTTCGTTTGAGTACAAGCCTCGCTTGATTCCTTGCATCATGGCCGATCCTGCGAAACCACCGAAGATCGCCTCAAAGTCGAAAGCACCCTTGAAAATAGCGCTCAACACGTCGGGAACTTTGTCGATATTAATCCCGATGACGATGATGGCAGCAACACAGTAGATGATGGCCATAATGGGGACAAGCACGCCGGTAACGTCAGCCAGTTTGCGCGTTCCGCCGAAGATGGACGCCGCCATCGCCAAAGCCAAGATTGCCCCAAGGAGGTACTTCGCCCAAGAGTGCTCAAAGAAGCTGTAGGCACCGAAAGAGCCGACCACGTTGTAGGAGGCCAGCATATTGAAGCCACCCATGTACGTCAGGATCAAAACGACGGCGAAAACTCCACCGAGCCAGCCTTGCTTCAGACCATGTTTGATATACCAAGCCGGACCTCCATAGGAGTGCCCGTCATCGGCCCGACGCTTGTAAATCTGGGCAAGGACGGATTCAATCAGCGCAGAAGCTGCACCGATAGTGGCGATAACCCACATCCAGAAAACGGCACCAGGACCACCGATAGCGATGGCCACTGCCACACCCACGATATTGCCAGTACCGACGCGCGACGCCGTTGACACCATAAGTGCCTTAAATGACGACAGCGATTCTTCCTCATGTGGCTTCTCCGCGATGACCTTAATCGAATCACCGAATAGCCGCAGAGGCGCGGCCTTTGTGCGAATGAAGAAATACAATCCGCCCAAAATCAAGAGAGCGATGAGGACGTAGGAATAGAGATAGGAACTAATCGTAGAAAGTGCTGAATTGATCGTTTCCATTGGCGTCCTTTCACTCAGACATTGCGGCACGCTACCGTGCCAGTCGGCGCCTACCGTCAATACCGTTACGTGGTAGTAGTGTCGCGATATTGATTTTGCCAATATAAAGGACTCTCCCCGCTCCTATCCACTCTATGGACGCGAGGACCATATATCGGACACCATGAATACCACCGTTGACATCTCTTCGTTTCTTCAGGCATCAGAACGCCCACTCATCGGCACAACCCTTCGCACCTGTTCACAAAGAGAGCCGTATTCATTAACATCCCAGCTCATCCGCACACAACACAAAGGGCAGGAGTTTTTACGCGCGGCTCATCCGTCAAGCATGTTGATAGGAAAACAGCATCTCCTGCCTACGTAGAGACGCAACGCCGGCACAATGTGTATGCATAATTCCACATAATCTTGACATAGAAAGAAACCGAAATACTCCGTATTTGAGTGAGAACACGCGACACAACCGACGCCCCACACACCTTACGCATCTAGCGGCGACGCATACCGAGATGCCGACGCTCACTGCGACGAAATTGCCGACCGCAAAAACCCGTCGGCACGCACCAGGAGCTCGCGAGCGCGACGCGGATCAACCCCGCGCACAATGCACACCACCGCCGTTTTCACGTCACCACCGCTTGACTCCAAAGCGCGAATAGCCTGCTCGCGCCCCACGCCAGTAATGCGCATAACAAGATTTTGTGCCCGCGCGCGGAGCTTTTCATTAGATGCCGCGACGTCCACCATTAAATTGCCGTAGGTTTTGCCAAGTTTGACCATTGTCAGGGTTGAGATCATATTGAGAACTTGCTTTTGCGCCGATCCAGCTTTGAGTCGGGTAGAACCAGAAATTATTTCTGGGCCAACAACTACTTCGATTGGATGGTCAACAAGACGGGATAATTCCGCATCGATATTTGAGGAGATTCCCACGGTAAGCGCGCCACATTCTCGGGCGTATTCCACAGCCGCTAACACATAAGGGGTGCGCCCTGAGGCGGTAATCCCAATCACTACATCCGTGTGATTGACTGCGCGTTCGACTAAATCCTGCCGACCCGCTTGTTCATCGTCTTCCGCACCTTCAATTGCATGAGTTAATGCGGAGAATCCACCGGCGATAATTCCTTGTACCACGTGCGGCTGGGTCGAAAAAGTTGGCGGACATTCCGAAGCATCAAGCACTCCTAATCTCCCTGGGGTTCCAGCCCCGACGTAAAACATACGCCCGCCACTTCGCACCCGTGGCGCAATTGCATCGATTGCCTGGCTAATCTCGCGCCCGGCACGGGCTACCGCCCGAGGCACTTCTTGTTCCGCCTCATTCATTGCCTGGACCATTTCGTATGTGGAGAGCAGGTCGAGCTCTGTGAACCGCGGATCCACCATCTCGGTGGTGTATCCGTTGAGCATATCGTGATGATCCGTCTGTGAATTCACGTTGCACTCCACTTCCATCGGTCATTTATCGCGGTAATTACCCCACTCCACGGCCTTGTGGATCGAGATATGACCGGATTTCACCCCTATTCGTAATGTAAATTATTTACATTACGAGTTCTCCGCCATTAAACATCAGGACCCTAATTCCTGTCAACGACTTTTTGTCAGCTCATCTATTTTTCCGATCGCGCACACATTCCCCTTACAAAATCAAACTTTTCTCCTTAAGGACGCATACCCTTTCTAGGTCGATGTAAATTTATAAACCAATGAAAGAAATCTACGTAAATACTTGACGCGATATATCTCACTCTCTAGACTCGTTTTTAAGGTCAGACATCGAGCGCGCAGTGCGTCAACGCCCAACAACCACGCACGACCACTGCACCCTCACAGCGCAGATCTACAGCGCGATCTAAGGCGCTTCATTTTCGAGAGGAACAAAGATGTTTTCGAGAAAGTCATGGAAAACGTTCATCCGCGCAATCGCAGCAACCAGCGCAGTCGCCATGCTCGCTGCCTGTGGCGGCGGCGATAGCAAATCCAACGACAATTCAGCAGATGGCCCCGCCCTCGCGATCTTCGCCGGCGCACAAACCCCCATCGTAGCCAACTTCAACCCCTATTCACCCACCTCCCTAGCAGGCACACTCGGCTCGCTATACGAGCCACTGTTCTACTACAACAAAGCAGTCGCGCAAGCCCCCATCCCGCTCCTCGGAGAGTCCTACACCTGGTCTAACGACGGCATGTCCCTAGACATTAAAATCCGCAGCGGAGTTAAGTGGAACGACGGGCAAGATTTCACCGTCGATGACGTCATCTACTCCTTTACCAATGACGCCGTAAAACTCGACTACATCAACTCCGTAACCAGTAAAGACGCCTCCACCGTCACGCTGACCTTCACAAGTCCCTCATACACCAACGAATATGCACTCCTCGGCGCTAACTACATCGTTCCCAAACACATCTTTAGCAAGCTGAGCGATCTCGTCACATTCGCCAATACAGATAATCCCGTCGGCACTGGCCCATTTATGCTTGATACCTTTACCGACGCTTCCTACACCATGAAAGCAAACCCGAAGTATTGGGATCCCGAGCGACCAAAAATCAACAAAGTCCAATACCTCGGCATTAACGGAAACTCCTCGGCTGAATCATTATTCAAAGCCCAGCAACTCGACTATTCCACAATGTTTGTACCCGACCCCGCTCCGCTTCAAGCAGACAACCGTCTCGGATACCTCCTCCTCATGTCTCCCAATCCTATTACCGTCCTGACCTGCTCGAACGCACAACTAGGGTGTACGGGTGCCCAGACCGACAAAGCTGTGCGCAAAGCCTTCTCACTTTCGCTTGACCGCAAAGAAATCAACGACAAGGCATACTACGGTCACGCCACTATCGACACCCCAACCTTCACCCTGCCTGGACGCGATGACCACTGGATCAAAGACGGCTTGCCAACCCGCCTACCAGAACATGCCGACGTCAACGCAGCCAAGAAAGTTCTCGAAGATGCCGGATATACCCTCGGTGCTGACGGCATCTACGCCAAAGACGGAGTACGCGCCTCCTTCAAGCTCGCCTCCGTCGAAGGCTGGGGCGATTCCAATGCGGCTGCCGAACTCATGGCAGCACACGCCAAGAAAGCCGGCATCGAAGTACACACCGAAACCGTCACACTCGACCAGTACACCGATATGCGTCAGGTCGGAAAGTACGAAATGATCGTCTCCGCGCTCTTCGGAACGCCGATCTCAGATCCATACACGATCTACCGCAACTGTTTCACAACAAACTACACCACCGCTGTCGGTACACCGCTTGAGCCCAAGCAGACAAACTTTGCTCGCTACTCCAACCCCGTCGTAGACGCGGCAATCGCCCGCGCCGCCCAAACAAACGACGAAGCAGTGAAGAAACAAGCCTACGGCGAGATCCAAGAAGCCATCCTGGATGACCTGCCCTACATTCCGATGTTCCACGGCGGCTCCCAGACCTTCTACAACCAAGCCGACTTCGACGGCTGGCCGACAAAAGATAACCTCTACGCCTTCCCCGCATCCTGGGACGGCATCTCGGCAAGCTACGTACTCTCGCACTTGACCTACAAGTAATCGCACTGCAGAGGGGTCTGCACAGCAGACCCCTCTGCGCGTATTCACCAGCGGATGTGAAAGGACTAAGACCGTGAAGTATTACCTGCGGCGTGTCACCTTTTACCTCATTACTCTTTGGGCAGCGGTATCCCTCAACTTCTTCCTCCCGCGTCTCATGCCCGGAGATCCGCGCAGCATATTCATCGAAAAACTCATGCTCCGCGGCGGCGAAATCACCCCAGCTATGGAACGCTCCATTGACCTCGTTTTCGGAACGAGCAATATGTCAATCTGGGATCAATACTGCCAATATCTGAACAATCTCATCCACGGAGATCTGGGCGTCTCCGTTACCAAATTTCCCGCTCCAGTCACAAAACTCATCGCCGACGCCTTACCCTGGACACTTATCCTCGTTGGCACCGCCACCGTCATCTCTTTCATCCTTGGCGTCGGTATTGGAGCGTATGCCGGATGGAAACGCGGCACAAAAGCCGACGCACTTATCCCCGGCATGACTCTTCTCCAATCTGTCCCCTACTTCTGGCTTGCCCTTATCTTCGTCGCCTATTTCTCTGTTGCATTGGGATGGTTCCCCATTATCGGCGGATATTCACTGCGAGATTTCCCCGCCGGCCCCGAAATGTCCTGGCCATTCATCCAATCAGCCATCTACCATGCGATCTTGCCCGCCCTAACCATCATCATCGCCTCCGTCGGCGGATGGGTACTTGGTATGCGCAATATGATGGTTTCCGCACTGTCAGAAGACTACGTCGTTACCGCCGAAGCAAAAGGACTGCGCAAATCCCGCATCTTCTTCTGGTACGCCGCCCGCAATGCGGCACTGCCCTCCATGGCAGCCTTTGGTATCAGCTTAGGATTCGTCGTCGCCGGCTCAATCGTCATGGAACAAGTCTTTACCTACCCCGGCATCGGAAAACTCATGATTAATGCCGTACAAGATAAAGACTTCGCCCTCATGCAGGGCGTATTCCTGGTCATCACCGTAACGGTCCTAGCTGCCAACTTCATCATGGACTTGGTCTATGGTCTGATTGATCCGAGGGCACGAAGCAATGTCTAACTACAAAAATTTCAGTACGCCAACTCCCGCGCCCGACACGACTCCAAGCACCAAGGAGAGGACGCATAGCACAACCGAAACTACTCACCCGCATACGGCTCACGCCGTAACAACCGGCACCCCTAAGCAGCAAACAAAACATCGCAAACGCCGATATGCCCGCCTCGATGTAAAACTCGGACTCGGGATCATCCTGACAGCATTCGTCCTACTATTCGCCATTTTCGGCGAATTCTTCACCCAAGATCCGCGCGACTACACCGCCGGCACATTCCTCCCCCCATCAGGCGAACACCTACTGGGCACAAATAACCTCGGAGCTGATCTACTGGCACAACTCGCTGAAGGCGCACGCGGATCAATCCTCGTCGGGCTCACTGCTGGCTTCATTGCTGTTTGCCTATCCCTCTTCTTCGGCATCGTCGCAGGATACACTGGCGGGCTTATTGACGAACTACTATCTCTCGTCACCAACATCATGCTCGTCATCCCAGGTTTACCCCTCGTTATTGTTATCGCCTCCTACTTGGAAAGTCGTTCCATGTGGATGATCGCCCTCGTTCTCGGATTCACCTCGTGGGCTGGATCGGCCGTCGTGCTACGACTCCAAGCAAAATCCTTAAGAAATCGGGATTATGTTGCTGCCGCACGAGTATCCGGCGAACACACCCACCGCATTATCCTCGTTGAGATCTTGCCAAATCTCCTACCACTACTGACCGCACAATTCCTCTCCGCAGTGGTGCTAGCCATCTTGTCAGAAGCAGGACTCTCTTTCCTTGGGCTCGGACCTTCCGGCGCAATCACATGGGGCACAATGCTCAACCAAGCCTCCGTACAGAACGCTTTCCACGTCGGAGCATGGTGGTGGTTCGTACCACCTGGACTCATGATCGCCCTGCTCGGCTGCGGGCTATCCCTTATTAATTTCGCCATTGACGAGACGATCAATCCGAAACTCCGCAACGCACCCCACGCGGTACGTCAAATTCGCAAAGCGGAAAAGCAACTGCGACGCGAGCGCAAAAATGCCGCACACGCGGCTCGCTCACTCACCTCTGGGAGGTCCTCATGAGTTACACCCCACTGACCACACCGGATCATGCGGAATATCTGGCCACCCGCACTCCAGTACTAACCGCAACCAACATCAACGTGACCTATCAAGTCGATCCACCCGTCCATGCAGTTCGCAACGTCGATGTCACGCTATGCCGCGGTGAAATCCTTGGATTAGCAGGCGAATCTGGTTGCGGGAAAACCACCCTTGCCTACGGCATGACTCGCCTTCTCAAACCTCCAGCCCTATTAAATAGTGGCGAGGTGATCTTCCACGACCAATCCGGCGAAGATATTGACGTCACCCGACTACTTGACGAAGAACTGCGCACCTTCCGCTGGGATAAAATCTCAATGGTTTTTCAAGGTGCAATGAACGCCCTCAATCCCGTCATCTCCGTCAAACGGCAACTCTTTGACGTCTTTTCCACACACCGCCCCCAGATGAGCAATGCCGAAAAACTGGCCTCCTCGCAAGAATTACTCCGACTCGTCGGCGTCGATCCCGCTCGACTCAGCGCCTTCGCACACGAACTATCCGGCGGAATGCGTCAGCGCATTATGATCGCAATGGCGCTGGCACTACACCCACAAGTCATGATTATGGACGAACCCACCACCGCACTTGACGTCGTGGTGCAACGTGAAATTCTGCGGGAAATCATGCGCCTGCGTGAACGATTCAACTTCGCCGTCGTCTTTATCACCCACGACCTGCCCATGCTCCTAGAAATTTCCGACCGAATAGCCATCATGAAAGATGGGCAGATCGTAGAGCTGAACACAGCCCGCAACATCTACGAAAATCCTCAACACGACTACACGAAGAAGCTCCTGCGATCCTTCCCATCCTTATTCGGGGAGCGTGGCGGGTTCGTTCGTAGCGGAGAAGAAGGAGGCAGACATGACGCTTAACGTGACCCATGTCAGTAAAGACTTCAAAATCCGGCAAGGATTGCGCTCATCAACGCTACATGCCGTCAAAGACGTCTCTTTCACTATAGAACCTGGAAAAACAATTGCACTCGTTGGGGAATCCGGATCAGGTAAATCAACAATCGCCAAAATGATTTTACGTCTGGAAAAACCCACTAGCGGTTCGATAACGATTGACGGGATTGAATCCACTGTTCACGGCAGAGCAGCAAATGATTATCTGCGCAAGGTGCAAATGGTTTTCCAAGATCCATTCGCTTCACTTAACCCGTTCCACTCCATCTCTCACCATCTAGAACGCCCGTTGCGGCTTCATAAAAAAGCACGTACCCGCAGCGAGGTTGAGCACGCCGTGGCAGAGCTACTCACTCGAGTTAATCTGGAACCAGCAGCCGATATCGCACGGCGTCGCCCCCATGAATTATCTGGCGGGCAGCGGCAGCGCGTGGCCATTGCCCGGGCACTTGCCCCCGGTGCGTCTTATCTCATTGCCGACGAGCCGGTGTCCATGTTGGACGTGTCTATCCGGTTGTCCGTTCTCAATCTCCTGGCCCGCTTGCAACGCGAAGAAAATTTAGGGGTTTTGTATATCACGCATGATCTAGCTACCGCACGGCACTTTTCCGACGAGATCATGGTGATGTACAAGGGCGATATTGTCGAATACGGTCCGTCTGACGAGGTCATCCTTCATCCACAACATGAGTACACAAAAACTCTGCTTGCCGCCGCGCCAGAACCGGCAAACCACGGCAAGCTGCGCGCCGAAATTGCTCACGAATTTGCGGGGCAATCATGAGCTCGCCAGTCGGAAAGGCACACGAACCGAACGGCAAGCCATCATCCGCCGCAGATTCGCTATCTTATGCAGCGCCAGATAGCCCCGACGTGGGCACTACCGGGCAAAAGTGCCAGCCCGATAATGCCCTCACGCAGCCGCCCTGCCCGGATATAAATGACTGGGAGCTAGCCCGCGTTGTTGGGCAACTGCTGTGCGTCTCCGTCGGCCATCATACGGATGGAGCTTATGGTTTTTCCGATAGCGTGGACGATGTTGCTGCCCTTATCAGCCAGCATCACATCGGCGGGGTATGTTATTTTCCGGTTGGTGACGCTGGCGCGCAACCCGAAGAAATCCGCCGAACACTTGCCACATTAGCCGCCAGCTCGCAGACGCCTCTCCTGTTCAGCATTGACCAAGAAGGCGGGCTTGTTACCCGAATGAGAGAGCCTGCCACCCGATGGCCCTCCGCGATGGCAGTCGCCGCTTTAGCCGACCTGGAACGCACCCGCTATCTGGCTCGCTGTTCCGGTGAGGAGCTACGTGCCGTCGGCATTAATCATGTGTATGCGCCAGATGCCGACGTTAACAGCGAAGCCCGCAATCCGGTTATTGGTTTGCGCTCCCCCTCCTCTGATCCGCATATTGTGGCCGATCAAGTAACCGCCGCTATTGCCGGTTATCACGACGCCGGACTCGCAACCTGCGTTAAACACTTCCCCGGGCACGGCCAGACCACTGTTGACTCACATTCACAGCTTCCGCAGCTCGTGACCACACGCGAGGAGTGGGAACGAGCTGCGGTCCTTCCGTTTGCCGCCGCTATTTCATCTGGCGTAGACGCCGTGATGATCGGGCATCTGGCCGCCCCAGCTCTGGATCCGCGCGGGGGTGCGGCCACGTTCTCCCGACCAATCATCACCGATATTTTGCGAACCCAGCTTGGTTTCACTGGCGTTATCATCACCGACGCGCTCGATATGGGTGGCGCCCACCTCCCAGGAAGCGCCCAACATCCTTGCGTGGAGGCACTGGCTGCCGGTGTCGATCAGCTACTCATGCCACGTGATCCGCTTGGAGCAATCACCGCAATTGTGCATGCGGTTGACTGCGGAGAACTGGATGAATCCGCACTTCGCTCCTCGGCTCACCGTATTATCCAACTCAAAAAACGACTCGGACTTTTCGCTGAGCCATCGTGTGCGATGCAGCCGCACACCCATCACACTAGCTACCCCGAAACCTTTAGCACATCGCAGACTCACGCAGAATCGGGCACCCAGGCAGATGAGCCGTACCGCATTTCCCACAGCCCATCTCAAGTAGCTCCGCCTACCTCAACCGACGTATCACTGAACAATCCAGCAACACTCGTTTCGCATACCCCGCCAACGGCACCTGCACTCAACCCAGCGGCGGAAATAGATACGCGCACAAAACATTCCCGAACAGCCTTTCGAGCGATCCGCGATGCTATCGCTTGGCGAGAACGCAGCGCACGTTTTCGGCTTGATCCGCAACGCCCCATCCATATCTCCCATGATCGGCTTCCACCGAGTATTGGTCGCGGCGTTGAAGACGTCCCCGCAGAGCTGTGCTCACAACTCAGCGCCGCTGGTTTCTCCGTCACCTGTCACCAATTCGACGACCCGATACAATCCGCCAACCAGCCGTCAGGCACTCACACGTCAGATCGTATTCAGCGGGACACCAGCCCACAACGCATTGTGATTATCCGCGATGCGTGGCGATGTGATGATGTCGCCGCCCAGGTGCAAAAACACATCGCAGCCGGAGTGGACCTCGTGATCTGTGCGCGCTCCCCCTACGACTCCATGCTCATCCCGCGCGGGATCCCAACCTTACTCACTTTCGGGGATATTCCTGCCGTGGCCCGCGCCTTATGCGATGTCCTCATCGCCGGCGCGGCGCTCGGATCCACCCCTGTTCAATTACCCACTCCCACTCTTGATCCCCGCCTCAGTGCCAGCCCCTACACAGCTCATAACTCGGCCGGCCCACTAAGCGAGGACACTACAGCACTCCTTGATCTGCAATATGGCGGCGATCCTCGCATACACATTCGCCCCTATCGGCACGCAGATCGAGAGGCGCTGGGCAATATCTGTATCCGCACCGGCGATTCTGGTTCTGACGCTACCGGCCTATATGTCAACGAACAGATTTTGCCCGATATATACACCTACCCCTACCTGGAGTACGCCCCCGAGCTAGTTCATATTCTTGACGTTGACGGTCAAGCTGTTGGGTATATCGTCGGCGTCGCTAATGTGCCAGACTTTGCCCGCTGGTGGGATACACATTGGATCGCATATTTGCGCCGCCGTTACGGTCTACCTAGCGCAGAGCTTCCCGCACGCGAGCGCGCACTCATCGCTAAAGGCTACGATCCACAGTCGATGGTAGCCCCCTGGCATACGGATTACCCTGCTGAATTCCATATCGACATGCTGCCCGTCGTCCAAGGTCGCAACTGGGGTTCAAAACTCATTGAATCATTCCGGCAAGCCGTTGCCCCTTTCGCCCCTGGTATCGCAATTGGAGTGGGCGCACGCAATACCCGCGCTGTCGCGTTCTATCGCAAACTCGGCTTCCACACCCTCCACACCCACGAAAGCGGCACGTATCGCGGATACACTATGGGAATTTCCACGAGAGGCACACTATGAGCCACGCACCGAAAATTCAGTTAGGTATTGACGTTCTACGCAGCGATCTACGCCAACTGCCTGGAACACGGTGGGCATTAGTCACCAACGATACGGCTGTAACGAGCGATCTCACTTTAACGTCTCAGGCATTATGGCAAGACGGCGCTCCACTGTGCGCACTATTCAGCCCAGAACACGGCTTACACGTCACCGCTCAGGCCGGAGAATCCGAATCCCATACCGTTGATCCACGCACCGGATTACCTGTTATTGATACCTATCACCTCAGCGCTTCTCAGTTACAAGCCGCGATCACACAACTAGATATTGATCTCCTCCTCATTGATCTGCCTGACGTGGGAACTCGCTACTACACCTACGCCTCAACCATGATTGACGTTATGCGCAGCGCTGCCGAATTGGGCCTGCCAATCGTCGTTCTTGATCGACCAAATCCACTTGGCGGACAGATAGACGGGCCAGGCTGCCAGGCAGAATATTCCTCGTTTATTGGGCGAGCGAATATCCCTATCCGACACAGCTTAACCATTGGAGAGATCGCCCGTTTTGTTGCTGCCTACGACACACAACTAGGACGACCCGCTGCCGATCTTCACGTCCTCACAATGCACGGATGGCAACGCAATATGCTGTGGAAAGACACCGGATTGCCCTGGGTCATGCCCTCACCAAATCTTCCTCATCCAACAAGCGCTCTCGTTTTTAACGGGACAGCGCTATGCGAAGGCACAAATATCTCCGAAGGACGCGGCACAACTCGCCCCTTTGAGCTAATTGGAGCACCGTGGGCAAGCGAGCAACTTGCCGAACAATTGAACGCCTACCAACTGCCTGGCGTGCGTTTTCGCCCTACATGGTTCACTCCCGTCATGAGCAAATGGGCCGGTCAAGCCATATCTGGCGTACAACTCCACGTCACCGATCCATATACGATCCACCCCTTGCGCACCGCCCTTTACCTCATGAGCCACTTAGCCAGCCACGACTTCGCCTGGAACGAACCCACCTGGGAAGACTCCGGCCCCCAAACGCCGTACTTTATTGACCTCATGTGGGGCAACAGCCATCTACGCAACCGTCTAGCAGAGATGAAACCGCGTGATATTGACGAATTTCTCCACGACGAACAACTCAAAGATTGGATTGACCCCGAATTATTACTCTATTCCTGCGACAAATACGCTATCTCTCATAGATAATGCCAATATCACGAGGCTATATGTGTTGGCTGACCATACCTAACAGCACAATCTGCGCTCACCGTCAAAGAAATAGCTCAGAAAAGAAAGAAGGGAGATAACTGTGACACCACAGACCTCCACCGAAGATTTCGTCAACAACCGCGTGCCACTCACCACCCGTATTCGTGGTCTATTACCCAGTATGCAACCAGCTATGGCACGGGTTGGCTCCCTCATTGTGGAACATCCAAAGAAAGCTGCCGCAATGACGATTTCTGAGCTGGCTGACGCGGTTGGCGTCTCAGAAACCACCATCGTCCGTTTTTGCCGAGAGATTCACGCTGGCGGCTACTCCCAACTGCGGCTGGCACTCGCCGTGGAATTGGGTGCCCGTTCCGAAGCCCAAGAGCGATTTCATGGTGATACCGATATTTCCCCAGAAGATACCCTGTTATCTGCTGTAGAGAAGATCGCCTATGCTGACGCGCGATCAGTGGAGGATACCGCGAAATCCCTATCCTTACCCACATTAGAGCGAGTCGTAGATGCCATGATTGCTGCCAACCGGATTGAGATTGTTGGGGTAGGAGCCTCTGGGCTAGTGGCCATGGATCTTCAGCAAAAACTGCACCGGATCGGCATGATTTCTTTTGCTTTTACTGATCCGCACCAGGCTTTGACTTCCGCTTCACTGCTGGATGAGCATGCCGTTGCCATTGCGATCTCCCACTCCGGCAATACTGCCGACACGATCGAATCCCTCACCGTCGCCGCCGAACGCGGCGCCTGTACTGTAGCTATCACTAATTCCCCCCGCTCCGCCCTTGCAGCTTTAGCCGACAATGTATTAACCACCGCAGCAATGGAAACGACGTTCCGCTCCGCCGCCACCGGATCTCGCCTCGCCCAGCTCACCGTTGTCGATTGCCTATTCGTCGGTGTCGCCCAAAAACGCCTCGAACAATCCCTCTCCGCTCTTGATGAGACACGTCGCGCGGTGGCCTCGAAGCGTTTTAATACCAAGGTGGAATAGGCACACTAATGTCTGCCACCGTCTTTCCTCCTCCAATCCGGCGCTTGTGGGCGGGCAAAGTATTTTGCTACGGCACACATCCACACGCTTCGTCCCCAATACAATTTAGCTACTTAATCGCCTATCTCTGGCACTGCCTCGAGATATTAGGAAACTATGTGACGCTCCGTTTTGGTAAGACCTTCGCGCGTGAGCAACCTTCGGATTGGGAAGCGCTGCGCATACCCGAACGCCGCTGCATATCTTTCAGCTATCTCACCATCACGGCATCCGTTTTCACGTATTCTCCAAAGACCTTATCCACCGTGACAGATCAGACTATCGCGGCATTGTTTCATATAACTGCAGATGAGGAGATATGCTCATGACGTTCTTTGATATGAGTCTCGATCAGTTGGAAACATATCGACCGACGGTGCGAGAACCACAGGATTTTGATGACTTTTGGCGGCGAACTCTCGCAGAAAACCCCTTCGATCCGCAACATATTCAGATAACGGATTACCCGAGCCGCCTACGTAGCGTGCGAGTGCGAGATGTGATGTTTCCTGGTTTTGGAGGTACACCCATTGCCGCATGGCTTATCACTCCCGTTACGCCTGGGCCTCACCCCGTCATCGTGCGCTTTATTGGGTACGGGGGCGGGCGCGGATTCCCAGAAGAGAATCTCATCTGGGCCAGTGCCGGCTTTGCGGAATTCATCGTCGATAATCGGGGGCAAGGTGGCGGCTTTGGCTCGGGAGGAAACACCCGTGATTGTGACGGCGGCGGGCCAGCAACGTCCGGATGTTTGACGCGCGGTATCCTCAATCCTGACGAATACTATTATCGTCGGTTGTTCACCGATGCTCACCACGCAGTCTGCACACTCGCCCATATTCCTGATGTTGATCCCCAACAGATTATTACTGCTGGTGGAAGCCAGGGCGGGGCGTTAGCGATCACGGCGGCAGCCCTGCATCCCGATATTCGGGCAGTTATGGCCGACGTGCCATTCTTATGCCATATCGAACGTTCAATTGGGCTGACGGGAGCTCAACCGTGGGCGGAGATCGTGCGGTTCTTATCCGTCAATCGCGATAGTCGCGAAGCGGTTTATCACACATTGTCCTATTTTGATGTGGTTAATATGGCTAAGCGAGCTACTGCACCAGCATTATTCTCAACCGCACTAATGGATATGGTCTGCCCGCCCTCAACGGTTTACGCCATGAAAAACTGGTACAACGGACCACATGAGATAGCGGTTTATCATTTCAATGGGCATGAGGGCGGGGGTACTTACCAGATCCGCCGGCAACTTTCGTGGTTGACGCAAACTATTCTTCAAAAGTAGTTGTCTCACGTTCTTCTTGCGCAGGCGGGCTTAGGAAAAGGGCGTATGTTCAGCTATCTGGGCAGTTAAAACCGTGCGATCTAGATGGCCTTCGGACGCAAGCTGTAGCGCCCCCACAATCGGCGGCACACTATCACATAGGTGAAGCCCCGGATACCGACGCAATAACTCTGCCGATAACCGATCACGAAGCGGTCCACCCTCACAGAGCAATCCACCCGTCAAGACCATATCCTCATTGCGCACCTCTGTGTCGCAAACGGCAGCGACGCTACGGCATATCCCAGTAATAGCCTGCGATACGATTTCGACACATACTGCGTCATCTACATGCTCACACACTATTGGCGCAAACTGACCAAATTCTGCTGGATTTACCTGATCGACGTAGGCAATAAGATCTTGCCTCAGATCCTGAGCATCCGCACCCGCGCCCATCGGCATATTAGCCTGTTTCCTCGCGCCTTGATCCGAGTATCGCTCCTGTTCACAGCGTATTGCTAGACAGTGGTTCAGAACCTCCTGAGTTAGCAGGGTCTGCGGTCCTCGCCCGTCCAATGCGGCGGCAACAGCCTGAAGTGCCTGGATCCCGATCCAGGTGGCTGAGCCAATATCGCCCAGTAGCCACCCCATTCCGTCACATCGTCTGGTCAGAGAAAAATTCTGATATTGAGCAACAACTGCTCCAGTTCCAGCTAATACGAGGATTCCATTTCCGCTCTGCGATGCTGCCGCAAAAGCGGTGTCGAGATCTTGGGAAATACGTATTGGGTCAAAGTGGTATTTGGGAGTTATCCCGCCGCCTGTCTGACTTTCCCTCGCAACAGCTAGTCGATTGGTGATCCCAGTGTTTAGCTCGGTAGCTAGTTGACTGTTTATCTGGGCAGCTAGTTGCTCCCAGCGACGCTGACATTCCGCATTGATATGTTCCCAGCGGGCCGGACCAGCCCCTGCAATCCCCAGGTGTGCGCCAAGAATCGTAGCGCCGGGGAGCGCAGCACATACGTCAGCAATTGCGTCAAAGATATTATCTAAAGCTCGCGTCCCAGACGAGCGAATATTACCTCCAGCACCGCGCGCGTAGGCACGTACCTGACCATCCTTCGATACCGCCACAACCTTCGAACTCGTCGCACCAATATCCGCACCAAGATACACCTCAACGCCACGTTCAGAAGCTATTGTCTGAGACATAAAAAGCACCTTTACCCTGCTCAGATGGCCAGCATGTGGTATCCACATTACTCTATGCGCCTCAAGGTAATGCGTTCACTCAGCACCCCTATTAATAACTGACGCACAGAGCGACATTCCAATATCTCTTTACACGTATGCCACTATGCAATATCTCCTTATATTGGGAAAGTGCGGCTGTGGCAACGGGTTGTAGCACTGGAACATACCCGCCGATATGCGCAGAATCTACAGCACATAGATCCCAAAAATATATTAATTACAACCCAGGAATCGTCTGCGACCACGTGCTATGAAAAATCGCATCGACGATAGGGCGGTTTGGCGCGAGCCAATCAAGATCGGAATACGTTTGCTCATCAACCCAGCGCAGCTCGATATGCCCGGAACCAACCTGCGGCTGACCATCTGCCTGAGCGCTCCACACCAACATTTGCCGACCACCGAGAATTGGCCATGCACCATCAGCGCTTTGCGGGCAGAGCACTCGTTCTTCAATGAACAATCCGCACCCGAGCTCCTCGCGGATCTCGCGTTCTAAGGCGCGATGAGGTTCTTCCCCTGGTTCTATCTTTCCACCCGGTAACTCCCACTTTCCGCGCAGTTCTTCTGGATAGGAACGCTGGGCGGCTAGTAGTTCGACCCTCCTGCCCGAGGTCGTATTTCGATGCCGCATAATTGCCGCTGCAACAACGCGGGCCCGCATAGCCGGATCACGCACCGCTTCTGGGGTGTTATAGGTAATATCGCCGATCTGCGGCGCTGCCAGGCGAGGTTGGAAAATTGGCTGCGGAATATCCGCTATTAAACGGCGTACTTCAATAAGATCCGTTTTCCTCGGGTCAAGCCACGAATCCCACATATACTGCGGAATGAGCAGCGGGCTACGTTCGTGGATGTGCCCAATCGCATCTGGTGCGGGTCTGGTTATGATTGCTGCCGTGCTCCGCCACGGCTGGTCTGGCCCACCTCGCCACACAGAACATACCCCAGCAAAAGCCAGTACCGGATCATCCGTTCCACCGGAAAGAAACCACGGGATTTTCACTGCTGAGCCGTGCGTCCCCTGCACCTGCCGCGTTGCCCGCTGCCATTCGTAATACCCGTTAGCTGGGATGAGGCACCTGCACAGCGCCGCCGCTTCTCTGAAAAATGGCTTTTCCGTCAGGGTTTCAGCGCGGGCATTTATCATGTTCCGAGTTTCTGGCTGTGCCCACGACGGGAGAAAACCCCAGTCCATTGCCCGCAGTTGGCGTTGGATTGTGCGCGATAAAGCCGAATTATTCGCGGGAAGGGTCGGATTATCCTGGTTGCCAACCTGGCTATTCGGGCCTGGAACCGAATTATTCTGGTTGACGGGCTGCTTATGCGAAAGACCAGCCTCAACAAACCTATCCACAATCACCGATATGTGCTGGCTAGGAGCAATATTCCACGAGGGCTGTGGGATAGGGTCAACCACGCGCTCCACGTCAAAGTGCGCACATATTTCCTCCGGCGCACTCCACAATGCATATCTGCCACACACGCAATCCATCCTAGTGCTCTCAACGTCGGCGCCCAAAGGCTGCCGTGCCACCGCATACTCCGCCGAGAGCAGCACAAGAGCTACCCCCCCCCATCCGCCTCAAGTCGCACATGCCATTATTTGGCGCCCAGCTCACGAGCCATTTTCCCGAAAATCATACCGACGGCGGAAAGTACACCCACATACCCGCCTTAACCTGGCGCTATGAGCACTTTTCCATACCCAGTATCCGCCGGATCCCAGCCGGCAATTCACACCATGAATCTGACCAAGGTCTACGGCAGCGGCGAGGCAACCGTCGTCGCTGTCAATAACGTCAATATTGATATTCGCAGCGAGGAATTCACCGCCCTCATGGGCCCATCCGGCTCAGGAAAATCCACTTTCCTCCACTGCGTCGCCGGTTTAGATGGCGTCACCTCCGGAAAGGTTATCGTTGGCGGTGAGGATATTACCGCGATGAACGATACCGCGTTGTCGAAATTCCGCCGCGACCGGATCGGTTACGTATTCCAGAGTTTCAATCTTTTACCCACTATGAACGCGCGGCAAAATATCGAACTACCTTTGCGTATGTCCGGCGCCCGTATTGATAGCGCCTGGTTCGACCAGCTCATCACCAATCTCGGTTTAGCTGATCGTCTCCACCATTTCCCACATGAACTTTCTGGCGGGCAACAGCAACGAGTCGCCGTAGCTCGCGCCCTGCTGAGCCGCCCTGCCGTCGTCATTGCCGACGAACCCACCGGAAATCTTGATTCCGTCTCCTCAAAAGAAGTCCTCGGGCTCCTGCGCAGTGCCGTTGACGAACTCGGTCAAACCGTTCTCATGGTCACTCACGATAGCGACGCGGCAGCGGTAGCTGATCGAATCATTCGGATGGAAGACGGCAATATCGTCTCCGATTCCGTGCCAGCCACGAGGTGATCTGCAATGAACAATGTGCTGTGGAGTAATCTGCGACGTAAACCCGGACGGCTAGTAGCCACAGTTATTGCAGTGGCAATGTCGGTCGCCTTTATCATCGTCACGCTGAGCTTATCGAACTCCATCAATAATTCCTTAGTTCAAGCTACGGCCTACCAGGTGCAACACACATCCGTCATCATGACCTGTGCAGATTCACCAAGTACCACCGATAACGACCCGCACTGCCTGCAATTGCCCGCAACTTTGCGAGAACACCCCGAAGTTTCCCAGGCTGATATTACGACGAGTTTAGGGGCAGAGCTGCGCTCAGCTCACGCTCTTACCTTTGCCGAGATTGGTAGCGTTATTAGCCCAGAACAACGCTGGCAAGAGCTCACCTCCGGGCAGATGCCTACGACCTCCGGAGAAATCGCCTTAGGATCTTCCACCGCAGAAACTCTTGAGGTTTCCATCGGGGATACGGTCTACCTTGAGGGCGCAGATCATTCGGCCAATACCTATCGGATTACCGGAATATATGACGATGACGTCCCTGGCATGTTGCCCTCGGCCACCATGCTCGATAAGGATATTCGCGCCGCTATTCCTGGATCTTTTTTCTATTCCAATATCCTCGTTTCGTCGAATTCCCTCAATGCTGAACAACTAGCGAGCTTCTTGCAGCAGCTACCGGAGATGCGCAGTTTTAATATCACTCCCGATAAGATCCAGACGGCAGCGCAATACACCGAAGATTCCATTAATAAGATGACGGGCAATGACGACACCCTGAAAACCGTGCTGCTCGGTTTTGTTCTTATCGCGCTGATTGTGGCCTCAATCGTGGTGAGCTTGACCTTCCACGTCCTCATCGCCCAGCGAACTCGGGATTTGGCCTTAGTTCGCTGCCTGGGGGCAACTCGCGCTCAAATTCGCCGAATGGTTATCAACGAGGCGGCTCTCATCGGAACTATCTCCGCTATTTTCGGCAGTATCCTCGGGGTGGCGGTGACGTTCATATTATTCCCAATGTTCAATCTCGCTCCGGATCTACACGGCTTAATGGGCTCTATCGTTGCCGCTTTTATTGTTGGTTTAGTGCTGACGGTGGTCTGTGCATTAAATCCGGCCCGACGGGCAACTCGTGTATCGCCGATGGCAGCCCTACGCCCAGTCGATATGGTTCGAGAAAACTCTCGGATCCGATACGGACGCCTGGCCCTGGCCTGGCTTTTCTTCTTCGCCTCCGCTGCCGTATTAGCGCAAAGTATTCGCAACAATATGCTCATCCCCGCCGTATTTTCTGGAGCATTACTGTTTATCGCGACGGTTATTGTGAGCCGGTACATCATTCCCGCTCTTATTCGCGCTACCGCCGCCATTGGGGGCAATCGTGGAACGACCGCGCGCCTCGCCGTATCGAATCTCTTGCGCAATACCTCCCGAACGGTTGCCACCGCAGCGGCCCTCATCGTTGGCATTGGGCTCGTGACCTGCGTTATCGTCGGGAAAACCTCAATGGAGGAATCCCTGATCCAAGAGTTGGATACTCGTCGGCCTTTTGATTTTGTTGTTACTGGCGAGGATCTCACGCCCGAGCAGTTAGCTCCGGTTGCGCATTTCGACGGGGTTGAGCGGATGCATATCACACCGGCTGCCACGGTCAGTGCGGTGGATCTATCGGAGAATGCTGCAGGTGCCATTGCGCCGCCGCAGATCGCCGATAGTACATCCACGGAATCCGAGCATGCCGCCGCGACCGATACGAGCAGCGCATTAACTGCTATTTTGTTGGCCGACGATACCTCCGTGACGAAACTGGCGCGCAGTTCGCTTCCCGTCCCTGAGGTTGGTACCGTCTTTACCTCAAATGCAGGGATTTTTGGGGTCGCTGACGGTCAGCAGATCACGGTCAGCCAAGGCGCAACGCAGGTTCAGCTTACCGTCCATGAACTGCGCGGTTTCGGTGAGAATATCCTGTGGGCAAATCCGCAGGATGTGGCGCGGTTCCACACCCACTCGGCGGCGATTCTCAGAGTCTCGGATTCTGTTACCCTCAGCGATCTATCCCAGCTATCGGCGCAGTTGCGCTCGCTTGGAACGGATATTACGTTGTCGGCAAGCGCGATAGATCGCGTGCATTACGAAACAATTCTCGACCAGTTAATGTTTATCGTTTTGGGGTTGCTCGGGGCTGCCGTCATTATCTCCATTGTGGGCGTATCGAATACCTTGGCACTGTCAGTTATTGAACGCCGACGAGAATCCGGGCTGTTGCGCGCCTTGGGATACAGCCGCCCACAGATGCGCCGGATGATTTCTGTGGAGGCGCTACTGACGGTTTTCAGCGCGGTTATTATCGGCGTGACGTTAGGGGTTGTCGAAGGCTGGGCCGGAACCTTCACGCTGACCCAGGGAGCGGAACTGCCGGCTCATTTCGTATTCCCGTGGCAGTGGATCCTCGGCATTATTGGGGTAGCTGGCGTGACGGCCTATCTTGCGGCCTTGCTGCCGGCTCGATCCGCTGCGCGGGTCTCGCCGCTCGAAGCAATCGCCGCTGAATAGCGGGGAAGGCTGCGAGGGCTGGCGCTGCTCGGTTCGGGGGTTAGCAGGAAAGAGATCCTGCTAACCCCCGAACACGTTTACCCCTTTTACACCCAGCCATATTTCCCGATCACGCGCGCCCAGCACGGCAGCTCGTATGGCGAGCATAGCCAGACATTGCGTGGGGTTCTCAACGGGGCATGCGAGAATCTGGCACGCCCAGAGCCTGCTATCGGCGCCTCTCGTATGGCGCCCTTTCCTACACGCCAACCACGTTGCCGAAAATACTGCAGCACGCCTTGCCCTGCCACCTATCCTCACTCAACACACGCGCTATCACTCATGCGGCAAACCATCTCCCCACCGCCCGCTACAGCCACCTCATCGCACACGCTGCCCACTTATAATCCATCCCCCCCCATCACACGCACTACCCGAATCCCGAGCCGAGCCACCCCAAAATCCATCGCGCACAGTGCAACCCACTAGCTCACGCCCCTACCGCACGCTGTCGGCGAATCGTGAGATACACCCTTGCCGCACCTCGAAGCACCCCATTATGCTCACGGTGTCCGGTTCATCTACTTTTGTAAGAATGGCGTTCCTGTGTTTCTAGCATTACGAGAAATCCGACATGCCAAGGTCAGATTCTTGGCAATTTGTGCCGTCGTCTTTCTGCTCAGTTATGTCGTGTACTTCCTTACCGGCCTGGCCTATGGGTTAGCCAGCTCCTACACCGAAGTACTCACCCGCTGGAATGCTCAGAGCATTACCCTAACTGAGGAATCCAACGCCAACGCCCTGGCCTCCCGAATGGATGCCGCACAGCTAGAATACGATCCCAGCTCTAGCGCACTGTGGCAAGTAACAGCCACTGCCGTTCCCGCTCTCGATAACAGCACAGATGCCCGCGTCAACGTCTATCTTTTCGCTACCGACGTTGACTCTTTCCTGATTCCCGAACCCAGCAGCGGAACCGCTCCTGCTAGCCCATCACAGGTGCTCGCTGATAGCACCCTGCAACGCTCGGGCTACCACGTCGGCTCCTCACTATCTATCCCCCATATCAGCACTCCCGTTACGATTTCTGGCTTCGTCGATCACGCTCGATTCCAAGCCGCACCCGTCATTTTCCTCAGCCCCGCACTATTTTCCCAAGCCGCACAGCTCCCCAGCGGCACGCGCCTGGTCAACGCAGTGGTAAGTACCGACGAAAATGCTGCCGTTCAGTATCACGGAAATGACGCACACCTGGTAACGCTGAGTACCAAAAAATTCATTGACGAACTGCCCGGGTATCGCGCCCAATATCTCACCTTCGGTCTGATGATCGGCGCATTGATCGCCATTTTGAGCTTAGTCCTCGGCATTTTCATGTATGTTCTGACCTTGCAAAAGAAACACGTCTTTGGCGTGATGAAAGCCCAAGGTATCCCGACGTCATATCTGGCCCGATCAGGAGCGATTCACACACTGTTGATTACTGTGGTCGGAGTCGGGCTCGGCTTACTTGCCGCCGTTGCCAGCGGGATTGCTCTGAGCAGCAAAGTTCCTTTCGCCGTCAATCCGCTGCTATTTACCGCCGTAAGTATTGCCTTTATCGTCTTTACCTTAATTGGCAGTATCTTCCCGATCTCCATCATCTCTCGCGTTGACCCCTTGGAGGCGATGAACGCATGAACCCGTCGAATAACAACCAATCCATGATTGAATTACGCGGCGTTACAAAAGATTTTCAGCAAGGATCCCAGACGATTCATGCCTTAAAAGAGACGCATTTTCAAGCCGGACGCGGGGAATTCATTGCGGTTATTGGCCCATCAGGGTCCGGCAAATCGACGTTCCTGACCATCATTGGTGGGCTACAAACCCCAACGAGCGGCGAAGTATTCCTCGCCGGTGAAAATATCACGACGGCAAACACCAAAGCCCGTAGCGCGGCCCGCTTCCGCAACCTCGGTTTCGTCACCCAATCCTCATCTTTGGTCCCATTCCTCACCGTGCGCGAACAGCTCCAACTACATGGGAAAGTAACCAAAGATCGGGCAGATAACGAGCGTATCCTTGCCATGCTTGACCAGCTCGGAGTGGCGGATCTGGCCGATAAATATCCTGCCGATCTCTCCGGTGGGGAGCGGCAACGAGTAGCTATCGCCGCTGCCCTCTTTCATCAGCCATCAGTAGTTTTAGCCGACGAGCCAACCGCCGCTTTGGATACCGAACGCGCACTGGCAACCGCTGAACTCTTGCGCGATCTAGCCCATGAAACGCAAGCCGCAATCGTCATGGTGACTCACGATACTCGACTCATCCCTTACTGCGATCGAGTCTACGAAATCCGCGATGGTGAACTGAGCGAAGCGACGGCTTAACCTGCGCCGAATAATACAATCTGGGCGTATGCCGTATCGCATACGCCCAGATGAGTCTGGAAATGACGTCAGAGATTACTTCTTTTTGAACGTCAACTGAAGATCATCTTCAACGAACGTTAAGGTACCATCCTTGAATTCACCACGAGATGTATTCCCATCCGCGGTCATCTCGAGTTCCGTATCAGAAAGAGCTTTCCAGGTGAATTGCACTGATTTACCTGAGGACTTGACGTTTCCAGTGCCGTCAGCCTTGATCTCAAGCTTGAATTGGTCAGCCTTCTCGCCAAGCGTCTTCGCATCGATCTTTTTACCGCCCTCAACGGCTGACTCTAATGCGTACACACCAACCATTTGTTCACCCGGCTTGGCGGTTTCCGCTGGCTCGCTGGTCTCCGTCTGCGTGCCCTTCTCAGGAGCGCTACCACTTTCATCCTTCGAGCTACAACCACTAAGCAAGAACGTAAAGGCAAATATGCACGAAAACAGCGCAAGAATCTTCTTCCCCATGAACAATCTTTTCCTTTCGCGAAGATAAAAATATGGCGCGCACAGAGTTCTCCACTATGCGCGCCACTACAGGTAAGCGTAAAGGATCTCGCAAAAACGAATGCACCAGATAATGGCGCACCACCATCCTCTAGCTCACCGCCGGAAGCTCCAATTACTTCTTCTTGAGCTTCATCTGCGCTTCAGCTTCTGCATTTTCTATTACGAGACGATCGTCTTTAAGCGTTGCGGTCTGTGTTTTACCTTTAACCGTAATATCAACGCTATCGCCAGATGCTTTCCAGGTCAGATCCTCCTTCTGACCCATTGCTGAGGCAACACCCGTGCCATCTGCCTTAAACTCAAAGCTAATATCCAGACCCGCTTTTTCGGCATCTTCGGCGGTCAACGTCTGACCGCTAGCAGATAGTTCATCTACCACCCACGTACCGACAATCTTCGCGCTATCGGCACCTGCGTCATCTTTTCCACCACAACCAGTAAGCAAGAATGACATTGCAAATACGCAGGAAATCAGCGCAAGAATCTTCTTCCCCATGAATAATCCTTTCCCAATTTGAAAAACAAAAGCCACAACACGTGCCACCGGGATCATCCATTAGACGCGCTGCACAGGGTAAAGCCTAAAGGACGCTAGAAAATAACACCAAACACACGGGGATTTCGCCTATCTGAGCGGTTCTCCGATCTGAAAGGATCTACTGCATCCGCTACTTCTTCTTAAGCACCATCTGAAAATCGTCGTTATAGTCAAAGCGTTTCACGACAGCGTTCGTGAATTCACCCTGATTTTAACAATACGACAGACAGCGACATTCTTTTCGGGATAGCTGGCTTGCGTTCTATCAGCAAGGATCAGTTCGATTTCCGTATCGGAAACGGCCTCCCATGTAAAATTCTTCGATAAGCCATCAAACTCCGCGCTGCCCGTACCGTCGGCTTTGATCTCAAAATGGATTTTTTGCCTCTCTCACCTATATCTTTTGCAGTAAACGTCTTGCTACCTTCGGTGATTGATACGAGTGCATAGTCACCGGCTATATTGTCTTTCGAGCTGCAAGCACTGAGCAGGAACGTAAAGGTCAATATAGACGAAATCAGGGTAAGAGAATCTTCTTCCCCATGAATAACCATTTCTTTCTGTACGAATACGTCACAACGCACACAAGATTACACACCCGGCATGCCACATGCGTACAGCGCAGCCCGACTCAATGGCATCACCAAGTAAGAAAAGCGCTATTTTGCTCTAGGTTAAGGGGATTGCGTGCTGCGCATGTCACTCAAAGTGCGCTGGGCCAACAACCGTTACTTCTTGGAGTACTGGAGGCTGCGCCCAGAATCCTGGGCCACGATAATTTTATCCCCAGTTACGTAAGCAGCCTGCACCATTTCCTCGACGTGCTCTAGCCCACTATTCGCCCCACTCGTGCTCTTAGGCTGATCGTTTTCTTTCGGATTGTAAAAATCGATGATAGCCACGCCATCGGTCGCTTCCCACACAAAATCCTTACTGCCAGCAGAGTTAGAGGCGATGCCCTTGCCATCTTTGTGGAATTCCAACGTCGTATAGTCAGACTCTATTGGGTCATAAACACGTTCGGACTCTCGCTCAGCTTCTTGCTCAACTTCCCACGTACCGAGGAGGCTATCTGTAAGGGCGCTATCGGCATCCGCCCGCTTCAACCACACTTCAACAGTTCCCTGTGAATTTGAAGACGTAGCTGAGAGAAGACCATCTTGAAACCTAAAAGTCATTTCATCGTCGCGCTTTTCCCAAACTGTTATGCCATCAACAGATTCTTTCCACGAAAAGTCCTCCACATCAAGGTCTCCATGATCAAGCTCTATGAAAAATCCCGTTCCGTCTTCTCTAAAGTCCGCATACCCAAAGAAATCCATATTTTGGTAAAAATCGGCAGCATGTGTTTTTCCATCTTCAACATCATGATCAACAACCCAGCCACCGACAACTTTTCCGGTACTCAGTTTCTTCACGGTATCTTCCGAAAAGCCACACCCGGCAAGTAATACGATCGACATGAGCACAGAAGAAACCAGTGCTAAGCCCCTTTTACCCATATCCGCACCATCCGATCCTCAATATCTATGACATTTAATGAAAATAACCGTTCAACTGCGACTTTGGGATCAAGTATATAGCCACAATTGCGAACTAAGATCACAGAACGGGCGTATGAATATTTTACCCCAAGAGGTTAGCTATTCTGACGTGGAAATTGCCAGCTTTACGGCAGAAAACTAGCTACCCGCGAGAATCCGTGGCAGCCTCTCACTCCAGCTCACAGCATCCCGAATCCCCTGCACCACACTCAACTCCGCCTGCCATCCCAAGAGATCACGAGCTTTATCAGTGCTCGTCACCGTGCCAGCGACATCACCCAAGCGCCGTGGCGCATACTCCACCGGCAGTTCAACCCCCATTGCTTCGCGAAACTCATTGAGCAACTCAAGAACAGTCGAACCGCGCCCAGTTCCTAAATTAATAACGTCAAAACCCCGAGCCTGGCTCTGAGCCATGACCCGATCAAAATGCGCCAACACTGCTACATGTGCCCTGGCAATATCCCATACGTGAATATAATCGCGCACCCCAGAACCATCGCGGGTGGGCCAATCCGTGCCGGTAACCTGGAACACCTTATTCTCGCGATAGGCCTGAATCATCTTTCCTAAGGCATGAGTTGGATATGGATTTTGTAAGCCAGTACGCATAAGCGGATCAGCTCCGATGGGATTGAAATACCGCAATGCCACTGCCTCCACCTCGCCAGCAGCCGCCGCATCCGCTAACACCCGCTCATACATATATTTACTCGCCGCATACGGGCTAGCGGGAGAAACCGCCGAGGATTCATTCACACACAGATCCGCATTATCCGCATAGAGGGCAGCCGTTGAGCTAAACACCACCCGACGCACACCGCACTCAATTAGCGTCCGCAATAACACGATGGATTTAGCAATATTTGTCTCATAGTATTCCACCGGATGCGCCACCGATTCCGGCACGACGGTTTTCGCGGCGCAATGGATCACTCCCCAAATCGGGCCATGTTCCGCAATAATCCGGCGCACGAGATCACGGTCGGCAATATCCCCCTGGTAGGCAATACGCCCCTGTGTAAACTGCGGTAAGCCAACGCTAAAATCATCGACAATGATCGGGGTGATGCCGTGGTCGAGGCAATAGGACGCAATGGTTGATCCAATAAAACCGGCACCACCCGTAATAAGAATTCGCGGGGAGGATGCGGTTAGATCCGTGCCGTCCACTTCGCTGTACACGCCCAGGACTCCTTTCGCCTGACAACATACATCTCAAGAGTAAAGGACAATGCCCCTGGATAAGACGACATCAGGGCGGGAGAAGAATTCTCCCGCCCTGATGTGCTAGTTCATCTCTCGCAGTACGGTATCTGCCGAACGAGGCTATTGCTAGCCGCTGGCACTACCAATACCCGAGAACGTATGCCGTAGCGTTCCTTATGCGCGACGGCGGCTGACACCCGCAGCCACAGCACCTGCGGCAATGAGGGTGAGCGCAGCAATGCCCATTCCAGCAACCGATGCACCAGTGTGTGCCAGCGGCTTACCCGGCTTGACCGGAGCAGGCTTCGAGTCGATCGGCTTCGTCGGTTCCGGCTTGACGCCGTTATCCCCGCCTGGCGCCGGAGCCGGTGCAGCCTTAGCGCACTCAACCTTGACACCCATCGGCTCGTTCGTGCCGACCCAGTAGATCCGCAAGTTTTCCTTCTCAGCTTCCGAGAGGGAAACATTGCTATCCGGGTCGAGACCCATAAGCGGAACATTGATTACTTGCCCCTCATGACCCTTACATGCCGTCTCAGCCTTCATCGTCACCGGAACAAGCGCCTGACCAGCACCGTCGGTGGTGATAATAGCCTTCTCGTTCTCCGAATTCGGATCGTAAAGCGAGTTATTAATATCAGCAGTGCCCTTATCGTCAGAAGCGAAATACACCGTCACGCTCTTGTACGCATCCTTGAGCGGACCTTCGGAGAAAGATAGACCGCGCAGAGCAACGTTGATGGTATCGCCCTGCTTAACGACTTCCGTCGGCAAGGTCACGCCGATGGAGCGCTTCTCTATCGGCTGGCTGTACGGCTTCTCCTTCAAGTAACGAGCGAATACATCACGATCAAGCTTGGAAACGAGTGCCGGCTTGGTTCCAGTCGTCAACGCCGGGAAGGTATCGCCACCTTCAAGGAGGAATACCACCGAGGCAACCGTGTACTTCTTGGCAAGATCAATAGGCTTACCGTCAATCTCAATTGCCGTGATGCGATCGCCAATTGGGCGGCTCGGATCGTAGATGTAGCCGACATTATCGGATACCGCGATCTTCAACAGCGGGCGGGAATTCTGAGTGGAAAGGTTCGTCTTCCACTGCTGCTCAAGCGTATCCTTGAACGCTTGACCCGTGATCTCTACATAGCCAATATCGTTCGAGAACGGAAGAACGTCGTAGACGTCGCGATAGGTAATCTCGCCCTTATCGTTCGGAACGAGATCCTCGCGCAAGCCACCAGCATTCATAATGCCAATATCGATGGTCTTGCCAGCTTCCTTGCCTACCTCAACGCGCATTGCGTCGGCAACAATATCTCCGAGGGTAGATTCGATACCGCGGTTCGATCCAGGAGTGGTGACCTCATCGGGGTTCTTTGCGAAAACACCGCGATAGTAGGGGTACTTCGAGGTGGCAACGACTTCCTTGCCCTTCTCATTGGATTCAACGACGGCCTTTTCAACAACGGCCTTAACGTCAGCCTGATCGCCACACTGTGCTACCTCAGAAGCCGGGATAAGGATCGCGTCGGAAGAGACGACCTTGCCCGTCTTCTTGTTGAAGGTAAAGCGCAAATCGCCGAGGTTATCGGTGTACGAGCCCGAGGCAACACCGGAGAGCTTGTTACCCTCTGCGCCGTTGACCATATCGAACTCGTATGGCACGTGGGTATCGCCACCCATCAAGCCATCAATTGCCGATCCCATCTTTGGGTAGTTCACCTTGACGTCATCATCCAGCATCGCGATGACGATATCGGCTTCCTTATCTGCCTTGATCTTCTTTGCCAGATCGTTGAGCGGCTTGGTCGGATCGTTGAAGGTCAAGCCAGCAACCGCACCAGGAGAAACCTTGTACTCCACGTCGTTAGCAATCGCACCGATGAAAGCGACCTTGACGCCGGACGGAGACTCCCACACTTTGTACTTGCCCAAGTACGGGGTGCCGTCAGCCTTATTGCCCATACCCTCAACATTCATTGCCAGGTAGGGGAAGCCAATCTTGGTGAATCCATTGGTGCCATCAACGCGATCCTTGAATTCCTGGACGCCGTTATCCAGCTCGTGGTTACCAAGCGTTGACGCAATAGGCTTGAGCAGATTCAATGCCTCAATCGTCGGGTTATCCTTCAACATGCCAGAGGCGAATGTAGAAGCACCGATGTTATCGCCCAACAGGGTGAAAGATGAATCCGGGTTGGTCTGACGAGCCTTGTTCAGGTAGCAGCCCATTGCAGAAAGACCAGCTTCAGTGACCTTACCCTTTGACTTCACCTGCTCGATATGACCGTGAATATCGGTCAACATGTACAAATCCAGAGTGACAACCTCGTCACCATTGACCGTCTCCACACTGCGCGGGCTCACTGACTCAGCCGCCGGAGTTGCTCCTGGAGTGGAATCGGTAACGGGTGCAGCTTCAGCCGGTGCCGCTTCAGATCCACCATTGGAATCCGTTGCCGCCGGGGCTGCTGGCGCAGGAGCCGATTCTGCCTCGGCTACTGTGCTCTCGGATACTACCGCAGCATCTCCTGATGCCGGCGATGTTGAATCAACATCTGCCAATGCCACCATTGGCGCGGTAAACAGCGAAAATGCGGCAACACCGCCGAATAGGGCGTGCTTAGGTAGCTTCATTCGCGTTCTCCTCTTGATTAATTTGAGTGCTAAAGATCGTGACGTGACGCACAATCACGAACAAAGTCTACCATAACGGGCACTGATTCACCCCTGCTTTTGCCAATTAACCCGCACTATACCCCAAAGACCACCACCCAAACAGAACGCCAGATAGCAGCCTCACCCACCTGTTTTCCACATTCCCTTCTCGACACATCCGAACACATGACGAGCAGCCTTCGGCACATATTGTCACGACGCGATTTCCAACACACCTGCCCGCAATGTGCATACATCTACCCAACGCACAATTCTCGGCAGGCAACCCGTCACAATAGATCCTGGATGCGCAATTCCTATGCAATTCCTGCATAACCCCTCCGCATACCCCTGATAGATAGCCCTACCGCCGCGCACTCCCCGCCAACAGGCAAAAAGAAGAGCGCCTATTACCTACCGCCCCTGACGCCTGCCTCACAGCCTTAGCGGGCAACTCTCCTCGCATAACCCCTGGCATCCCGCTCATAACTGCCGGCACACAATCTTTCAGCACAAAACTACTGGCAACACAACTACGTCAACGCACAAGGCAAAACAAGAAAAGAAATAAAAACGGATAGAGCGCACGCACAATGATGCGCTCGGCATGCGCAAAGCCATCTGAGCCTCCACGCGCAGCACTAAACGTAACAGGATGATTTCGTCGGCACACTCTGCATTAGCGGAGTACTGAAAACAGCACGGCGAAACTGCACCTCAGCATGTAGGCACATTCCCTGCCTTACCTACGATCCGGTAACCTGTTACCTTAACCGTACCGAGAAGCACAGAAACATATCGCATGACCCACAGCCGCACACCCGCTGACCCACACTGGGTTCGCCACGTAACCTTTCTCCTTGCCTCCCAAGGCATTTCCCTTCTCGGCTCAGGGATCGTTCAGTTCGCCATCTTGTGGCATCTGACCCTCACCACAAAATCTGGCACCATCGTCGCCCTCGCCACCGCGAGCGCCTTCCTGCCACTCGTCGTGCTCTCCCCTATCGCCGGAGTATGGGCTGATCGTTACAACCGTCGGGTCATCGCCGTATGCTCCGACGCTTTCGTCGCCCTCATCACCCTCGGCATCTTCCTGGCCTTCCTCACCGATCACGCCTCGCTCCCACTACTCATCGGCGCTTTAGCTGCCCGTGGCGCTGGCGGAGCAATGCAACGACCTGCTATCCACGCCATGCTGCCCGGATTCATCCCCGAGGAGAAACTCCTACGCGTCAACGGAATCGCCGGATCGGTCACCTCGTTAACAGATATTTTGTCGCCCGCACTCGGCGGAGCAGTCCTGGCGCTATGGCCAATTCACAGTGTGTTCCTGATCGACATCGCTACCGCCATCATCGGCATCGCCTTATTCTGGATCTTTGTTCGCGTCCCCAGCGCCATGCCAGAACCAAAAGAGCTCAACGCATGGCACACAGAAATGCTGAGCGGCTTGCGCTACGTCCGGCATCACGCATTCTTTTTGCCATACCTAATGCTCATGGGTCTGTCGATCTTCGCCATCTCCGCTCCCGGAATGCTCTCCAGCCTCTACCTCGTACAAAAATTCAACTCCGACACCAGCCAGCTCTCCATCATGGAAACCGGCTTCGGCGTAGGCGCTCTGCTGGGCGGAATCGCCGTCTCCCTCTGGCCGATCTTCCGTCGCGAACTATCAACCATCGCCCTGGCAACCACCACTATTGGCGCTATTACTATTTGCCTGGCACTCGCCCCGAACTACGGGGGATTCGTCATCTTTATTGTGCTGCTTGGCTTCACCCTGCCGTATATCAACGCCCCCGCAATAACCTTGTTCCAACGCTCCTGCGATCGGGCACACCTGGGCAAAGTGATGTCCCTCGTCATGATTATTAATGGCGCACTCATGCCCCTTGGAGCTGTTGTTTTCGGGCCAGTGAGCGACCATATCTCGCTGGAAACGATCATGATTATCAGCGGCCTGCTGCAATTTATCTCCGCTTTCTTAACCGTCTCGCTTCCTCAATTACGACGAGTATCTGCCCCGCAACACATCGCCCCGCCAGCCGCAAGTGTCCACTAGGCTAGAAGCACGACAGCAACGGAAGGGTGCGTTATGGCCAATCGGTTTGATACCCAAGATAAACTCATTGCCGCCACTCGCGAACTGATCGTCAGCGCGGGAATTGAAGGATGCACGCTGGAGAATATCTGTGCCCGTGCCGGATTTACTCGCGGCGCGTTCTATTCCAACTATTCGTCAAAAGAATCCCTGCTAGCTGCCGTCGCCCAGGACGAATATGCCAACCTGATCGAGGTGCTCCGCGCAAAGGTTGACCACTGGGAAAACGAGGATAGATCCGCCAAACAACAAGAAGCTCCACAACTCGAAGATCTGCTCTTTGAAGCAATCGACGCCATTGGCATGAACCGCGAGCTGTATATCCTGCACTCTGAAATGCTGGCCCGTTCAGTGCGTCACCCTGCCTGGGGGTTGCAATTAAAAGATCTCAACAACGAGTTCATCCACTCCCTTGGGGACGTCCTGGAGCATATTTTGCAAGCAGTTGGGCGCGAACCGACGGTGCCCATGTATCCCCTGACCCACGCTGTTATTGGGGTTGTTATGCGCGGGGCCGGAATCGAAGCCTGGCGCGGGGCAATGGACGCATACGCTGACGAGCGAGCTGCCCAGCAGGCCGCTCATGGGATAGCACCTGGCGGTGCTGCCAGGGCTGGTTACAGCGAAACTGCTGGCAGTAGGGCTACTGCCGAGGGATCTGCGGGCACTATCCCGAATAAGGCAACTATCTCTTCGGCTGTTATCAGTGGAACTTCCGCTAACGGGCTTTCCCCGGAAAGGATTTCTTCTGAGGGGCTCTCCCCCGAAAGAACTGCTGTGGGCCGCCCACCTAGTAGGCGCAGTTCCCTCGCCCAAGACATCCTGGATTTCGTCCTCGTCTTGCTGCGCTCCTCGTCACGGCCAATATCCGGCTAGCCTGGCGAACAGCCAACAAAGCTCGGTAAACATCCCGCCGCCCATGCCATATTCACTTCATCTTGGTTAGCTACTTTTATCTGTTACGCTCTCGAACGCACCCTGATACGTCGTAATATGCGCATGGGGGCTGGCACGTGCTAGCCCCATCAACAACCTACGCAATTGCGTTTGGGCAATATCCACCGATCAGCACTGAAACACCAGCCCTCCTCCTTATCCTGGCAAGCTCGCGTTTATATCAACTCGGCGCACCACGAAACCACTGCGCATCCCCACCCGAACAATCTCTCACAATCACTGTTTTCCGCGATATATCAAGCAATACTCAGCCTGCATATCCATCTGGATACAAAAGTGTATTTCTCATTGCTCCGCATCCTTTTCAAGATGGCTGCGATGGAAGAAATCACGATTGTTCGTCTTGCTGACGTCGATTCGACAAATGACGAGGTGCGCCGCAGACTTGCCGCTCACCCGAATACCCCTGCCGGATGGACAGTCTGCGCTGACCACCAAAGCGCCGGGCGGGGACGCTACCAACGCCAATGGCTTGACGAACCTGGGCAATCGCTACTGTTTTCCACCTGGACAACTCCCCAACCTCACCTGTTGAATTGGGTCAGCCCCAGTGCCGGTATCGCCTGCGTGCGCACCCTACACCGCTGGGGATACCGCAATATCTCCCTCAAATGGCCCAACGATATCCTGCTGCGCACCGACACCGGATATGCCAAAGCCGGCGGAATCCTCTGCGAATTCCACGAACAACCCGAGGGCGTGATCGTCGGAATCGGAATGAACTGGCACAGCGTTCCCCGCTCATGCCTCACGGCCATAACCAGCCACACCACATCTGCTGACGGGCCGACGCCCACCCACACTCTTGCCAATAGCACCACCAGGCATGCTGGCTATCGCACCGCCGATAGCCACATCACAGCAGAGATGCAAACAAATGAGCAGAACCACGCTCACCCTCATATCCGCACCCACGCGAAAACACACCACCATCTCGACATCACTCACACCCACCCGCTATCGGGACCCGCTGCCGCCATCTGCGCTACAAACCCCTCCCATAGTGGCGTAATTAATGCCCCCGCCCCCACCGTCATGCCTTCCCACCTCCACCCCACCGCCCTTATCCCCGATATTCTTCACGAGCTCCACGCCCTCATGCACCACATGACGCCATCGCAACTCCACGCTGCATATCGCCAGCACCTCACCGGCCTGGGGCAACCCCTGAAAATTGCCCTCGCCTCCGGCAAATATCTCACCGGAATTGCACAGGACGTGGATGAGGCAGGCGCACTCATCCTCCACACCTCCACCGGATACCAGCGAATCACCTGTGCGGATGTCTCCTTACCAGATTCCGCCACAACCCCTGGGAGCTAGCCATGAAGAAAATCCTTGTCGCCAATCGCGGCGAAATTGCAGTGCGAGTCATCCGCACGGTACGCGAACTGGGATACCAGAGCGTTGCGGTCTACGCCGAACCAGATATTCACACCCTGGCCTGCGATCTTGCCGACGAAGCCTATTCACTAGGCGGGCACACTGCAGCCGATACCTACCTCAACCCTGCCGCCATTCTTCAAGCTGCACGGCGCTCCCACGCCGATGCTATCCATCCCGGATACGGATTCCTGGCCGAGGACGCCGACTTCGCCCAAGCCGTCATTGACGCTAACCTCACGTGGATCGGCCCCTCGCCCCAAACCATCCGGCAACTCGGCGATAAAATCCAGGCGCGGCAACTCGCTGAATCCATTGGCGTTCACACCATCCCCGGGATCTCTGACGCAATCTCTGATCCCGAGGCGGTAAGCGAATTTGCCACCCAATACGGCTACCCGCTCCTTATTAAACGGGCCGACGCTGGCGGCGGGCGCGGCATCACCCGCATCGACAACGCTGCAGACCTCATCCGATTCTTCACCGAGCAACTCGACGCCACGCAAACCTCCCCATATTTCGTTGAGAAGCTCGTCGAACATGCCCGCCACGTCGAAACCCAATGTGTGCGCGATAGCCACGGCACATTTTCCGTCGTTTCTACCCGTGACTGCTCAGTACAGCGGCGCAACCAAAAGGTTGTTGAGGAAGCCCCCGCGCCCGGATTATCCGATCAGCTTCAGGATCTCCTGTACCAGTGGTCCAACGATCTATTCGCTGCAGCACACTACGTCGGCGTGGGAACATGCGAATTTCTCGTCAGTGCTGACGGACAGGCGTATTTCTTAGAAGTGAACCCACGCCTACAGGTCGAGCACACCGTCAGCGAAGAAATCACCGGCATCGATCTCGTTGCCGAACAACTACGCATTGCATACGGGCAATCTGCCAGCCCGATTCCACAGCCGCGCGGGCACGCCATCGAAGTGCGGGTCACCAGTGAAGATCCCGCGAATGATCTCATGCCAGCCTTAGGGCGTATTCATGCGACGACCTGGCCAGGCGGTTTAGGGGTGCGCGTCGATACCTTTATTCGCCCCGAAGATGAAATCGGCGGTGGATTTGACTCCCTCATCGCCAAAATCACCGTCCGTGCCGCAGATCGCGATAGCGCACGAGCACGGTTACAGCGCGCCCTGGAAGAACTATCCATCCTCGGATTGCCCACCTCTGCTCCGCTGTTGCGCCACATTATTGCCCATCCAGATTTTGCTGGGCTGGGCAGGTCGGACGCAGGCAACTCGGTGTACACCAAATGGCTTGAGGATAAGGATATTCTTGGGGAATTTGCGCAGATGCTCGCAGCCCAAAACGGCGACACCTCCTCAGGCATAGCGCCGGTGGCCGCCGCCGGATCTTCTTCTCATCCCTCTACCAATGCGTCGGCGCCGAGCGCACCCACTGCCGCTGGTATGCCATCCGGCTCTCCGGCAAACTCCGCCTCGGCAACCCCATCACGGGAACACGCTACAGTATCGCAGGCGAACAACCGCGCTGCTCGCAGCTACGTCATTGAGGTTGATGGCCGACGTATGCGCCTATCTCTGCCGCCGGATCTGACGTTAATGCCTCACGTCGGGAATGAATTTTCCCCTTCCGCTGCGCTACATGCCACCACTATCAACGCTGCGAGCAGCGCAAACGCCACATCATATCGCCCGTTACAGCGGTTAAAGAATCGGCGCGTTACCACCACCGAATCCGATGAGCAGCGCGCCGGAGAGATCACCGCTCCTATTCCAGCCACCGTTGTTCGCCTCGCCGCCCAGGCAGGCCAGGACGTCATCGAGGGCGAGCTTCTCATCGTTCTCGAAGCCATGAAAATGGAGAAATACCTCTACGCCCCCTGCTCTGGAACACTTGACGAACTCCACGTCAGCGTCGGCGATAGCGTCATGACGGGGCAAATCTTAGGTCATATTTCTCCTACCGAATCGCAGGAGGATTCCCAATGAGCACCCTTGAATTCACCTCCGACCAGATCGGACGCGAAAATTTTGCGGAACGTGCCGCCGCCATGCTGGAGGCTGCCGAAGAACGCGCTCGCAGCCGGCAACATCCAAAAGGTCGGCTAACTGCGCGCGAACGAATTACTCGCCTGCTTGACCCCAACACCTTCCACGAGATCAACCGTTTCCAAGGTGGCGATATTGACGCCGGATTCCTTGGCTCTGCGGTAATTACCGGATTCGGCACGATTGACGAACGCATGGTCGCCGTCTGGGCGCAAGATTTTTCCGTCCAAGGCGGCACACTCGGGCAAGTCGAAGGAGAAAAAATCGTCCGGCTCATTGAACAGGCCCTCACCTTGCGTATCCCTATCATCTCCCTGCTCGATTCCGGCGGGGCTCGCATCCAAGAAGGCGTTACTGCACTGGCAGAATACGGTCGGATCTTTAAGGCAACCTCCACAGCCTCCGGCGTAATCCCGCAGATCTCCGTGATTCTTGGCCCATGTGCCGGTGGGGCCGTCTACGGCCCAGCATTGACCGATTTCATCATTATGACGAAGCGTTCTTCCTACATGTTCGTCACCGGCCCCTCCGTCGTTAAAGCTGCCACCGGCGAGGAGATCTCCTCAGAGGATCTCGGCGGCGGCGATTTACACAACACCCAATCTGGCGTCGCGCACTTTTTAGCTGAGGATGAGGACGACGCCTTAGAGTACGCCCGCGCCCTCATGACGTATCTGCCGTCAAACTGCCAGGATTCCCCGCCCCACTACGCGTTCGATCCCAGTTGCATACCGGCGGCTGCCGCCCGCGTCGGCGATCTCGTCCCAGAATCGGCCAAACAGCCCTACGATATGGTCAGCGTGGTTGAAGCGCTCGTCGATCACGGCGAATTCCTGGAGGTGCAGAGCCTTTTCGCTCCATCCATCGTCGTCGGCTTCGCCTGTTTTGAGGGGCGACCCGTCGGAATCGTCGCTAATCAGCCCCTACATGACGCTGGCACGCTTGACGTCAACGCCTCAGAAAAAGCTGCCCGTTTCGTCCAGTTCTGCGACGCTTTCGGGCTACCCATCGTCACCCTTGTTGACGTCCCTGGATACCGCCCCGGCTCCGAGCAAGAACGCGCTGGCATTATCCGTCGCGGCGCCAAGATGATTACTGCTTATTCGTCGGCCACCGTCCCGCTCATCACCGTTATTATCCGCAAAGCCTACGGCGGGGCGTATATCGTCATGGGCTCGAAATCTCTTGGTGCTGACGTGAATTATTCCTGGCCCGCCAGCGAAATCGCGGTGATGGGCTCTGAAGGTGCTGTCGATATTCTCTTCCGTCGCGAACTCATCAAGGCCGGTGAGGACGGGAAATCTGTTGCCGAACAGCGCGCCAAATATCAGGAGGAGTACGCCAAACAATCCGTCAATCCCAATCTGTCACTAAAAAAGGGGGAACTCGACGCCTTGATTGAACCCAGCCAAACCCGATCCGTGATTTGCCGTTCCTTATCCGTGCTGCGCACCAAGCAACGCGAATGTCACTCCCCGCGTATTCATGCCAATGCGCCGCTATAGGAACACATAGGAACACAGGCGCCGCCTGCTATCCCGCCTATTTACCGCAATAACTCAATCAACATAAAGAACATTCTCATCGTCACTGTTTAACCACCATCGGGCTTCAACACAAAGCCCTAAACCTCGTAGGAGATCCTGATGACTCGTCCTTTCTTCTCCGATCTAGCTTCGCGCTATGCCTTAGCTTTTGGCGGGCAAGGAGCATATTGGCAGCCAGCCCTGCGCAATGCACTGCTTGATCCGCAAACCGGCCCGGAATTACGCGCCTGCTACCAGCGAGCCTGGCAGATTTTGACACCCGTTCGCCCGGATCTTGTGCTGAGTGTGCCCGGCGCATACGAAGAGCTGGATCGCGTGATGAAAGGTGAGGCCGATGCGGCACTGAATCTGCCCACCGAAGCAGCTATCTCGTTGCCCGCCATTGTGCTGACCCAAATAGCACAGTTGATTAACCTCGAGCACACCGACCTGGATCTGGCAGCTAATCCGCCCACAGCCTACCTCGGGCACTCTCAAGGAATTCTCGCTGCTGAATTAGCCCGCCGTATGTATCAGCCTCGCGGTGTTGATAGCGAAGATCAGTCGCAACACACATTGGCAGCACAATGTAGCGACGCCAAGTGCGAGCAGGGCACACCACAGGGCGCCAATACCCGCACACAAAGCCACTCATTGAGCGGCGCAAACTGCGAAAACCCTGATTATCGCTGTGAACTGCGGGCCTCCATACTAGCTGCCGCTCTAGCGATCGGCTATGCCGCGAGCGCAGGCACGGCCCAATACAACTGGTCACAGCCGGAGGGCAGTTCCCCCATGCTCTCGGTACGCGGCGCAATTACTCAACTACCCATCTCTATTCCCGCCGAGGTGTATCCGGCCGTCACTAATGGCCCGCACTCACAGGTATGGGCAGGCAGCCCGCATGAGCTGACGAGATTCCGCGCGGATCTGGAACAGGCCGCCGCCCAGTACAACGCGGATTTAGCTGCCCGCAAATTTGGCGGATCACCAGCCCATTTACAGTGCGATTTCTTATCTATCAGCGCGCCGTTCCACACCGAACTGCTCGCTCCTGCCCTCAGGCTATTAACCGAATGGGCAGATCGGGTATGTGCTGCCAGTGCCGATACGACCAATAACGCTGATAAAGCTGACAAGGCTGGTTTTGGTGACGGTTCTGCTGAGGCTGGCAGCGCTGGTTCTAATACTGGTTCTAGTGGCTTTGGTGACGCCGATAATGCTGGCAGCGCTGAGGACACTGCCAATGCTGGTAATACCTGCCACCTTGGTAACACTGGCAATGGCAATAACGCCGATAGCCTGAATAGTGCCGATTTTACGCATGACAGCACCGCCACCGAAAACGGCACCGCCGCTGGGAATTTTGGCGTATTAGAGCCCGCTACCGTGCGCAAACTCGCCGAAGAGATCCTCGTTTGCCCAGCGCAGTGGCCAGAACATATCACTCGCGCCCAGGAAGCCGGAGTGCTCTGGTTTATCGATCTTGGCCCCAGCGACGCCCTGACCCGTATGAGCGCCCCACTCGTGCAGGGCAGCGGCACTGGATTTATCGACGCCTCCACTGCGGCAGCTATGCAGGATCTCGATACCGCAGGCGTGGAGATTCCCGAACCGCGCTCTTATACCGAATATCTGCCTCGGCTGGTGACCTTACCCGACGGTCGCACTGTCCTTGATACTGCTTTTACGCGACTAACTGGGCGTTCACCCATCATGCTGCCAGGTATGACCCCGACGACCGTCTCTCCCGAAATCGTTGCCGCCGCCGCTAACGCCGGATTATGGGCAGAAATGGCTGGCGGTGGGCAATACTCCGAAGAGGTCTTTACCGACAACAAGAACGGCCTATCCGCACTCCTTGATGCCGGACGCACTGCCGGATTCAACACCATGTTCTTCGACCGTTTCATGTGGAACCTGCAATTCGGCGTCAACCGGATTGTGGCAAAAGCCCGCCAAAACGGCGCACCTTTCGATGCGGTGACGATCGCAGCCGGTATCCCAGAACCTGATGAAGCCCGCGAACTGCTGACCTCACTCCATGCCGACGGCTTCCGTCATATCAGTTTCAAACCCGGCACAACCGAACAAATCCACGCAGTCCTCAATATCGCCCGCAGCAACCCCGAGCACGACATCATCATGCAAATCGAGGACGGACATGCTGGAGGGCATCACTCCTGGGAAAACCTGGATGACCTCCTGCTGGCCACCTATGACGATATTCGCGCAACAAAGAACGTCGTTTTAGCCGTTGGAGGTGGCATCGGAACACCCCAGCGAGCAAGCGACTATCTCACCGGACGCTGGGCCTACGCCTACAACAAGCCCGCCCTGCCAGTGGACGCCGTTTTCGTCGGAACTGCTGCTATGGCAGTAAAAGAAGCCCGCACCTCCCCGCAGGTCAAAGAGCTACTGCGCGATACACCCGGAATCACCGAAGGCTGGATCGCACAAGGAGAAGTCGCCGGCGGGATTACCTCTGGGCTATCACACCTGAGCGCGGATATGTACGAAATCGATAACGCCTCCGCGCGGGCTTCACGACTCCTCCATGAAATCAACGGCGATCCCGAGGCGCTCACTGAACGTCGCGAAGACATCATCGCCGCATTGGCACAAACCGCTAAACCTTACTTTGGCGATGTTGCCGAGATGACCTACGCGCAATGGATCGAACGGGCTATCGAACTGAGCTACCCCTATGCCGATTGGACCTGGCAGGATCGCATCTTTGATCTGTTCCACCGGATCGAAGCCCGCCTGAACCCCACCGATCATGGGCAGATTCCAACCCTGTTCCCCACCTCGGAGGATATTGCCGACGCTCCAGCAGCCCTTGCCTTGCTTCTTGAGCGCTATCCGGAGGCTCGCACGCAGATCGTCCACGCCACCGACGCAGCCTGGTTCGTGGAACTATGCCGCAAACACCATAAGCCGATGCCTTTCGTGCCCGTCCTGGACGGCGATTTAGCGCGCTGGTGGGGAACGGACACCCTCTGGCAATCTCAAGATCCGCGATTCTCGGCTGACGCTGTGCGCATTATCCCTGGACCAATTTCCGTCGCCGGTATTGATCGGATTGACGAACCCATTGGGCAGATGTTTGCCCGCTATGAGCAGGCCGTCGTCGCTGATGTGCAATGCGCAGAAGGCGCACCGGCTGTATTCTCGCGCCTGGCAAACGCCGCCGACGCCGAAGAGTACCTCCGCAACACACCGTTCCTATCCTGGAATGGCAACCTCATGCCTAATCCGCTTGTCAGCCAGGCGGATAGCACTGAGATCTGCACCGACGAATCCGGCATGACGATTCGCGTCACCTGCGATACCTACTGGGATGACCTCACCACAGAAGCCACCTCTGATTCGCAGCCCTATGCAGTGCGCGCTATTGATATTCCGATCCTGCTGCCAGAATCGTGCCACACTGGCGGGTATCCGGTAGTGGATATGGAACGGCTATCCGTCAGTGCCTTTGATCTATTAGCAGGCGCTGCCGGAGTGGGTTCCGTATCTGCTACGACGGCAGACGCGATCACAGAGCTACCTGCCGTCCAGATAACCGACGGGGATAACGCCCCCTTTGGTCGGGTGCATACGACATTCACTTTTGCTCGCGATCTCGGCCCGATTCATCGCCGCGCCACTGGCGAGGCCTTACATCGCACACCTAGCACGCAGCGCCCGGAACAGCTTGCCTCTTTTGTTCCTGACGCGCTCGTTGGCCCGTGCTGGCCAGCCATTTATGCCGCGCTCGGTTCGGCGCGCTACCAGGGATATCCCGTCATTGAGGGGCTTATCAACGCCGTTCATCTGGACCATACCGTCCGGATTGTCGGGCAGCTCCCTCCGGCTGAGGCGAATATTGATGTGGAAGCCTGGTGTGCTCAGTTGAGTGAATCCTCCTCTGGGCGCGTGGTGCGTGTGGAACTTTTATTGCGCCATGACGGAAAGGTCTGGGCCGAACTGACTGAACGTTTCGCCATTCGCGGCCGCGTCACCTCTGCCCAACCTCCTGCTGCCGCACCGGCACTGAGTAGCGGCGAGGCCATGATAGATACCCCGCGCAGCTTTATTCGCCGGTGGCGAGTGGGCGCGCCGGCAGATATGACTGCCTTTGCGAATATCTCAGGGGATTTCAATCCGATCCACACCTCCTATGCGGCCGCCCAATTAGCTGGGCTGGAGGCGCCGCTGGTGCACGGCATGTGGCTCTCCGCTACCGCCCAACATGCCATGTCTGCTCAACTGATCCCCGATCCGACACTCTCGGCAAACGCCACAACCGGATACCGTATTGAACGCTGGTCATACCAGATGTTCGGCATGGTGAATCTGCGCGATACCGTGGATATTACGGTTGAACGAATCGGGCGGATCGCTGGCGGATCGCTAGTTTTCGAAGCAACCTGCCGTATCGCAGATGAGATCGTCGCTATCGGGCGGGCACACGTCGCACCGCTGCGAACCGCTTATCTCTATCCTGGTCAGGGAATCCAACGGGCCATGATGGGCTTGGAATCCCCCTCGCCGGTAGCTCGCGAGATTTGGCGGCGGGCCGACCAGCATACCCGCACCCAGCTCGGTTTCTCCATCGAAGCTATCGTGCGCGAGAATCCCACCCAGATTACCGTCAATGGCGAGGTATTGCGCCATCCTGACGGGGTTCTCAACCTCACCCAGTTCACGCAAACAGCGTTAGCTACCTTGGCTTATGCTCAGACGGAGGATCTGCGCTCGCGTGGACTCCTCGCCCGCGATGCCTTCCTTGCTGGGCATTCCCTCGGCGAATACAACGCGCTATCGGCCTATGCCCAGATTTTCCCCTTAGAAAAGGTGCTGGAGATCGTCTATCAGCGCGGATCAGCTATGCATCATCTGGTTCCCCGCGATGCTGATGGACGTTCCAACTATCTACTTGGTGCGCTCCGCCCGAACCAATTTGGCGTCAGTCATGACGAAGTGGACGAGTACGTCGCTGGGATTGCTCGCACTACCGGCGAATTCCTAGAGATCGTCAACTACAATCTCGCTGGATCGCAGTATGCGGTTGCCGGAACAGTTGCCGGTATTCGCGCGTTGGAAGCCGACGCGGGGCGGCGCGCTGAGGAAGCCGGTGGGAAACGTCCGTTCATGCTGATCCCTGGCATTGACGTCCCGTTCCATTCTTCTGCCTTGCGCTCTGGCGTGGACGCATTCCGGCACACCTTAGATAACCTGCTACCAGAAAATGTGGATTATCGCCCACTACTCGGGCGTTACCTGCCGAATTTGGTGGCTCGCCCCTTTGAACTGACGCAGGAGTTCGCTCAGTCCATCCTTGACGTCGTGCCCTCCCGTCTAGTTGCCGATTTAGTGGCACAGTGGGATCAGGCGATCGCGCAGCCACAGGCGACCGCACGGACTCTGTTGCTCGAATTATTGGCCTGGCAGTTCGCCTCTCCCGTGCGCTGGATTGAGACGCAGAACTATCTCTTCCGTGATGCCGACGCTGATCCGGCTGGAGCTGGCGTCCAGCAGGCCATTGAAATCGGCCTCGGCTCAGCGCCCACCTTGGCCAACTTGGCAGCAAAGACCTTAGCCGCTGACGAGACTGCTGGTCAGCATGTGGTGATCTGGAATGTTGAACGCGACGCAGCCCGCGTCACCTATACCGATTCGCAGGCAGCGCCCGAGGTATTGGACGCAGCTAGCGATAATCCAGCAGATCGTGGAAATACCGAGAACGAGGCACGTCTTTCTGCTGCGAGCCCTGCCGCGGTAACGGAAAATGCCGAGGTTAACGCCGAAACACATGCCAGCTCAGCAGCACCAGAAACCGCACAGTCGGGGGCGGCGCTACCCAATAGTGCGGGCGTTCTCACCAGCGATTCCTCCGCCGCGATTGCCGCCAGTGACGCCCCTGAGCTGCCTTTGCGCGCCTCGCATGCCGTGGAAATTCTCTTGGCCTACGCTAATCGCATTACCCGCGAACAAATCAGCGCTGAGGATACCGTGGAATCTTTGACAAACGGAGTTTCCTCCAAGCGCAACCAGATCCTCATGGATATGGCCGCAGAGCTGGGCGTTCCGTCCATTGACGGGGCAGCCGAGGCAACGATCAGGACGCTAGCTCCGCACGTTGATAGCGTGGCGGGGACGTACCGCACCTTAGGGCCGGTCTTGCGGGAAGCCGTCACTGCCCGACTGCGAAAACTGCTGGGCAGTGTCGGTGTGAAACCGAGCCATATCTCCGATCGGATAACGAGCACCTGGGGGCTACCTGCTAGCTGGGTCGATCACGTACATGCGGAAATCCTGCTCGGATCGCGCGATGGCGATTCGGTGCGCGGCGGGGCGCTGGCCACACTGCCGCTATCCGTCAGTAGCGCTGCTGATCTGGATGGGCTCATTGATAGTGCTATCTCCTTGGTGGCGGCGCGGCATAACGTACACGTTGCTCCACCACACAGCGGGGCAGGCAACACTAATCAGGTAATTGATTCTGCTGCCTTAGACGATCTCCGTCGTCAGCTATTCGCCGAAGATGGAATTCTCGCTGGTCATGCCCGCGATCTGCTGGCCCGCCTGGGGATGACGCCTAAGGCAGCCCAAGCCGTGGCGTATCTCCACGATCAGCAAGAATCTCTCGGGGCGCTAGCGGAACTCAATACCGCTATCGACGCCGAACTTGGCCCGCGTTGGCTGGAATCCATCACGCCGCGCTTCGTCCGTGAACAAACTGTTTTATTGGATGATCGCTGGGCCAGCCTGCGCGAAGATTTGGCACAGATCTACGCTGGAACTCGCCCGTGTGACGTCCCCCAAGAGCATTTCCGGGGCAGTGGTCACGCTGTGGCAGAACTTGCCCGCTGGTATGCCCGTCAGGACGCTTCCCCACACGCCGAATATTTCCTGGCCGTTGCCGAGCAGGCAGAACGTCCGGCAGATGAGCGCGAATCCGCGGATATTGCGCTGGTTACTGGCGCTGCCCCGAATTCCATTGCGGAAGCTGTGGTCGCCCGCCTACTAGGCCAAGGGGCAACGGTTATTATGACCGCTTCGCAGATCACTCCGGCGCGGCTCGCATGGGCAAAGCGCCTGTATCGCCAGCACGCATCCGTTTCGGCAGCGCTGTGGCTCGTTCCAGCAAATCTGAGTAGCTTCCGTGACGTCGATGCGCTCATTGAATGGATCGGAACGCCATACACCCAAGCCGTCGGGGCAACGACGAAAGTTCTCAAGCCGGCACTACTTCCCACTGTGTTCTTCCCCTTTGCCGCACCTCGGGTGCAGGGCATGATGGGCGATAATCCCAGTGAAGCCAGTGGGCAGATGCGGCTGCTGCTGTGGAGCGTTGAGCGGGCTATTGCCCAGCTTGCACAGCTCGGACGCACGACTGCGATTTCACATCGCGTCCACGTCATTTTGCCTGGCTCACCGAACCGAGGGACATTCGGCGGAGATGGAGCCTACGGTGAAGCGAAAGCCGCTTTTGACGCCATTATGAATAAGTGGTCGGCAGAGCGCTCCTGGCCCGATCGTATTTCCTTGGTTCGCGCCCAGATCGGGTGGGTGCGCGGCACTGGGCTGATGGGAGGCAATGACGTGCTCGTTCCGGCAGCTCAGGCGGCTGGGGTACACGTGTACTCCACCGACGAGATTGCCGAGGAACTGATTGCGCTCACTGACGCGGAACACCAAGCGGCAGCCAGCCGTCAGCCGCTTGATGTCGATCTGACCGGCGGTTTGGCCAGCGCACGCCTCAACCTTGCCGAGCTGGCCGCGCACGAGCGCGCCTCCCAGCAGGCACAACAAGCCGGACAAGCGGGACAATCCCAGCAAACCCAGCAGCACTTTGGTCAGCACAGCGCCGAGTATGCTGGCGGGCAATTCGGGCAGGTATCGGATACGGGCAACGCTGGCAGGCAGCTATCGTCAGCCAATGGGCAGTTATCGACAACCACTGCTCAAAATAGCGGCGCCCACCTCGGTATTAGCGCAGTTCCACAACCGGCACAGATCGCGGCACTGCCCACCTTGCTGCCAGCTACCATAGCGCCACAGATGCCGTGGCCATCGGTGACAGCGCGCCTGGATGAAACGATCGTTATCGTCGGAATCGGCGAAGTCAGCGCCTGGGGATCGGGTCGAACCCGTTTCGCTGCCGAATTCAGTGAGAATTTCGATCTAACCGCCGCCGGAGTTTTAGAGCTGGCCTGGATGATGGACCTGCTCACCTGGAACGATTCGCCCGTCGCTGGCTGGTATGACCGCGAGGGCAATCGGGTTGCCGAGGAAGATATTTATAAGCGCTTCCGCGATGAGGTGATTGCCCGCTGTGGAATCCGCGAATTAACCGATACTGAGCACATCATCGAAAGCGGATCGAATGACGTGATAACCGTCTATCTCGAATCCGATCAAGAGTTCTCAGTTTCTGACGAAGCCGAGGCAGAGCGATACCGCCTAGCTGATCCGGACTTCACCGAGATATTCCCTCTCGACGAGCGGGATCTCAACAGTGAATGGATTGTGCGCAAACGAGCTGGTGCGCCGGTGCGCGTCCCGCGTCGGGCAGCATTGAGCCGGCACGTCGCCGGTCAACTCCCTGAGGGATTCGATCCGCGTAAGTGGGGAATCCCGGCCGCTATGGTTGACTCCCTTGATCCGGTGGCTGTATGGAATTTAGTGACGGCTGTCGATGCCTTCACTCATGCTGGATTTAGCCCAATTGAGCTACTTCAAGCTGTGCATCCAGCCGAGGTATCCTCCACGCAGGGCACCGGAATCGGCGGGATGAACTCCTTGCGCAAGGTGTTCCTCGATCGTTTCCTCGGTGAAGATCGCCCCCAAGATATTCTCCAAGAGGCACTGCCTAATGTTGTGGCTGCTCACACCATGCAGTCCTTTATCGGTGGATATGGGCAGATGACTCATCCGGTAGGGGCATGTGCCACTGCGGCAGTGTCTATCGAAGAAGCTGTCGATAAGTTGCGCCTGGGCAAGTCGCAATTTGTGGTTGCGGGCGGTATTGACGGGATTTCCGTCGAATCCCTCACCGGATTTGGGGATATGAATGCCACTGCCGATACGGATGCCATGCTGGCGCAGGGGATTGAGCCGCGCTTTATTTCGCGCGCGGGAGATCGCCGTCGGGGCGGATTCTTGGAGGCAGAAGGCGGCGGAACGATTTTGCTCACCACGGCAACGGTAGCGGCAGATCTGGGGTTGCCCGTCTACGGGGTTATCTCCTACGCTCAGTCCTTTGCCGACGGAGCACATACCTCTATTCCGGCTCCGGGTATGGGTGCGCTCGCTGCTGGCCGCGGCGGATCAGCTTCTCACCTGGCCCGTTCTTTGCAGGCATTAGGGCTGACGCCAGATGACATTGCTGTGGTATCGAAGCATGACACGTCTACCCATGCGAATGACCCCAACGAAGCGGAACTACATGCCCGCCTTGCTCGCGCTTTGGGGCGAAGTGACGGCAATCCGCTGTACGTCATTTCCCAAAAGACGATCACTGGGCATGCCAAAGCAGGAGCAGCCGTATTCCAAATCGGCGGCTTGTGCGATGTATTCCGCACTGGGCAGTTACCGGCCAATCAGGCGCTGGATTGCGTGGATCCGGTCATGCGCGAGCACGCCCCACTGGTGTGGCTGCGTGAGCCGTTGACGCTACGCGAGCCAGTTCGCGCCGCCATGTTGACCTCATTGGGATTCGGGCATGTGGCAGCGCTCGTCGCCCTTGCACATCCGAGTGCCTTTATGGCGGTTTTGGCGGCAGAACGTGGGAATGAGGCCGTGGCGCAATGGCGGAATTGCGCCCAGAAACGACTGCGCCACGGGCAGGGGCGCTTCGAAGCCGCGATGACGCATGCTGCCACCTTGTTCACGCCTATTGCGCATCGGCGTTTTGATCAAGCAGATGACGCCCACGAGGTTGAGGCAGCCCTGCTTTTGGATCCGCAGGCGCGGCTCGATAGCGACGGCGTCTTTCGGCAACAGCGGGCGTAGCCACCCCGCACAGGGTTTCTTATCCTCTGCAATAGCCACATAGAAAGGTATCTATACAAATGAGACGCGGTATTGGCATCGATCTGGTTCATATTCCATCTTTTCAGGCACAGATGGAACAACCTGGAACTCAGTTCGCTCATGTTTTTACCGCACGTGAGCGGCGTGATTCTGGACTTCATACTCAATCACGCCCCTCATCACCCCCACCTGCGCGCACCTATGCTTCTTTGGCAGCTCGTTGGGCTGCTAAGGAGGCAGCGGTTAAGGCGTGGTCCGATTTGCTTTTCGGCGAACCACCCATGATTGCGCCGCAGGATTTTTCTTGGAGCGATGTTGAGGTGATCCGTGACGCCTGGCATCGCCCCCAATTGCGCTGGCATGGGCAAGCAGCCGCCCAGTTGGAGGCCTTAGCGACGCAACGTATGAGCCGTTACTGCTGGTCTGTGTCTTTAAGTCATGACGTGGACTATGCCGTGGCCTGGGTTGCCGTCAGTGAAGAAGACGCCAGCGGGCCTCTCCCTACTCACGATCCGAGTTTTCCGCTCACATAACCTCATGTCCCGAGGTACGCAATATCCCTAACTTGTCACCTGATCCGCTCAAAGGAGAAAGCTATGACTGTTTTATCTATCCGACCTGTTCTTGCCGATACCTGGGTTCCCCGCGCTTCGCTGGTGCGCGATATTGCTCTCAGCGTCACCGGCGCTATCGCAGTGGGAGTTCTTGCTCAGGTCAGTGTTCCCGTCTGGCCGGTTCCAATCACCGGGCAAACGCTCGGCGTAATGGTCGTCGGCGCAGCTCTTGGCGCACGCCGAGGAGCACATGCACTGTTGCTGTATCTTCTGCTAGGGCTGGCAGGAATGCCGTGGTTTGCTAATTTCACTGGCGGGGTGGCAGCGATTGTTAAACCGTCCTTTGGCTTCATCATTGGATTTATTCCGACGGCTTACGTCATTGGCCGGCTGGCAGAACACCGGTGGGATCGCCACCAGTGGCTATCCTTTGCGGCTTTCGGAATTGCCTCGGTTATTCCGTTCCTGTTTGGCGTGCCGTATATGTGGTGGATGCTGCACCAGGCGGGTACGACGTTGAGCCTGGCAGCAACCCTTAACACTGGAGTCACTCCTTTCATTCTTGGCGGGGTTGTCAAAATGATTCTTGGCGTGGCGATCATCAGCGCACTGTGGAGATTTACCACACCGACGCATCGACGATGATCTTTCTGGTAGGAACGCAGGCAGCGAGTAGGCTTACTCGCTGCCTGTTTTTATCTATCTGCTCATATCCCGTTACTATCACCGTATTCCCGCGCCATATTCTCCCCGTTTTTCGTCGCTTTCTATTTCCATCTGGAATCCGGACGCCGGTTTTACTAATTTGCTGGCAGTGCCAAGACTCCATCCGGCAGGAATATTCGAATGAGCGGCAATTCTGCGGAGCATACAAGATCCTTTCGCGTTTATCAGTGGAGAGTTTTCTGCTGCTTCCTCTCCTCGCCGCGCGGATTACCTCGCCCTGCTTGTTGAACATGCCCGAGCTGCTCGTCGGTATTGCTAGAATCTAGCCATAAATTCCCTATCGCATTGAGGAGCTAAATATGAGCGATTCAACCTCCCCCCCCCGTAACGTAGCCGGAGATGGCAACGGCGGCTATCTGCCAAACTCAGCCGCGCAATATCCTCATTCCGATCCCAACTTTTACAGCGCGTCTACCAATCAACAATCTGGCTACTATCAATCCGCGTCTGCACCCTATGGTTATCCTGCCCAGCAAACCTCAGTGTATGGCTACTCCCAGGGTTCGCCGGCGTTTTCAGAGCGATCTAAAGTTGTGGCCGGGGTTCTTGGAATTCTGATCGGGGCACTCGGCATTCATAATTTCTATCTCGGCTTCAAAAGCAGGGGGCTTGCTCAGCTCCTCATCACCGTTCTTTCTTTAGGGATTCTCTCCATTATTTCTGGTATTTGGGGCTTAGTGGAGGGTATCTGTATCCTCATTGCCAAGCCTGGAGATCGGGCTTCTTTCGATGCCGACGGGCGAGTGCTGCGCTCCTAGCTGCATCTGATTGCGTTGCGGCAGGTTACGGCGATGGGCCACCTACTCCAGCGAGCCGTATAACAAAGAGCCATATAACAAAAACCCCTAAGCTCATCATCACGATGACTTAGGGGATCTATGGCTCCCGCGGTTGGACTCGAACCAACAACCTGCCGATTAACAGTCGGACGCTCTGCCATTGAGCTACGCGGGAATGTGCGTCAAAGACGAATTAAGACTAGCAATAAAAGCCCGTCAGGAAAAGTTCGCAGTTGCGAGGCTAGTCACAACCGCAGACCTACCAGGTGGCATATTGACCACTCCTCCGCCCGATACTACCGGCTCGCCTGGCGGTATGCCCGCGCCCGAACGAATCGTTGACGCACCTGCACCCCAAGAAACACAAGGATGAAAACGCACCCATAAAACACCGCCATTCCCGCAGAAGTTGCCGCCCCCGTCCAGTAAGCCACCCAGAACCCGCACACCGCTCCACCGCCCGCGATGACGCCAGCCAGAACCACCATGATGCCGAGTCGGCAGGTCAGGAGATAGGCGGTAGCTGCTGGCACCACAATCAAGGAAATCACCAGGATTGCCCCTACCGCATGGAACGCCGCCGTAACCGTCAGGGACACCAAGAACATGAACATTCCATTGAGCACACCAGAACGCATCCCCAATAAAGTGGCGAATTCGTTGTCGAATGTTGTTATTTTCAGCCGGTGATAGCACACCGCGATAAAGCTAAGATTCACCGCTAATACGCCTAACATGACGTACATATAGCGCGGTCCATACGAGGTTCCGTTAATCGTCAGTTGATCGAAAGAAATCAGATTCAGATCACCGACGAGGACCGCGTGCGTATCGAGATGAACATTCGCAAAATTCAGGGTAATCATAATGACGCCAGCGGAGAAGAGCGCCGGAAAGATGAGGCCCTGCGGCGCATCTCCCGTCAGCACCCCTAAACGGGCAAGATATTCACTGCCTAATACGACGAAGACCCCAGCAAGCGTTGCCCCCACGATTAACAGGGGCGAACGCAGATCGTGTGTGAAATAGTAGCCGACGACAATCCCCGGCAATACTGCGTGACCCATGCCGTCAACCAGCATGGAACTGCGGCGCAACACGACGAACACTCCAGGAATAGCGCACGCCACTGCCGTCACTACCGCCAAAAGCAGCGTCCCCATAAGAAAACTCATCAGTTTTCCTCCTCTGTGCTACCGGCGGAACTGAACGAAGAATTGAATGCGGAACTGAAGGCGGGCGGGCTCACGGTATCTTCAGAAAAATCCTGCTTGCCTGATCTAACAGCAGCCGGTACGCCCACGTGGGAAGGTACCTGGAGTGGCGAACAGTGGTCAGACCTCGCCGCGTGCAGTTCGGAACCAGCGGCATATTCCTCTGATCCGGCGCTATACCCCTGAGAACTGGGCAGGTGAGAATCCACAGAGGTATCCGGTTGTGCCGAGCAGGAGTCGGTATGTGCTGTTAGATCTTGAGACCGATATATTGAGGGCAAGGCGTCCACTCCCTCCTGCAGCACGCCGCGAAGGCTTTTCGGCTCAGAGCCGGACGCATTTTCTGCCGTCTGCCGCATAGCAGCCGAACGCTCTGCTACCACAGCCCGCATAAGTTCCTGACGCGCCCGCCACCGATGGATCATCCGCACCACAACCGAACGCCCCGGAGCGCACACAATCGACACCAGAAAAATAACAAACAGTACGAGCACGATAAGCGGTCCGGTGGGGATACGCCCCATCCGTATGGATAGATATGCTCCTAGTGCACTGCCCGTCGCTCCCAGTAAACCGGCGAGGAATACCATTGTTCCCACTCGTTTCGTCCATTGGCGGGCAGCCGCCGGTGGGGTGACGACGAAAGCCACCATGAGCACTAGGCCCACTGATTTCACCCCGATCACCACTGCCACCGCAATCGTCGTAAACATCACCACGTCAATTAGTTTTCCTGGCATCCCTAACACGTGGCAGTACTGCGGATCGAACGAGCGCAAAGTGAACTCTTTCCAGCACACTAGCGTTACCCCGATGACGATTACTCCAACAATGATGCAGGTGTAAAGGTCCTGATAGGTGATAACGGAGGCGTTACCAAAGAGATAATCCTGAATCCCGCCTTTTCCAGGGTAGGCGCCATTGGCAATAATTTTCATCAGTAGCATGCCCGCCCCGAAAAAGGTGGAGAGCACTATTGCCATCGCGGTATCAATGCGAATTTTTGAATGTAGTTCAATCATATTTGCCAGTACGACGGCCAGCGTTCCAATAACCACTGCTCCGATAACAAGCCCGAGGATATTACGCCCATTAGCCCCGAAATTGACAAGTACGAGGAACGCCAACAGAGTCCCAGGCAGAGCCGAATGTGAGATGACGTCGGAGCTGAGAGATTGTTTGCGCAGATAAGCGAAAGAACCAAGCATTCCGGAGATGAAGCCGATAATCGTCGTGCCCCAGAACACCATTCGGAACGTATGGTCGGCAAAGAATTCCCATATACTCACGACGCAAACCTCACGAAAGCGTTGTCGTGACCGCTGACCTCGTAGGCTCGGCGGATTGCTTCTTTGGTGAAGGCGCAGGCTGCTGGACCAGAGGACATAATCGTGCGGTTAATGAGGGTGACGTAATTGCAGTAATCGGTTACGGTTGCCAGATCGTGATGCACAATGATGACGGTTTTTCCTGCGTGGGTTAAGCCGTGCAGGACACTGAGGATCGCAGCCTGGCTCTTCGCGTCCACCCCTTGAAAAGGCTCATCCATGATGTAGAGGTCGGGTTCTTGGACGAGAGCACGGGCTAGAAAAACGCGCTGGCGCTGCCCGCCGGAGAGTTCCCCGATCTGGCGTCGAGCCAAATCAGCGATGCCGACTTTTTCGAGTGCCGAGTGTGCCAGGGCTTTGTGCTTCTTGCCGGGGCGTCGGAAAAAGCCACATGAACCATAGGTGCCCATTGTTACCACATCGAGGACGGTAGTCGGGAAATCCCAATCGACGGTATTGGATTGCGCCATATATCCGACGCGATGGCGCACGCGATCCAGTGGTTGCCCGAAAAACTGCACCTCGCCGGCAAGGGGTTTAACCAGGCCCAACATTGCCTTAATCAGGGTTGATTTTCCTGCTCCATTCGGGCCGACGATTCCCATGACGACTCCGACGGGCACCTGGAAATCTACTGACTGTAGTACCGGATCGCTCCGATAGGCTACTGATAACTGCTGGGTGCAACAGGCAATATCAGACATCGCGGGTGATAGGCCTTTCAATGTGATGATGTGTGGGCGAGGAGGGGTGCAGGCGGGGCGGCGCGAGTACCATATTTTACTCGCGCCGCCTGCCCGCTATTTCGTAGCGAGCGCTTGCGCGATTGTTGTGACGTTGTGTTCTAGCACGCCGAGGTAGGTGTTCACCGGAGCTGCCTCCCCCAGGGAGTCTGCGTATAGTTCCGCGTTAGAGATCTCTACTTTCCAGCCGCGCGATTCGACGGCTTCTTTCAGCGAGGCAATTGCTTGCGGGTTGGCGAGATTATCCTGGAAGATAACCGGAAGTTTCGCTTTGGCGATGGTATCGGCGAGCGCGGATAATTCGGCCGGATCGAGTTTGGCTTCTGAGGAGACGAAGTCCGTCGCGTGTACTTCTAGGTTGAAATACTTACCGAAGTAGTTGAATGCGTCATGCCCGGTGATAAGTATGCGTTTTTCTGCAGGGATAGCTGCCAATTTTTCTTGTGAGGATTTCGCCAGGGCATCGATTTTGGCGTTGTATGCTTTAGCGTTGTCCTGGTAGGCCTGCGCGTTATCGGGATCGTATTCGGCAAATTTATCGGCAACCATATTCACCACGAGTTGCCAGCCTTCGGGGTTGTTCCAGATATGTGGATCGTGCAGTGGTTTTCCATGTGAATCTGTTTCTGGCCACGGCAGTAGGTACTTTTCGGGCAGTTGATCGCCGACGGCAAGCTGTTTATCTCCGAGGGATTCGAGCTGGTCGATCATCATTGCTTCGAGGTGAAGCCCGTTCCAGAACACGAGGTCGGCGTTGTGGATTTTTTCAATGTCTTGCGTGGAGGGCTGATATGTGTGGGGGTCACCGCCGGGTCCAACCATTGTGGTGACTTCTGCTCCTGGCGCGATATTGGCAACTGCGTCGGCCAAATATCCGGTGGTTGCGTAGACGGAAACTCCTGATCCGACTTCTCCTGTCGTGCTGTGTGAGGAGCTTGAGGTGGTCTGCTGTTGTGATGATTCGTTTTCTGATCCAGAGCACCCGACGAGCGCCCCGAGGGCGAGGGTGACTATTGCGCAGAGTGCGGCAGGTGTGTGACGCGACATGCTTTTCCTTTCGTGAGCTGCGGGGAACCGCAACCTCTCGTCGTAAAAAGAAAAATCTATCTTTCTTAATTAGGTTAGCCTAACCTTTATCAGAGCGTACTGGATGACAGCCAACTTGTCTACTACGCACCCACAAAACCTTGTCACACGGCGAAAAATCAGGAATTCCGCCGCAAAACCCAACATCACCCAATCGCCGCGTATCGAGAACGCGAGAATAACCCGCACGCCGAAATAGCAACTCAGCCTCTACACACAGCCCTGCCCAAAACCAGCAGGCACAACTAAAACCTGCTCACCCACCGCGCCAATAAGAACACCCAATAAGAACCGACGCCTACCAGCATCTGACTTAGAGCGGCATACAACAATCCCCTACTACCAACTGTTCATCAAATAAAAGTAGCAATGTAACTAATCTTCTACATGTCCTCCGGGTCAACAAGAACATAAGGAGATTCATACGGCTCATCATCTGCTATCTCATCAAGAAACCCCATAACCTCCACCATGTTCGTAGACGTAAACTGTGTGCGCCCCGGATTGGAAGCAAACAAGGCGGCTAACGCACCAATGGGATCGCTTTCACTAGCCTCAATCGTATAGCCAAACACTGGCACAAGATCACCACATAAAGCTGCATATTTTGCCGGTTCAGCAATCTCTCTATCCCCAGTGAGAGACACGTTGCCATTGCCCCTATGACGAGTCCACGCCGCTGTTTTCTCGTCACATTCCACGCAGATAATGTCAAACTCGTCGCTTGCCATGAAAGAGCACTCCTTCTTAACGCTACTTTTCGTTATCTAATACGACATCTTTTAGTAAAAGCAATAACGGAAAGGCATAATCCGTGCCATGAGATTACCAATACATACTCTTATCCACGGCATACCTGGCACTGGCAAAACGGTGAGAATCATAAGCAGTCAAAGCCAATGTCCAATGCTTACGACCATACTTCTTGTTAACCTTGTCGTAGACGACTGACGGATAACCTAAAGAGCGCAGCAGAAGTTGAACATCGTCAATAAGCCCGCGCGAAATAGAGCCATAGTTTGCAGTGCCTTTAACCTCAAACCAGCCACCGCCCAATCGCCGCGTATCAAGAACGCGAGAATACCCGGCACGAAAACGCACGCAAAACGCACAGCCAGCTAACAGCAGCGCTGTATAAACCGCCTGTTAACCAGCACACCACATAGCACTAAACAGCCAGCAATACACGAGGCAACTAGCCACCGATGACCACGCCCAATAGCCACAGCGCACCAACAGCAAAAGCAAACCCCGCGCTACGCCCCAGGGCACGCCACCACATCCGCAACTATTAACATCAGCCCAATAATTTAATGTGCGCCACCAACCATCCGCGACATCAACGGGCGAACCGGCAGATAGTACGTCCCCACAAACTCTTCGACATAGCCACGCAAAGATCTCTTAAACGCAATCACCGGCGCATCCGGAGCCGAATCATCCCAAATCCCCGAGACGCCAAACGTATTATAAATATCCATCTCCCGCTCACAGGAGTACTTCAAAATCGCCTGCTCAATAGGGTAATCACGAGTGAACTTAAAGAATCGCTTATCCATAGCACCAAGCATCTGGATTACTTCACGATCAACAATAAACGTCACCGAACAAGCAATCGGAATTTCGGCCCCATGCTCCGCCAAAACCTCCTGCGCCTCAGTCTGCTGGCCAACCAACGAATCCCACTGCTTATCCAGCTCACCCAACAAGCGCTCATTCTTTGCACTCGACGGGCGAGCCATAATCTGCTCCCGCTTTGCCGCCAATTCATCCATCAACTGCGCAATTTGCTCCAAATACACCTGAGGACGCAAAAATGCCACCGCAATCATTGATGACTCCGGCCCCATCTCCCGCATAAGCTGCGGATAGAACGTATGCATATCCTCGGTGTATGCACTCATTCCTGTGCGTTCAATCGTCCCGCCCAGTAGCTGTTGAAAAATTGGCCACGCCGCGGCATCTAAGAAACGCACCTCGATACCGTACTGACCTTCCCGTCGGAACCGACGCCGAATACCCTTCGCCAAAGAGGCCACCGCCGCCTCATAATCCATCCCGGAAATATCTTTTGAATAGATAAAACGGATAGGAACAGCCGGATCATCGTAATATTCAGCCGTTTCTCGCTGCGCCCCTAACTGATCCATCACCGCCTGGAAATGCTGAGCCTCCGGCGTGACCTCCTCACTAATGCGCTCAATATCTGCATAGTGACACTTCGCAATAAGCGGGTTGACAATCAACTCCAACACATTGCCTTGGCGGCGCAAATACTGGCGTAACTGGAGGAAAAACTCCCGCACAACATCCGGCTCATTCCACGGAGCAAGCGGACCATACGGCAAAGACGCCCCCCGAAAGAACTTCCGCCAACGCCGGTACGTCACCACACTGGCCGCGCGAATCTGCCCAGAAGCATCAACCAGACCCACAACATCAACGTGCGCCCCACATGCCCGACGCGCCCGCACATACGGAATCGTCTGCGTCTGAAACCGCCGCCCATAATGCTGGGCAAACTCTTCGAACTGCGCCTCCGTCAGCTCAACTAACTTCATCTCGCCCACTGCAACGCTCCGCTCCTCATTAGCCTGATACGCCATCGTGATGAATGACCCCTTGAGTTATACCCGACCCAAAGATTGCCGCAACTGCGCAATATGTAATTGGCCGGGAGCCGTCTGTTTATCAATAGCAGCAAAAGTTGCCACTGAGCCATACTGCCACCCTTCCACCCGAGAGCGAACCCCAGCTTCACCCATAGCGATGCCAATTAATGGACGCCCCGAAGCCGCCGCCACCTGGCGTGTAACCTCCAACAACCGCTGAGTATCCTCCGGCGAATGAGCCATCACCGCAAGCTTCACCACCGCATTATCAATGGCCAACATATCGTCATACAAGACGTGCATAACCTCATCATCTGGAGTCTCTCCCCATTCGTGATGTGAAATCACCGGAGTAAAACCCAAGGAATGTGCCCGAGCAGCCAAATCTGGCGTTGCCGCAGAATGAAACTCCAAATCAATTCCGATGCGATCAGCCGGTAATTCTTCTTGCATCATCAGATCAAGCACGGTGGCAAGCATAACCCGATAGCGGAACTCCGACAGATCAACCTCGCCGCCCTCCGGTCCAGTGCGCACAGTAAATAACACCGGAATCTCAATCGTCTCAAACAGATCCCGCAACAGCTCTCGACCCATTGCGGAAAAAGTTGTCTCAGGATGGGCGCCAATCATGTAATCCGCCCGAAACTCCACCACATCCGCGCCAGCCTGCTCAGCCTCCTGCGCCGCCTGCAACAAAGTCTGCGGAGTCGTTGCCGTCAACGGAACAATGATCGCCGGCTGCGAGCCAACCACCCGCTCCTCACACGCATCAGAATCTACGCCGTTTATTACTGAGAAAATCACCAGTTCACCTCAATATCTCCGGTTGTACGCTGGTTAAAATCGCTGTTTACTCGCTGTCGATGTGCGCGCAACGCCTCTTGCGTGCGCCGCTGCAACTCTTGCTGGCGCAACTGTTCATCCGTCATATTCTCCAATGGATTCGGGCGTGCCTGCTGAGGTGATCCATTCGTCGGATTCTGCGAATGCCCTGACGGATTTTCGACATTAACCGACGAGCGCCCCGCATCGCGTTGCCGCTTCTCATCCTCCGTTTGCTGCTGCTTACGATGCGCAGAATCGCGTTGCTCCTGCGCCTGACCGTGTGCCGAGCTGCACTTTTCCACCATAACAGAGGCTTCGCGATAGGTGGAGATAGCCTGGTCTAATCGGCCAGCCGCACGCTGGTCATCACCCAACATCTCCAAACCAATACTGAGATTTATCCGCACCTGACACTGCGCAGGTATCTGCGAAGTATCCTGCGTATCTTCCGAAAGGTAATCGGCTTGCGCGTCCAGCGTCGGTGCAACTGCCAATGCATGGCGCAACGTCTCAACACCAGGCTCTATCGCACCGGCCCGTAACTGTGCCGTCCCATAGCCGAACAACACATCCCATCGGGCATAACGATCCGGAAAAACCATTGCCGCAACTCGGTACGCCTGCGCCGAATCCGAATCCCGCCCACTGCGATAGTAATGCTCCCCCATGTTCATGCCATACACCGCGAGAGCACAAAAGACGCTGACACATGCACAAAGCACCGCCAGCACAAGCGACAATACCTGATGCACTTTCATCTGTGCCGCCCCCGCTTCACCCCAGAAGAACGCCCCATACCGCTAGCGCGCAGCCGTGGCATCAAGGAAACCAGCTCCCAGGCCATTAACACAGTAAAAATTGCGGCAATAGGCCAGATAACTGCGGCAGATAGCTCCGAGGTGCTTTCCTGTGTCTCGTAAGAAAACCTCGATAGCGCCTCGGTTACCTCGCTGATCCCCGCCGGAGTGCTCCGATGAATATACGTTCCCCCAAGCTGGCTGGCAATAAGCCGCAAATTCCCCTCATCAATACGGGAAATAGCTGGAGTACCTGCCGGGAACTCTACATAATCTTGCGCGTCAGCCCACGTCTCATTCAGCTTCATCTTCCCGCCAGATTCCGTGCCATAGCCGAGAACAAAAGCACCTTCGATTTTTCCGGCAAGTAAACGATAATCCGGCTCAGTCGCACTAGCTTCCGTGTGATCTGACGCCCCCGTAGTCGCCCTGGTCTGCGTCTCCCCGTCGGACATCACAATCACAACCGGACGATACTGATGCGTACTAGGACCTCGATCCAGTAGATGCGCCACCACGTCCACCGGCAAATTAAGGTTCGAGCCCCGAGAATAGCTGGAAAATTCCCGATCAAAGACGGCTGCCCACGAACGCACCGCATTTCGATCACGAGTCAGCGGTAACTGGACAGACGCCGACGCAGCAAACTCCACAATGGCATAATGCGCCGCCGGCAGATCTTCAACAATTCGCGTCATATCCTCGCGTACCCCCACTAACCGTGGGTGATTCCCGTCGTAATCTTCCGCTGCCATAGAGCCAGTCCCGTCCACCACAAAAATGATGGCCAGATCCGAAACAATATGATTAGCTCCGACCACGATTGCCGGAGTTGCCGCCATAAGACTCGCTAACACCAGCAAGGCTATGCGTCGTATCCACATAATCGGTTGGGTCCGACGAATTAACGCCACAATACCTATTGCGCCGCCAAGGATTAGCACAGTAAAAACAACAACTGGCGGAACGCTCCACATCCAGGTCATATCCGGAACCTCCCCGCCATCACAAGAAAGACCGCCAGTGCCGCTAGCACAATAGCGGGCAGTGGGCCCACCTGGTCAATCTCCACAGTTTGCGACATCGCATCCAGATCAACCGCTTCTTGACGCTGGATCTCATCGACAATATTCGCCGCCGCAGATGACGTCGCCGCCGGATAAAAATGCATCCCTGCGGCTGTCAAACCTCTCTCCATTGCCTGCACATCGGGAGAATCCTTACTGCCAGCCGCAATCCCGTAGAGGTTAATATGATGCTGTTTTGCCAGGTCAACCGCCTGATTGAACGGATAAATCGGAGCCCCAGAAAGCTCATTATCCGTTGCCAAAATAATGGAACGTGAACGCGCCTCTTCCAGCGCATCAAAACTGAAAACACATGAGGCCAAACCGTCACCGATAAGTGAAGAGCCAAACATATTGCTCCCCACCCAAGTTCCCTCAAGCAAATGCAACTCGTCTGCCTGAAGATCATGCGGGCTATGCAATACCTGAGAAAGATACGTCAATCTTTCCTGAATAACCTCATAGTCGTCAGTCAGCGGGAACACCAGCAAAGAATCCGAATTAAAAATCGACAGGGCCACACGTTCCCCTTGAAATTTCTCTGCTATCTGTGCGAACCGATCTAACAACTGCGAATCCACATCCGCCATTGATTCTGAAACATCTAGACACAAGACGATGTCCCGCGTGGCCAAGGGGCTACTGGCCGTATCAAAACGAACTGGGCGACCAGCCAGGATCGCCGCGCTCGCCCCCATCACCACAGCACATCCCACCATCGCCAACAAAGCAATCCGCCAAATCAGCAGCCGCGCGCGAAAACGTGGGTGCCGCTGCGCGGTAGCAGTATGCGCGACCCATGCACCCTCACGTGAGGTGGCTGTGGGCGTCCGGCGCACCCAGCCCAACAGCGCTGCCGCCGCTAAGAGGCACCCTAATACGATGGCGACTATCGGATTCACCATGCGCGGACCACCTCAATCGCCTTATCCCGCGCAGCCCATACATCTGCAATAGCCGAAGCAGCAAAGGACGGTTTCTCCCACTGCGCAATGACCTCAGCCGCCGCAACAAAATCTGGGACTTGGCTCAATGCCGCAACCGACCAGGATTCAACTGAGACGCTACTGCGTTCGGACATCATGCGACGCAATGCAGCCGCTAATTCCAAATGAATCTGACGCCCTTGCGGATCAGCCGGATCGTAGCCATCAACGATTTCACGAATCTGGCGGATCCATCTCTCTCGCTGAGTACGAGCAACTGCAGAAAGGACGACGCTGCGCGGGCGCGGGCGCGATCCGCGACGATACGAAAAGACCGCCCACCACAGGCATACACACATCAAGATCAGCGATACCACCAGCACAATTACCCACAACACCGGCGCTGATGGCGGGGCAATGAGACGATCACCTGGCATGGCGACCTCGCAACAGTTCAAACAAAGCCGGCACGACGTGATCCATCGCGTCAACCCGCACCGAACGCACCCCGAAAGATCGCAACACCACCCGCGTATAGGCTTCCCGCTGGCGCTGATCACGTACCAGATCCTCATGGAGCACCCGATCGGCTCGCAAGAAAGCCGGAACGGAGAAATCGTGGTCAACATCGTGCATGTGCGCAATACTCGGCTGAGTGAGAAGCATATCGGCAACCTGCACCACGATCAGTTCGTGGCGGGTACGAATCCGCCGAATAGCAGCAATATCGAACTGATTAGCTACCGCAGGAAAATACTCATCCGTTATCGCGACCACTAAGGAACGCGGCTGTGGCAAGCGAATCAGCTCATTAAAAAGTACCGCGCACGCACTTTCTCCGGCACTGCCCATCTCCTCAGCGCTATTTGCCATCTGTGCCCGCACAGAATCTAAGGCGTAATCCAGATGTGAATTGCCGTGCCGCGCCGGAATACGCAGATAGCCTCGATTATCGCCCGCCATAACAGCCAGCCGATCGCCGCGCTGAATTGCAAGATACCCCAACAAATCCGCCACACATAAGGCAATATCTGCTTTTCGTGAACCATCGGGAGCATCTGCACACATCTGACGCCCAGTATCGACGACAATCTGCATAATAGTTTCAGATTCGCGTTCAAAACGACGAATAATTGGCATGCCAGCTCGCGCCGAGCTTTTCCAATCAATATCGCTTACATCGTCACCAAAACTGTATTCAACCAGGTCTTTGAAATCGTGACCGTGGCCGGTGAGTACCGAGGTATGGCGACCTTCCAATACCCCCGATGCCCGACGGATGACCGGAAGCGATAGGCGCGCCCGCACCAAAGCCATCCGCGTCACATTCGATCTCATCGTTGTATCCTCACCTGCGTTCGCTTCGCATTATGCCGCACGGGGCGTCTTGTTTGACCACTTTAGGGGATCGGAACAGCGTGAAAAACCGCGTCGATAATAGACTCCACCGACACATCATTCGCCAGTGCCTCGTAAGTGCGCACAAAACGATGGCGCAAAACGTCATAGCGCAACTGCAGCACATCATCTGGGATGACGTACTCACGCCCAGCTTGCACGGCAAGCGCCTGGGCTACCTGCAATAACGCCAAGCCACCTCGCGGTGAGGAGCCGAGCCGCACGTGCCGAGAAAGATCTGGAACCGGCCGCGGCCCACGCCCACGGGTCGTATTGACAATATCCACAATGTATTTCTTGATGGACTCATCGACATATACCCGTCGGGCAACTTCCTGCATAACCATCACATCGCTCGGGGTAATCGGCTCAATGCCGGCAGGAGCAGCAAAGTGCCCCTGAGCAAAGCGGCTGAGAATCTCCAGCTCCTCCGTCGGCTCTGGATAACCAATCACAACTTTGAGCAAAAACCGATCCATCTGAGCTTCCGGCAATATGTATGTGCCTTCTTCGTCAATCGGATTTTGGGTAGCTATCACCATGAACGGCTCTGGAAGACGATAAATCGTTCCACCAATGGAGGTTTGCCGTTCCTGCATAGCCTCCAGCATTGCCGATTGAGTCTTTGCTGACGAACGATTAATTTCGTCAAGCAACACCATATTGGCGTGTACTGGGCCTAACTGGGTGCTGAATTTGCCTGTCTCATACGAATAAATCTGCGTGCCGACGATATCTGAGGGCATCAGATCGGGAGTGCATTGAATCCGCGCAAAGCTGCCAGATATTGCCTGGGCTAAGGTGGTCGCCGCCGTCGTCTTTGCCAATCCTGGCACAGATTCTAGGAGCACATGACCACGGGAAATAAGGCACGTCAGCAGGGCTTGCGATAATCTGTGCTGCCCAACGAGATGACCGCCAAGAATCGCCCGCACCCGACCTAACAGCTCATGAACATGGCAAAGTTCCTCGTCAGAAATCTGACCGCTCGCGGCGCTGCCCATCTGCCCTCCCTGTTTTCCTCGTGCTAGCCCATCGCGTCTCCGCTCACCTCGGGTAATTATCGGGTATGCGCACTGCTTGTTCCGCTATCCTTGCACATACTTTCACGCGATACTGTTCCCAGTTTAGAGAATCGTTGAAATGAATATATCCACCTGCAATGGGAGACAAAGCGAAAACTCCTCCCCTAGGATAGAGAGGCACAGTGAAGTTTCTCCATTTGGTGAACCTTTCATAGATTCTCTGAATAACGATAAGGATCGAGATGAGTGACCAGTGGCTTCCGAACGGGGCGTTCAACACTCCCCCGCGCCCGCGACCAAGCTCCTCACGGGGGCCGCTATATTTTCTTCTTTCTGGCGCGGCCACTCTCTTTATCGTTCTTATCGCCATCTTCTTCTATCTGATGGTCAACCACGGCAAAGAACTCGGAGAGCTTCCTCAACACGAGGCAGAATCAGAGCAGACGACAACGGCCACCGATAAGCCCACCCCGGAGCAATCCCCGGTCGCATCGGATGATTCCAGCGCTGCTGCCCCCAGCGCCGCCCCAGAACCAGCAGCACCGGCACGTCCTGCCCCTGCGGGCGCTCTTCCGGCAACGCTGTTCACCACCCCAGCGCAAAATATTATGTGCCAAATCAACGCCGATAACGTGGAATGCACCATCCACGTCTACGATTACCCCTCTCCGGGTCAGTGCGAGGGAATCGCGGCAACATACGGGGTTAAAGCTGACGGTCATACCTACGCTGGCTGCGATCATCACATCAACCAGGCGCAGGTCTACCCGTATAAGACTGCCGTCGCCAGCAACGGATTTGCCTGCACCTTAGAGGAAAGCTCGGTAACGTGCTGGGAAGAAAAAACTGGTCACGGATTTGAGCTGAAGCGTTCGGCGGAACGTCTGTTTTAACTCATTTTTATGTCTACCTTGGCTTCACGCGGTTGGCTGCCGAATTATCACGGCGCGTGGGCGATGGTCACATTGCCCATTCTTTCCGGCGTCGTACTCGGCGGCTGGCGCTGGCCCCATCTTCTCCTGTTAAGCACCTGGTGGTTGGGATATTTCGCATTCTTTGCCACCGGGCAATGGCTGCGTTCGCGAGGCAAGGCGAGGTATCGACCCGCCATGTTCACCTACCTAGGGATCAGCCTTCCGCTAGGTGGAATGTTACTCTTCCTTGAGCCCTATCTTTTCCGCTGGGCACCTATATATCTGCCACTTATCCTTATCACCGCGTGGTGTTCTTACCGTCGGGCTGATCGTTCCATGACGAATAATACCGTTACGGTTATTGCCGCATGTTTGACGCTGCCTGTTGCCTACGATCTTGCAACGAAAGGAAGTGGGAGCTGGTGGGGGTTAGCATTCATCAGGGATTCGGTCGAGCCAGGTAATATTCCTAGCGCTTGCCCTTGCGAGCACATACTGGGATGGTCTGGGATTTGGCTGATGACGCTCATATACCTCTGGTATTTCCTCGGCACGGTCTTGTACGTCAAAACCAATATTCGCAAGCGTTCCCACTCGGGGTGGCTTCGCGCGTCCGTCGTTTTTCATCTGCTGGGCTGGGCGGGGGTTTGCCTCTGCGCTTTGCGTGGCTGGGCGAGTTGGTGGCAGGTGGGGCTCTGGAGCGTCATTGTGTTTCGCGCATTTTTTGTGCCCTGGTATGGGAAAAGGTACCGCTGGGTAGCGCCGCGCATTATCGGTATCGGGGAGGTTGTTATCAGCCTGTGCCTCGCACTTGATTTGTTGCTCTATTCGTACTAATTCCGGGTTTCTTCGCGCTAGGTTTTCAGTTTTTCGCGACGCGACGTTACACCAGGTAGACGGCGGCGATTCCCACAGCTCATTGCCACTTTGGCTGACGTTATGCCACGTTATTTTTCCACCGGAGCAACCGCATTAGCTCTTTCATACGTCGCAGCGTCACGACCACTAATTTTTCCGTATGCCACTGCTGTTATTTCTGTGAGATTGCCTGACGCGAGTGCATAGCGTTATTTGATCGCCGCAGCTATCTGAGTCACCGATTTTCCTCCGCATTGCTGGCGCGGAATGCCTTGTATGCCCGCACTAACCGCAAGGATGCCTCAGGCTCAGCGACCGTCACTCGTACTCCCTCATCACTGAAGGCACGAACAATAATTCCTTCCGCACGGCACAGCCGCTCAAAGCGAGCAGTTTCTTCACCTGTGGCAAACCAGAGGAAGTTACCCTGCGGCGCCGGACCTTTCCATCCTAAGGCCCGCAAGGCGGCTACGAGCTTATCGCGTTCAGAACATATCACCTCACAGCGTCGCATTACTTCTTCGCGCTGTTGGAGTGCTGCCACCGCCGCGCTTTGAGCAAGCATATTGACCCCAAAGGGCGTACCCACCAGATGTAGCGCTCGGATGAGTTCGTGCGCTCCGACGGCATACCCGACTCGAATTCCTGCTAGCGCGTATGCCTTAGAAAAAGTCCGTAAACTCAGCACGTTTGGCGCATTGCATGCCAGCTCGATACCGCGAACCGGATCATCCATTCTCAGGAAATCACCATAGGCCTCGTCGATAATCACCGGAATATGCTCAGGAACAAGGCGCACGAATTCCGCTAACTCGCTGTGCGTCAGGGCGGTTGACGTCGGGTTATTGGGGGTGCAAACTAACACGGCTCGGGTGCGATCGGTAATCGCCTCAGCCATACGTGGTAAATCTAAACGGCCACCATCTCGTAAAGGCACTCGCACGGCCTGCGCACCGGCCACCTGGATCGCAATCGGATAGGCCTCAAAGGAGCGCCACGGGATAACGACCTCATCGCCTGGCACGCATAGGGCCGTCAGTACGTCTTCAATCAGGGCTGTTGACCCATTGCCCACGACCACGCACTCTATTGACACCTCGTGGTGCGCCGCAATCGCTGAGCGCAGCACCTCGTTAGCCATATCCGGGTAGCGATTCAACATGCCAATTCGCTGGGTAATTGCTGCTGCCACCGCCGGAAGCGTCGGAAAAGGCATTTCGTTTGAGGCAACTTTAATCACCGCAGGATCAAGCGCCGGCTGACCTGCCACGTATGCGGGTAGGGAGCTAAGATCTGGGCGTAAAAATGAATGGCTCATGGCGTTATTGTCCTCCGATTTTGCCACTAGCGCACCCCTTGCCCACAGCCCGAACACTGCCATACCCTCGGCGTATGATCGAGGCATGAAGTTTCTTATCACCTCAGCAATTAACGCGGTTGCCTTGTGGCTCACCACTCTTCTGGTTTCTGGCATACGGCTGCAGGCGCACGGTAATAGTGACTATATTTCCGGGGCATTGGGTCATGACGGTGGACGGATTGTGTACTTCCTGATCGCTGGCGTGGTGCTCGCCCTGGTTAATCAGTTCATCCGCCCGGTCGTGAAGTTCCTGTCTTTGCCGTTTTATTTCTTCACTTTGGGGTTGTTCTTCTTAATCGTCAACGCGGGGATGTTGATGTTGACCTCCTGGATTACTTCCGTCTTTGATATGGGGTTGACGGTTGATGGCTTGGGATGGGCTATCGTTGGTGGGGTGTTCGTTGGATTCTTTAATTTCGTTATTGGTCTGATCGTTCGCCCTTCCCGTTGGGAGCATTAATCCGTCATAGCTACAGCGGGTGTATAGCTTCAGAACAGGTATATATCTTCAGGATCGGGGTTTTTCTTGGCGAACCATACAAAATCTGGATCAGCAGCAGCAATTGCTTTTGAACGTGCTGGTTTGCGCGAGTTATCGCAGGCTGCCCGGCACGGGGGAGCGCCGTGCGTGCAGATCACTGGTTATGGTGCGCACAGCATTTCCACTGCCCATCTGCCCACCCAATATCCGACCGCTCGTGCCGCGTACCTTTTTGGTCAGGAGCTTGCGCTCACCCATGCGTATTGCCCTTCAGGTCAGCGGGTATATGGGCAAGCCCCAGCAGGATATATCGAATCGTGGGGAGCGACGGGGAACATGGGGCAGGCCGCCCTTGGGCTCGTTGCTGCCGATTCTCCCTCTCGTCGTTTTGGCGAGTTCTACGCCGCAGATCGCTTGCTCCCGTATCTGCCTGAGGCTCGGGCTAATGGGTCAATATCGGCGGCGGATGTGCGTTGTATAGAGCGGGTGGCAGAGCGCTTACGCGATGGCGTATTTGATGCGCCGCAACCGCAGGCCGTTCGTACACAAGCCGCCCTTATTCATGGAGATTTATGGTCCGGCAATATTTTGTGGACTCATTCAGATGCTCGCTACGTTCGCTCTGACGCTTCACCGACGTTTCATTGTTCGTCGCCTATCTCTGCCCCACTATCTAGTAATGCTCAGCAATATGAGGAAGTACCGACTGTCAGCGAGCAGGGGAATTCCACTACGTATCCTATAGATCCTCCCGTAGACCCGCATGGTCTATCCTTTGGTACGTGTGATGAGCCCTGCGTCGGGGTGTTGATTGATCCGGCTTGTCATGGTGGGCATGGCGAATCTGATCTTGCACAACTGCACGTTTTCGGCGCCCCGTTTATCCATGAGATATATGCCGGATACCAGGCTGTCTCGCCGTTAGCTTCTGGTTGGCAAGAGCGTATTGGCCTGCATCAGTTACATATGCTTATTGTTCATGCGGCGCTTTTTGGTGGTAGTTATGGTCGAGAGACGGTTGCTGTTGCCCGCGCATACGTGTAATACGTACTGATAGCTGATAAGTCGCTAATACGCGCAATAGTTTGCCTCGCTATCGCCCTATATCGTCGGTTTTAGGCAGCATGGGATTTTCTCCGACGCATATTCGGTTACTTCTGGTTATCGCCGGTTATCCGGTAGCTTGCCAGACGGGGCGGCTATTGCGTCAATAATAAATTTTCACCTGTAATTAGCCTTTAGTCCGTGACGGCGTTCCTCTGCGTCCTCACCGTGAGGAATAGTTCTGTTGCCGGCGCGTCCACAATCATTGGCAAGCGGCCGTCGTCTCTTGGAATATGACACAATGACCACATGGCTCACTCTGCTCATCACTCAACATTTGACGCCCCGATCAGTCCGCTTGACGGTCGTTATCGCCATTTCACCGCCGAACTGACTGCGTACTTCTCAGAACCTGCGCTAAATCGGGCGCGAATTGAAATAGAAATCGAATGGATGATCTTTCTGTGTGATCGCCACATTATTGATGGTTTACCGACGTTGAGCCAGGCAGAACAGACCTATTTGCGTTCCCTCGTCGATAACTTTGATACTGCCGCTATTGAGCGGCTGGCCCAATACGAACAGCAGACTGTTCATGACGTCAAAGCCGTCGAATATCTCATTAAAGATCACCTGGATGCCGCCGCCGAATATCTGCCCGATACTTGCCTGCCGGCTTTGCGGGAGCTGGTTCACTTATTTGCCACCTCGGAAGACGTCAATAATCTCGCCTATGCCCTGTGTGTCCAGCGCGCTACGCGCCAGTCTTGGCTGCCAGCGGCCCGGAAAGTGACGGAGAAATTGCGCGAAGCGGCACGTCAATGGGCACAGGTCGCCATGTTGGCGCGTACCCACGGGCAAGCCGCCACTCCTACTACCGTCGGGAAAGAGCTCGCCGTCTTTGCTAGCCGAATGGAACGTCAGTTGCACCGCATTGAACAGGCGCAATATGCCGGAAAGTTTAATGGGGCGACGGGAACCTTTGGCGCACACAGCATTGCTTGCCCGGAGGTGGATTGGCCGCGAATCGCTCGCGATTTCGTCACTGAACGGGGGCTCGATTACACCGCGTTGACCACCCAGATCGAACCGCATGACTGGATGATTGACTTGTACGCTGATATGGTCCACACCGCGCGGATTGCCCATAATCTTGCCACCGATATGTGGACGTACATCTCTCTTGGATATTTCTCTATGCGAACGGAATCTGCCAGCGCGGTTGGCTCTTCGACTATGCCGCATAAGGTCAATCCGATCCGTTTTGAAAATGCCGAGGCAAACTGCGAACTAGCTTGTGCGGTATATGAGCAGCTAGCTGCCTCACTAAGCACCTCACGAATGCAGCGCGATTTATCCGATTCTTCCGTGCTGCGCAATATCGGGGTGGCTTTCGGATACTCCCTGGTGGCTTTCCAGAATTTGGCGCGCGGGCTAGCACAAATAGACGTTAATCTGCCCGCTCTGAAAGCCGATCTTGATAACGCCTGGGAAGTCCTCGCAGAGCCAATTCAACAGGTATTGCGCGTGGCCAGTATTCACGGTCGCAGTGCTGTAACCAACCCGTATGAAAAACTCAAGGAGCTGACTCGCGGCCAACAGATTGACGCCGCCACTTTGCGCCAATTTATTGCCGATCTCGACCTCCCAGAGGAAACAACTCGGCGCTTGATGGATCTCACCCCAGCCAGTTATACCGGCTGCGCAGCGCACCTCGTAGAATAGACCTCTGCGGTGTAATACGGCCGGCATGTGGCGCGCATTCGCGAGCCCAGCCGCCCCTTTCCTGGGCAAGGCAGAAACGATGACTTTACTTCTTAGCGCTACGCAGAGCAGTGCCGAAATCAGCGGTATAACTGGCTGGGCTGTCGATACCGTCGAGGCTCTCGGCGGTATCGGAGTGGCATTGATGATCGCCTTAGAAAACGTCTTTCCGCCGCTCCCGTCAGAAATCATCTTGCCACTGGCTGGATTTACCGCCTCTTTAGGCACTACCTATTCGCTCGCCGGAGCAATCATCTGGGCGACGTTCGGATCGCTCTTGGGCGCATGGATTCTCTATGGGCTAGGGCGTTGGTTTGGCCGCGAGCGCACGCGCGCTATCTTCCAGCGCCTGCCCCTGGTTAAGATTTCCGATGTTGACGCCACTGAAGCCTGGTTTCACAAGCATAATCAGTCCACAGTTTTCTTTGGTCGGATGCTTCCGATCTTCCGATCCCTCATTTCTCTACCTGCCGGCGTCATTAAAATGAACATGGTGTTGTTCACCGTTTACACCGCACTCGGTTCGCTGGTATGGAATAGCGTCCTTATCTGCGCCGGCTATCTGCTGGGAGAAAAGTGGAACGTCGTTAATCAGTACGTCGATATTCTCGTCAAAATCGTTGTTATCGCCGTGATATTAGCCCTTGCCGTGTGGGTGATTATTCGGATTCGTGCGCGGCGCCGCGGATGATTCTCGCTCATAACGAAACCGCTTAGTGTAACGCCGATGTGGCAGCTAGATTGAGAAGTACTCACATCGGATTTCCGCACACAAACGGGCTGATAAAAAGGCATTTTACCGCCTGTTTATATTGCCGCCCGTCACGTCGCGCGATGCACACTTTTGAGTTCTGCGCGAGATGGAATACGGCAATTGGCGGGCGATAGGCGCGGGATTCCCAGATGAAAATCGCATACGAGAATCAGAATTGAGGATGCTATGTTCCGCTACACCGTGGACGTCACAGGAATGACCTGCCAGCACTGCGTCAGCCACGTCACCGAAGAACTATCTGCATGTGCCGGTGTGCAAAACGTCAGCGTCGCATTAGAGCCGGCTGGCCTATCGCAGATCACTATTAATGCCGACGCCCCGCTCACCGACGAGGTCATCACTCAAGCTATTGACGAAGCTGGCGATTATCCGGTGCAGGCGATCCGTCAGGCGTAGTTCTCGGTAAAATCTGCACTTAGGTTTCGCTGGGTTCGCCTGGGATTTCCAGATACAGATACTTAGAACTCATACTTCTTTGGTGATTATCTAGGTTCTGTTACTCTTTCTGCGCCGGATATGCCAGCTCACTGCGCCTTTGCCGATCCGGCATTTCTTCACTATCAGGCATGCTCTCGTTCTTGTAATCCTTTCTTCCCGCTTTGTCGGGCGTCCTCGCTAGAAGGGTGCTTACCCCGTGGATTCCTCAGCAAATACCACCTCGCACGAACCCATCACTGCGCGCGTCGATATGGCCGTCCGTGGCATGACGTGTGCCTCCTGCGTAGCCCGCGTGGAAAAGAAATTAAATAAGGTTGACGGGATCGCTGCCGTCGTCAATCTCGCCACCGAGCGTGCTCACGTCGAACTGCGCGGTCCCAGCGGAGATTTAAGCAATGACGATCTCGTCGCTATCGTTAAACGCGCAGGTTATGACGCCTCTATCATCCAACGCACTGAGTTATGTGCCGACGGCAGCCAACAGCAAACCCAAGCGGATGAGGGCGATATTGAAGCGCTTATGGAAGCCGCCGCCCGCGCCCGAGTCCACGATTTATGGCGGCGTTTCCGCGTCTGTGCAGCGATAAGCGTCCCCATTATCGCGTTATCCATGATTCCTGCCCTGCAATTTACCGGATGGCAATATGCCGTCGCACTGGCCTCACTGCCCGTTGCAATATGGGGCGGATGGCCTTTCCATCGGGCTGCTTTCCAAGCTGCACGGCACGGATCATCAACCATGGATACGCTCGTCAGCCTTGGCGTTATCACAGCAATGGGATGGTCGTTATGGACGCTCGCCACCACCCATGCGCGCCACCTGGGATACACCATGCGGATGAGTGGTATCCACGGTATCACCGAGGATCATCACCCTCACCTATACTTCGAATCCGCGGCAATGATTATTACATTCTTACTCATTGGCCGCTGGCTAGAAGCGCGATCCCGCCGCCACGCCGGCGATGCCTTGCGAGCGCTACTGCGCCTTGGCGTTGCCGAGGTTTATCTCCTCACTCGCGCCGACGGCACAACAGCTAACACCACAATCTCCACTCGCGACCTGCGCGTCGGCGATATTTTCCGAGTATTGCCTGGGCAGAGTATTGCAACTGACGGGGTGGTCGTCTCAGGTGAATCCGCCATCGATGCTTCCCTGGTGACGGGCGAATCACTGCCCATTAACGTTGCTCCTGGCTCCTCAGTCATCGGAGCGACCATGAACACCCACGGCTCCCTTGACGTTCAGGCAACTCGGGTTGGCGAGGAAACAACCTTAGCTCACATGGGCCGGCTGCTCACACAGGCACAGACCGGAAAAGCTCCAGTTCAACGCATCGCTGATCGCATTTCCGCAGTTTTTGTTCCCGGCGTTCTTCTCATCGCCGCGCTCACCTTTGCAATCCGGCTCATCCTCATGCATAACTCCGCCCAAGCTGCTGTGGCTAGTGCGATTACCGTTTTAGTGGTGGCGTGCCCGTGCGCATTAGGGCTGGCTACCCCAACGGCTCTACTCGTCGGCTCTGGGCGGCTATCCCGCCTCGGAGTGCTTATTCGGGGTCCAGAGGTCCTGGAAGCGGCACATCATCTCGACACTATCGTCTTTGATAAAACGGGTACCCTCACTACCGGTCAGATGCGCGTTGATGACATCATGTTCTTCCCGGAATCACCCTCGCAGGATCAGCCGCTTTCTCAGATAGATTCGGCATATACACTCGCGTCTGATCTTTCAGCACCACTCAATCACACCCAGCTTCTAGCTATTGCCGCTGGCTGCGAAGCCCATTCGGAACATCCACTCGCCCGCGCAATCGTTGAGCACACCCAAGCACAGCACATCAACGTGCAACCAGTAAACGAATTTCGCAACCATGCTGGTCACGGCATAAGTGCCCGCCTTGCGCAGGGGGCGTCCGTCCTCATTGGTCGGTTAGAATGGCTGACCAGCCAGGGTGTTGATGTGAATTCTGCTGATACTGCCCAGGTACACGAGCGCGCTATCGGGGCAAGCATTGTGGCAATGGCTGTCGATACCCACCTTCGGGCAGTATTCTTCATCCGCGATACTGTGCGCGATCATGCCAATGAGACGATTGCCCATCTGGCATCCGCTGGTTTGCGTCCATACCTGGTTACTGGTGACAATCCAGCCAGCGCTCAGGCTGTCGCCGCCAAAGTGGGAATCGAGAATGTTCACGCCGGAGTACTACCGAGCGATAAGGTCCGTATTGTTGACGAGCTACAACGTGCCGGCCTGCGGGTTGCCATGATTGGCGATGGCGTAAATGATGCCGCCGCACTCGCCGCCGCTGATTTATCTATCGCAATGGGTTCTGGGGCTGACGTGGCCAAAGCTGCGGCCGATATTACGATCGTCAATTCCGATATTCGCACCCTCCCAGAATCTCTGCGGATTTCCCGAGCGACCCTGCGCATCATCCGGGAAAATCTTTTGTGGGCTTTCGGCTACAACCTCATCGCAATCCCTACTGCCGCAGCCGGAATTATTTTGCCAGGGTTGGCAGCCCTCGCGATGGCGTCGTCATCTATTATCGTGGTTCTCAATTCGTTACGCTTGCGCTCGATATAACGTTTTAGCTGACGAGAACGCCGAGGCGCTCGGCGGCTATCCGTATTGGGTATTGGGTATTGGTAATGCGGATAGCGGGCTGTAGCTGGCTACGGTCACGCCGAGATATTCCCAAATGCTACATACTGCGGTCATTTAGTCTCTGCTCGCGCACCCTCCTTGCCCCGCTCTGCGTGGAATTTGCTACTACGCCGCATAAACGCCAGGTAGTCCCAAGGTTTTAGCTGAAAAGCACGCTCGATAGGTAGGATCAGTGTTGTGAGCACCCACGAAGAACATGACAGCAACGCGAAACCCAGCGATTTCCCACCTGAAGTCGCACTGACTTCCGTGCTCGAATCAGATCATCCTGAGGCTATCCCCAGGTCATCTTCTGTCACCCTCGTCGATAGTGCTCCCCGATGGACGCGCAACCCAGCCGATCTCTTTGGCGCTATCCTGACTCTTATTCTGGCAGTCTTGATGGGCCTTTTTGCGGCGTATGCGCAATCTACGTCCATCGCCGTCGCTTTGGATTTCCAACGAGTAACGGGCACCATTTTCGACACTATTGTGGCTTTGCCAATCAACGCACTGGAGGGCTTACTATCCTTTGTCTTGCCCATCATCCTGATTGGCGAAATGCTGTTCCGACGCCGGTGGCGCACACTACTAACCGCAGCAATTGGTGGTGCACTAGCTATTGCGGTAGCGAACCTCGTCTTAATCGTTATAGATAAGTGGTGGCCCCAATCCACGTTTGCCGACCAACTCTCTAATGCCATTGAACAGCAGTCACATATCGTGCTCGTCCCGTATGTTTCGCTGGTCAGCGCCCTCCTCATTGTCTCCGTCACCTCCCGCGCCTCAAAGATCACCCGCTGGGGTTGGTGGCTCCTCATTCTCGTGTCATTCTTTGCTGTGTTGCAACGCAATCAAACCCTGCCAGCCGCAACCATTACCATCCTTATTGGTATCTGCTGTGGGCTGCTCGCCCGTTACGCCATCGGCGGCTCTCCCGCCCGCGTTATGAAAACCGACCTCATCGCGCTGATTCGCCGCGCCGGAATTGACGCCACCGAAGTCATTCGCACCGACGATCTCAGCGATGACGCCGAACTGCAAGCATGGACGGTATCCAGCCCTGCACCCCTGGGATACTCCACCTTTTCTGCGCTATCTCAGCTCCACAAGCTCATGGCGAATGATTCAAATAAATCGACACCCGCCATTGCTCCGGCCGCGCTCTTAGAACATGAAATATTTCCGCAGGTTGGTCGCCTGGAACGGGCTGATATTGACCCGATGGCCACCTACTATGACGCACGCAAGACGTATCCGGCTACCCAATCCCACCTCGTCTCGCGAAACTATCTCGTCCGAGATGTCACCGGCCACGTCTACCACGTGAAAATGTTAGACAACGACCGTCAGATTCTCTCTTTTATTGACGATTTATGGGCACGGCTGACGCTCAAGCAAACAATCCGCCAAACTCGGCACACCTTGGAAGCCACCGCTGAACAAATGGCGCTATCCGCGTTACGAGCGGAACAAATCGGCATTAGCGAGCCACTCTTTCACTCTCTTGCCCAGATGGGCCCCTCTATACTCGTCGCCGAAAAAGCAACCCGCGATCCCCTGCTCAGCACCACGGATCCGGCAACCATCAGCGACGACGCTCTGGACGCATTATGGCAAGAGATCGGACGGGCACACAGTGCCGGTATCTCACACGGAAATATGGATGCGTCATATATCAAGGTCACGCCCACGGGCTTACACGTGACGACCTGGTTCAATGGCTCGGTTATCTCCTCAGCTACCTCCCGCCAGGTCGATCTTGCCCAGACAGTAGCAATGCTTGCGGGATGCGTCGGTGTAGAACGCGCTATCGCTTCCATGCAACGCTCACTATCCGATGAGATGGCCGCTTCTGTAGCGCCTTTCTTGCAAAATACGATATTGCCGCGGAACACCCGCGAAGCCTTGAAACCACAACGTCAGCTCGCCACGTTACGATCTGCTCTGACGACGGTGATCCCGGATTCCTCTGATGTGCTGAATGTGGATTACAAACGCTTCTCCATCAAGACGATTATCACCGTCACGATTGGCGTCGTCGCAATTTTCATCCTGCTCGGCTCGCTGAACTTTGACGATCTGCGCGATACGCTACAAGCGGCTAACCCGCTGTGGATGCTCGCGGCCTTCGTTGCTGGTCTTGGCACATACGTCGGTGCGGCTATGACGTTAAAATACTTCACTCAAGAACCGCTACCGCTTATCCAAACCACTGTGGTGCAAGTGGCCGCCTCCGTTGTTACCCTCGTCGCGCCAGCCGGTATCGGACCCGCCGCACTCAACCTGCGATTCCTGCAAAAGCGGGGAGTGGGCACAACTCCAGCAGTGGCAACCGTATCCGTCGTTCAAGTTGCACAGTTTATCGTCACTGTCGCCCTGCTTATTATTCTCTCGCTGTTAACGGGCGATCTTGGAAATCTGTCATTACCCTCCTCAACTATCCTCATTACGCTGGCAATCGTTGCCGTACTCGTTATCGTCGTGGCGGGAATACGCCCACTTCGCCAGTGGATTATGAAGAAGATTCAGCCGACTTTACAGCAGGTATGGCCACGATTTGTTTGGCTGTTTACCCACCCTGGGCGGCTAGCGTTGGGCGCCGCCGGTTCCATATTCATGTCTGTATGCTTCATCGGGTGTTTCGGGTTGTCCTTACAGGCATTTGGGTATCAATTACCGTTGATTACCTTAGCAATCACGTATCTTATCTCTAACTCAGTCGGCTCTATTGTGCCCTCGCCCGGCGGTATTGGTCCGGTTGAAGCAGCCTTAACAGGCGGTCTGGCAATTGCTGGAATTCCTTATTCTATCGCCTTTTCCACGGCAATCCTTTATCGTCTTTTGACGTTCTGGGGGCGCGTGCCGCTGGGCTGGATCGCTCTGCAAGTTGCCCAAAAGAAGAACATGATTTAAGTTGCCGCCCGCAAGATGGGCAGGGTGGGCAAGGGTCAAGAATATGACTCAGCGATAAAAAGCTGGTGGATCATCGCCTGCCGTTATGCCCCCTCGGACCGCAGCGTTGCACCATCCTTACCCTGCCCTGCCTGTGCGTTCTGTGTTTTATGAATATTCTGGTATTTGCACGTCATGACGGGCAGCCATCTACGAGCGCCAAAGGCACACCGATCCCTAAAGATGCTCTAAATACGTGCGTTTTCCTTGCCGGCTACAGCCACGAATCGTATGTAGGTTGGCTCTATCTAAAACGTTGATGCGCAGTACATCAACATACCGGCAGTTGCCAAAAGTTCGGTTTTCACGCCGCCTTCACCTATTAACCCGTGTTCTCTCCGGCTCCTCTGCCAAAGACCACCTGCCCTTTCGTCTGCTTTCACCAGCTTTCACTGCTTTTTCATTACGCAACCTGTAACTATCTGCCCGACCTTGTGTAAAGACATGGAGCGTCGCGGGGAAAAATGAGAACATGATTCTATGAACGAACGTGCTGGCAGCCTTGCCCAAGAAGAAGATCTTATTGATGTCGATGCGCTCATCAGCGCCTACTACGATATTGAACCTGATCCTAGTAATCCCGATCAGGCAGTTGTTTTCGGTACATCGGGTCACCGCGGCTCGTCTCTAGATGGCGCATTTAACGAGGCACACATTGCCGCAACGACGCAGGCAATTGTGGAATATCGCGCCTCGCAAGGCATTGATGGCCCACTGTATATCGGGCGAGATACCCACGCCCTATCGGAACCGGCTGAACGCACAGCTCTTGAAGTGCTTGCCGCTCACGGGGTTGAGGTCCGAATCGACGCACGCAACTCCTGGACGCCCACTCCGGCCGTTTCCTTAGCAATTTTGACAGCAAATGGCGCAAATACCGCTGCCGGAGTTCGCACCCACGGCCCAGGTTTGGCAGATGGTATCGTCATCACGCCATCGCATAACCCACCGCGAGATGGCGGATTCAAGTACAACCCCCCGCACGGCGGTCCAGCAGATACTGACGCAACCTCTGTCATTGCTGCCCGAGCAAACGAGATTCTCCGTCAGGGGTGGAAATCCGTTAAACGGATTCCTTACGAGCAGGCCCGCAACGCGCAAACGACTCGCGGGCACGATTACCTCAGCGCCTACGTTGACGATCTCGCCACCATGATTGATTTCGACGCAATCCGCACCGCCGGAGTGCGCATTGGGGCCGACCCAATGGGTGGTGCATGTGTGGAATATTGGGGCGCAATCGGGGAACGCTACGGATTAGATCTGACTGTTGTCAATCCGGACGTCGATCCAACCTGGCGTTTTATGACGCTCGATTGGGATGGAAAGATCCGAATGGATTGTTCTTCTCCGTATGCGATGGCATCTTTACTGGAGCGGATGAAGCCCGGATCTGGCACGTCTTTTGATATTGCCACAGGTAATGACGCGGATTCTGACCGGCATGGCATCGTGACCCCAGACGCCGGATTAATGAACCCTAACCACTATCTCGCAGTAGCAATTAACTATCTGTTCTCTCATCGCCCCCAGTGGTTGCCGACGGTCGGCGTCGGAAAAACCCTTGTCTCTTCTTCCCTGATTGACCGAGTCGTGAACGGTATGGGTAAGAAACTCGTGGAAGTTCCCGTCGGATTCAAATGGTTTGTTCCTGGGCTGATCTCTGGGGAGATTGGATTCGGCGGCGAAGAATCCGCCGGTGCGTCTTTCTTGCGTAAAGACGGCACTGTGTGGACGACAGATAAAGACGGCATCGTCATGGATCTGCTAGCTTCTGAGATTTTGGCGGTGACGGGGATGTCCCCCTCGGTTTTACATCGGCAACTGACGCAAACCTACGGCGAATCTGCCTATGCGCGTATCGACGCACCGGCAAATAATGAGCAAAAGGCAAAGCTGAAGGCGCTATCCCCGAGTGACGTTGCCGCAACCGAGCTTGCCGGTGAAGCAATCACCGCGCGTCTCGTCGCTGCTCCGGGTAATGGCGCGGCCATTGGGGGCTTAAAAGTAACGACGGAAAATGCCTGGTTTGCCGCTCGCCCATCCGGCACAGAAGCGGTCTACAAGATCTACGCAGAGTCCTTTAAGGGCGAAGAACATCTGGCTCAAGTTCAAGCCGAAGCACGTGAGGTCGTCTCGGCAGCATTGGGCGCCTAGCCATCTGACCGGCTACCCGCCTAAATACACGAACTCCTGCCAAGAGCTCTGTCAGTGACGGCTGTGAGAGGGGAGAAATTTTCCCTCTCACAGCCGTCACCTTATCTATCCGCATTTGTCTTTCTTCTCTATCTTTATAGTCTCGCCTCTCGCGTCATCCTCGGTTTCCGTATCTGTCTGCGCCGCCCACAAAACGCACCACAGCTCACCAGGCTTTCCCCAACCGCCCTAACACGGTCACTTCGTCGTCGTAAAATCAACGGCCCCGCACATACTCAACTAACTGGCATACCGGAGTAAAACCCAAAGCATTATTAATCGCAAGCATCCACGGATTATTTACCGCTGTTTCCGTTTCTATCGCCGGATTCTTCACCCCACGCAATAGCAGCTCCCGCACCAATTGGGCCTTGACCGCCAAACCGAGGCGCTTTCCGCGATGAGATCGTAAAACTCCAGTTCCTCGCACCCGCATAACCCGACGAGAATCTGCCGGCACTTCGACTCCGGTAAATCCCACGACGCGTCCCTCGTGAACAGCAACCGTCTCCAGCAAGGTTGCACCACACCCTACTATGTCTGACACAAATTCTGCATAATATTCGCTACTCCACGGCTCGGCACTAAATTCAATCTCGCCGCTGGGCGCTTCCGCGTCCATTTGCCCACGCAACACCCCGAGAGATTCTTGTAATTCCAAGGGCACACCGTTTTCGTAGGTACGAAGTTCATATCCATCAGGAACTGCTGGCATGACCGCGTCCACATCGGCCAGTGCAGGCGGCCACGCTAAACGAAGCGTTTGATCTATCTCCGTCAGTTTCCACCCAGCTTTCTGTGCCCAACGAGTGATCGGATGAGTGGTCACATCTACATCGGCCGGCATATAGCTCTCCATAAAATACTGTTGAGCTGGCCAATCTGCCGGGCAACAAGATCGAACCGCCGCCTCTAGCGCGCTACCAATCCCCTGACCACGCACATCTTTCGCCACGCTGATGGTGACGTACATCGGATCTTGCGGGTGCGGCACACAGTAAGACAACATGCCCCAACCGAGAACCTTGCGCTGTTCGTCATCAGTTACTGCCACTACGTAATGGGGGACCCAATTACCTGAGTTATCGCGCAGATGACGTAAGAAGCTGTCTGGACTTCCAGCAACATAATCTGGTTGAACTTCTTGCTGGCATGCTATATCAATCTCCCGGCACGCCAGGGCACGCTCGGTATCAGTGACGTCCAGTGGCTCAATCCGATAGCGCACGGCCTTCTCTTCCTTCGTCATACGCACACCTCTCCCGTATCAACACCTGCCGTAAGGTATTTAGTAATCAATCAACTACAGCTCAACAATAACAACAACGACAACAGATCCCTCAGTCAAAAACCTCAGCAATATCTGGATTTACTTGCAGATAACCAGCCAAAATCTCGTGAGCCACCTCAACGGAATCCACTGTGGGATGCGCCGCGAGCGCCCGCCACGCCAAAGCCTTACTTCGCCGATCTACCGCCTCAATTACCAGTTCTTCACAGGCCTTGACCTGTTGGATAAGCCCTAGCTCTGGCCCGTGAAGCGGGCGTGGGCGTTGCGGATGTACACCCGCCGCATCGACCACGCACGGAACTTCAACAACCGCATCCGCTGAGAGCTGCGGGATCAGTAGTTCCGGGTAAGTAGCCGATGCTCGGCCCTGCGTCTGTAATGCGCTGTGTTCTGCTACTTCGTCACCCGCTACCACTGCCTCCCTCGGGCAAACGACCGATCTATCGGGTAGCATCTTTGAATTCTGCACAGTTGATGCGGAAACGTTCTTTTGGCTATTAATACCCGACGCGAGTACCTCAGCGCCCTGATCGGCGGGCTGTGGGTACGTTAGCTCTCCCACGGTATTTGGCACACCCAGAATCATCCGTGCTGGCACTCCCGTTGCCAAAGCCCGCATGAGATCGTATGCCACCTGTTCGTAGCCACCTGCCAAGCGGTCTTCTTCAGTGCGCTGTTCATCCGCCGCACGGGATTCTGCCATGTAGGTCGCTTCTCGTTCCTCATGGGCCGCCCGCCACAACGCCCCTGCACCGCTCCCATCTTTCGCTTGCGCCACCGCCTGGTAGAACGCGCCTTGTTGTTCATGCAGAAACTCGCCTCGGGTGCGCTCACGGGCAAGTTTTTGCGTGATTTCGCGATTGTGATAGTAGAAAAAGAGATATTCATTGGGGATCGCGCCTACCGCCTGAATCCACTCTGCCCCGATCGTGCGTCCTTCTTCTAATCGTTCCAGCATCTGTGTGTGCCCTAAAATCTCTGGTAAACGGTCCACCCCATCCACCACAAAATTGCGCAACCACCCCAGATGATTCAGACCGGCATAATCATAGGAAATTCGGGCATCGACCTGTGAGACTGCGTTCATGACGTCAGGCCCGCCTAAGAGATACCCCACCCGACGAACTAGGCCGATCGGCGTATCACAGATCCCCACCACCCGTGGATGTACTCGACGCATTGCCTGCGTAATAATCCCGGCGGGGTTCGTAAAATTAATGATCCATGCCTGCGGGGCAAGCTCAGCAACCCGCTCCGCCAGGTGCATTGCCCTCGGAATGGTACGGAAGGCGTAAGCGTATCCTGCCACCCCGACCGTCTCTTGCCCCAGCACTCCCCGCGAAAGTGCTTCCCGTTCATCGCATACCCGCCCGCACGTACCCCCTACGCGCATTGCGGAAAAGACGAAATCGGCTCCAGATAGCGCGCGGGAGAGATCCGTCGTGGCACTCATACGCACCCGATCGGCATACCCCAGATCCTGAAGCACCGCGTGCATGGCATCAAGCCGCGCAACATCTACGTCGTATAGGCATACCTCGTCAATCAGCCCGTCATTTGGCTGCACAACCGACATCACCTGCGGAACGCGAAATCCTCCGCCACCAACGATAACGAGCTTCATAAGGGCACCTCGGCTTTCTACGATTTATTTCGGCTGTCTCTTTTTCGCATGCTTTCTTGCTGTTTTACTGTTTTGCGATGCCTTCGCGTCGCCCCGTTGCCGTTAAGCCTACCCCGTGCATACCGATTCCTTGCCCATCTTGGCAAGGAATCGTAGGCTCACTATATGACTCCCCATGACCCTCCTGTAGCCAATCCTCAGCCCACCTCTTTCGACACCCCTGATAACACTGATATTTCTCCGATAGCTCCGCACCCGCGTTCTTCCGCTCCGCTCCCATATTCTGATGTGGCGCCGCTGGGGATTCATGGTGACGGTAGGGAGATTGACGTCTGCGTCGCCGGGCCGGTCTTTCTCGATGTGATTATGCATGGTTTGGCTCATGAGCCGCGCGCTGGCGAAGAACAATGGGTTTCAGGCGCAGACGTGATGGCCGGAGGGGCTGCCAATCAGGCAATCTGCTGCCAGCGTCTCGGATTACACACGGCGTTGTTATGCGAGTTAGGCACTGATCCCGCCGGATCGTGGGTGCGTGAATTACTTGCTGGTGAAGGTCTTGATCTGCGGGCAGCACACGATAGCGCAAAGCAAAATATCACCGTCGCATTAGTCCATGACGGCGATCGTTCTTTCACTACTGCCGGTTCGCCGCATGTGCCACTGCCCTCCCGCGATATGCCTGCTCCTGGCGTGCTCGCCTGTTCTTTAGATTTTTTGGCTACAGCGGCGCAACAGATTTCTCATTGGCGTGCCCGCGGAAGCATCGTCATCGCCGATTCCGCTTGGGATGACAGCGGATGCTGGGCTCACGAGGATCTCCTATCCCTACAATACGCCGATTATTTCGTTCCTAATGACGAAGAAGCCATGCGCTACACCCGCACCGCAGACCCGCACGCCGCCGTACTCGCCCTGCGTGCGTACGTCCCCCATGCCATTGTCACCGGCGGGGCAGCCGGAGTGTGGTGGTCAGCCGCTACCGAAGATGTTGCAGGCTCTCCCGTCGTTCATCATCATCCTGCTATCGCCGTTTCTGCCGTGGATACGACCGGAGCTGGAGATTCTTTCACTGCGGGGTTGAGTTTCGGATTGCTCGCTGGAGCTACGCTCGAACGCAGTATTCGCCTTGGCATGGTGGTTGCCGCCTGGATAGTGCAACACCTTGGCGGTTCCGCTTCAGCTCCTCACCGCCGCGAGCTTATCCACTGGCTAACCCACGAGCAGATACTCTCCCCAGCAGAATCTGAACAGCTGGTGGCGATACTCCGCACAGATCTGCCGCCCTGCGCATAACCCTATAAAACTATTAGTTCGCATAGCCGCGTCATATTATGCAGCATTTTGGCTGTTAACCCAGAATGCCTGTACGGACGCCCGTCGCTCATCCGAAGAGGTTTCAAACCATAAGCGCACGAGGATCCTTTTATGCCTGACGATAACCATCAAAGCACATACAGACAGCCCCAGTTTCGCTCCGGTACATCCGGCTAATTTTGCTCCGCAATCCCATCTGCGCAATTTAGCTTCCACTAATGTAGCGCCAGGTGATTTCCCTTCCGCCAAGGCAGCACAAGATGCGTATCTTTCCCAGCAGCTCAGGATATGCCCGACCGCGGATTCTGCTATCTCGCCATTATCTGAGTATCGCCATTATCCCTACTCGTACAGGGCTAACTTCACGTCCGGATCATCGAGATTCTTCGCGTCATACCAATAGAAACCCGAATCTATCACCGGCTCAACCTTTTTTCCGGCAATAACATCGAGCGCTGTTTCCACTGCCCGATACCCCATCTGATACGGATTTTGCGTCACAGAACCGGCCATAACTCCGCTGCGAATCAGCCCAATTTGCACAGCACCTGAATCAAAACCGATGATTTTTGCGCTCGACCCCGAACGTTTTGCCGTCTGCGCTGCCGCCACGGCACCGTCGTCATCAGTGGCAAAAATACCCGCTAATTTCGGATGCGCCTGGATAATCGCCGAGGCCTGCTGTTCGGCTTTCGCCTGGTCAGAATCGTTGTACTGAATATCGACAACTTTAAGATCCGGAGCATGTTCCGCTAAATAATTGACGAAACCATCACGGCGATCAATACCCGTCACCGACGTTGAAGAGTGGCACAACACCGCCACTTCACCGCTACCGCCCGTCAACTCAATCATGTGCTTAGCGGCTTCAGCTGCAGCAGCCTTATTATTTGTTGCCACCGTCGTCACCGGAATATCCGAACCAGGAACGCCGGAATCAAACGCAATAACCGGAATTCCAGAATCGACGAACTGCTGTAAGGCAATAACTGAAGCGGAAGAATCCAATGCAGCAAACACCAAAGCGTCAGGGTGCTGAACATGCGCTAAATTAATCTGATCGACCTGGCGCACGACATCGGATTCACTATCCGGCCCATGAAAGGAAACGTCTACCCCGAAATCATTTCCGGCAGCCATCGCTCCAGCTTTCACCGTCGCCCAAAACGGGCTGGCATACCCTTTGGCCACCACTGCAATATCAATGCGACCGTCCGAATGGGATACCCGCTCGCCAAGTCCGGCACATCCGGCCAGCACGCTCGCCACCATCCCAATCAGGGCGATGAAACGTAGCCGCGACCTGCGCGCACGCATCATCGTGTCACTATTTCGCATGGTCGTTCTCTTTTCTTTCCGGCTGGATCGGCTCGTCATTTCGTCACTCGCTTGGGGCGGCGACGCACATCCAAATACACCGCCAATAGCACAACAATGCCCAGCAAGATCTTTTGGTTTTGATCGGATACTCCCAGGTGTACTGCGCCGTTGCGGATAGTGGCGATTAAAATTGCGCCAACTACAGAGCCAAATACGCTGGCCCGACCACCAGTGAGCGAAGCTCCACCAAGCACGGCGGCGGCAATGGCATACATTTCGTATGATTGGCCGACGTCAGGCTTCCCAGAGGCTAGACGCGAAGCCATGAGCACGCCCGCTAATCCGGTGAACGTCCCCGCGAGCGCATACACCTTCCACTTCCAGGCCGTGACGTTCACGCCGGAAAGCCGCGTGGCTTCTTCGTTTGATCCCATCGCGAGCGCATAGCGACCAATCAGGGTGTGCTTCAGGAGGAAGTGCGCTGCCACTGCCGCGATGATGCACAAATAAATCGCATTCGTTAAACCGAAGGTCTTACCGTTTCCTAGGGCGAGGAACGGGGTGTAATCGTTGAGTGGGATCGAGGAGGTGCCGGTGATCGACAGGGCCGCTCCCCATGCCACCAACATCATTGCCAAGGTGGCAACCATCGGCTGCATTTTTAGCCGTGCCACTAAGAAACCGTTAACCGTACCCAGTAGCGCCCCAGAGATCACGCCCACTAATACGCCCGCCAGAATCGCCAGCCACATAGCGCTGTGGAGTTTCGTCATGACTAATGCCGTCATCACCCCAGTAAAGGCCATACCAAAACCGGGCGTTAAATCAATCCCGCCGGTTGCGATAACAAAGGTCAACCCGAGCGCCAGCAGAATATAGACGGAGGCGTCCAACAGCAAGGCCGAGATATTCCCCAGATCGAGGAAGTACGGGCTAGCTACCGCGAACACTGCAATCAGGATGATCTCTGAGATGACGATGAGTACCTGGGCCGGATGCTTGCGATACCAGGTGCGCGGGTCAAGGGATACAGATTTAGGCATTGCTCTTGTTCTTTCTCGTGCCAGATTCTTCCTCGTTGCTCACCACGTCAAAGCGGGTCGCAAGATTCATGATTTTTTCTTGGGTAGCTTCCTCATTGCGCAGGATTCCAGTTAAGTGCCCGTGGCACATCACGCCGATGCGATGGCAGACGCGCTGTAGTTCTGCGATTTCTGAGGAAATGACCACCAGTGTTTTGCCGCGGGCCGCCAGATCCTCCATCAGCCGGTAGATTTCATCTTTTGCGCCAATATCGACGCCGCGGGTCGGTTCATCAAACAGTAGTACTTCGCAGTCGCGCGCCATCCATTTAGCGAGGACGACTTTCTGCTGATTTCCACCGGAAAGGAGCCGCGTCTTTTGGAATACCGACGGGGTACGAATCGCCAACATATCGGTGTACCGATCAGCGACTGTTTCCGCGCTGGAATCGTCGATCACGCCCGCAACATTTGACCACATATCAAGTGAGGGCAGCGCAACGTTATCCACCACGTCTTGCTCTAGCAGTAATCCATACTGTTTACGATCTTCGGAGAGGTAGCCGATTCCGGCCTGCACTGCCTGCGTAGGGGTGTCAGTGATAACCGGCTGACCGTTAACTTTAATATCGCCGCTGTCTTTTGGATCAGCTCCGGCCACTGCTCGGGCGAATTCTGTGCGCCCCGCACCGACGAGCCCTGCCAAGCCAAAGATTTCACCGCGATATACCTGTACGGAGACGTCGCGAACGAAGCCTGCACTCAATCCGGTTACTTCTAACCCGAGTTGATCGCTTGGGGTGGATTCGGGACGCTGCGAGGTATCAATAGCCCGCCCCACCATTAAGGAGATCATATCCTCGCGGGTGAGCTCGGCTGCCGGATGTGTTGCCACATGCTTACCATCGCGCAGGACGGTAATGTCAGTACATAGCTCTTGGATCTCTTCTAGTCGATGTGAAATATAGATGACGGCGCGATCTGGATTAATGAAATCGCGCACCACGGCGAAGAGTTTTTCGACTTCATGGGAGGAAATCGCGGCGGTTGGCTCGTCCATGATGAGCACGCGGGCGTTCATTGACAGCGCCTTGGCAATCTCAACCATTTGCTGTGCTGCGACGGTGAGCGAGCCGACTAACGCATCGGGATCAATATCCACATCGAGGCGTTCCAAAATCTCAGCGGAACGTCGGCTCATTTGGGCATCGTTAATATAGCCACGGCCAAGCTCTCGCCCAAAAAAGATGTTTTGTGCCACCGTCAGATCTGGCATGAGGTTGAGTTCTTGGTGAATAACCGCGATCCCCGAGGCGAGCGCATCAAGTGGCCCAGAAAAATGAACTGGCCGACCATCGAGGTACACCTCGCCAGAATCTGGCTGGTAAATCCCGCCAAGAATTTTCATCAGCGTCGATTTACCTGCACCATTTTCTCCGATCAAGGCGTGAATCTGCCCGCCCGATACAGCAAAATCCACCGTATCGAGGGCGCGAACGCCGGGAAATGTTTTCGTGATATGTTGTGCGCGAATCATAGCTACCGTATTTCTTCGAGGCGAACGGGACGATGTTCCCGACGGGAGAGGTCACAAGCAACCGCAACATACAAGGCCGCTAGCGCGTCACGGGCAGTGCAGGGACTCGGCCCGTGGGTATCGAGCATGTCCAAGAAGGCGGATAGCTCGCGTTCGTAGCAGGGTTGGAATCGTTCGATGAAATCCGTCCACGGGGCGTGCGGCGGAAATTCCACGCCGTCATCCATGACCACAAGGGGGACTCGCGCATCATATCCCACGTTGACAGATCCGCGTGTTCCCGCCAGATCAAGGCGAACGTCATAGCCCTGCCCGTTATATCGTGAGGCATGGACGGTGCCAATCGTTCCGTCAGCCAGCGTGAGAATCGCGGCCGCTTCTGAGGGGTCATTGTAGGCGGCGAACACCTCACGCCCTCGGGTGACTCCGGTGGCATAGACCTCAACTACCGGCTGTCCCGTCACCCAGGCGATGATGTCGAAATCGTGAATATTACAATCGCGGAATATCCCACCAGAGGTAGGAATAAATGCGTCATCGGGTGGGAATTGATCCGCGGTAAGCATGTGGAATCGGTGGACCTCGCCGAGTGCTCCGTCGCGAACTGCTTGGCGGGCACGGCGATATCCGACGTCAAAACGCCGCTGAAATCCAATGTGGTGCGGGAGCTGTGCTGCCTCTACCGCCTGGCATGCCGCTTGCGCTGATTCAATATCCATCGCAAGCGGCTTTTCGCAAAATGTTGGCAAGCCGGCCTGGGCGGCAGCAATTAATCCAGCCGCATGTTCGGATGTAGGAGTGGCAAGAACGAGCGCATCGATGCCCAGCGGATTGCCGGAGGCATACACCTGTTCGCTGGAGGCGACGTCAGCATCGAGTTGAGCGGCTAATAGCTCGGCCTTCTCAGTATTGGTATCGCAGACTACGATGCTTTCTACCCGAGATTGCATGGCGCGCAAAAGAAAACCATGCATTGAGCCAATTCTTCCGGCTCCCATAAGGGCGATCCGGTATCCCATGTTTCTCCTGATATTTCCTCGCTCAACAGCGTCTTCTGATGAGCTGTGCGGTGAGTACATAGCTCATAATATGTCAGGACAAATAGTGGGTCAATGACATTTTCTACTGGGTGACAGGTAACATAGAAACAGAACATAGGGATGTCTGCCCGCACTCGCGGGATGCCCTGGCTGATTCGACATGGAACCCCAGCGCGCTCTGCGCCACGCGATCTTCGATCTTCTTACCAGGCACCTCGCGCATACGGAGAGGCTTCTGTATGTATCCACAATCCGGATATCGACACCAGATATCCGAACCGGCACCATATCCGACGGATAACCCGCCGTATCTCGACCACCGCCGTCAGCACCAACAGAAAAGGAATGACGGCAGATCGCAAAAGCACAGCAAAACACAATAATCTAGTAGGGTATGGACCACCCTAGCGGGGTATATACCGCCTCCACGGCAAATTCAATAAGGAGTAAGCATGGGACTCTTTGAACCTGAGATTACGGTCAATCGCTCAAGCACCGACCCCCTGCACGTACAAATCTCCGCCCCCATCGAACGCGCTATCCTTGACGGCGCTATCACCCCTGGCACTCGCATCGAAAACGAAGTGTCCATGGCTCAGCGCCTGAACGTCTCCCGCCCAACCGCCCGCCGCGCCCTGCAAACTCTCGTCGAAAACGGTCTGCTGTTACGCCGGCGCGGAGTGGGAACCGTGGTTGCCCCGCGCCCTCGGCATCTTCCCGCCAAACTGCCATCCCTACATGAAGATCTCGTTGCCTCTGGTCACACGCCCACCACGGAAGTCCTCCAATACAATTTCAAACGGGCAACGGAAGCAATCGCCGAAAAACTCGACATCCAGGTTGGCGATCAGGTTGTTGAGCTGGAACGTCTGCGTAAACGCGATGGTGTTCCGGTAGCTATTTTGTACAATTGGCTTCCGCTTGCTTACGCTCCCGCCCGAGAGCTTCTGGAAGAACGCGGGCTGTACCAACTGATTCGCGATTCTGGTATCGAAATCGCCGCTACCACCCAATCCGTCGGTGCTGAACGGCCAGACCGACGCGAAGCCCAATTACTTGCCATTTCTACTCGCCAGCCCGTCCTCACTATTGACCGCACTGCATTTGATCCCGCGGGAGCAATCATCGAATGGGGCCTGCACTGTTATCGGGGGGACGCCTACCGCTATGAATCTACCGTCGTTGCCCACGGGCATAAGCCGTGAGAATCTGCGGATAATGCGGGCTGACGGTTAAGCCCGATAGCCATCAGCTAGCTATATAGCGGGGTGGATCTAATAGCTAATATGCCCTGAGGATAGCCCACCCCGACGGCAAATCCCCGAGCGAGCAGCGACGTCTACAGATTGCGTCGATCTGCCAGTTATGCTCGATTCTGTCAGATCACAATAACTGCCTCCCGCACCTATACAAACGCAGGATAATTGCGTTGATTGCGCTGGCGGAAAACTTCGCTACCGGCTAAGGAAACCCAAGAAACCTGCATAAATCCGCCAGTTTCAGTACGCTGATGTGTATGTCTTTGGCAAATATTGCTCGTGCTACCGAAGCCGCGGTGAACCGGCACAATATCGTGTGCAAACGCCGCGCCGGCTGGCTACCTCGGCTAACCGGCTACGCCGGATACGGCTCGATTCATGCTGCCAAAGTCCTTGCCCGCGCGATTATGGCCGATCCGCAGGAAAACACCAAGCCGTTCCAGCTTCCGTTCCTACCGGCCTCTATGCACTCGCTAACCCCACAAGGCATGCGCGATCTAGCGCAATTTGCTGCGGAACATGCCGCAAAAGCCCAACGCGGCTGGCGGCAATTCTTCACCACCCAAGTCGGCTTTCTGCCCTGCACTGTGGAGTTGGGCCGTCGGCGCTTACACACTCGTACGGATCGTTCCGGATACGTCGATATTCTCGTCGAAGATCACGGGCTAGAACCTGGCTGGCATGAAGCGCGCATCACTCCGGCAGCCGGTGAAGCGATCACCGCTCCCGTCATGATCGTCTCGCCAGAGGCTCACACCGGCCTTGTCTCCGATGTGGATGATACGATCGTCGTTACCTGGCTTCCCCGCGCCATGCTCGCGGCCTGGAATTCTTTTGTGTTGCACACCAATACGCGCCAGCCCGTACCTGGAATGGCAGAATTTTATGGAGATTTGCTCGCTCCTACGCCAGATGCTCCCGTGTTTTATCTATCAACGGGCGCCTGGAACACCTACTCAACCATGTTGCACTTTATTCAACGCAATGCCCTCCCTATCGGGCCAATGTTGATGACGGATTGGGGGCCGACCCCCACCAGCTTGTTCCGTTCCGGTCAAGAACACAAAAAGACGCAGCTACGGAACTTACTGATTATGTTCCCCGATATTAAGTGGTATCTCGTCGGGGATGACGGCCAGCACGATCCTCTTATTTATGACGATTTAGCTCGCGAATATCCGCATCGGGTGCGCGGAATTGCCTTGCGAACACTCAACCCGGTCGAACAGGTCCTTTCGCATGGGACGATGGACGCCACCTCCAGCTTCCGGCAAGATCGAGATATTGAGCAAGGCGGAGTGCCGATTATTCGCGGCGCCACAGGTTTTGATCTGCGCACCCAGATCGACCATATCCGCAGTTCATACGCCGATTAGATCCTGCTGATAGCTAGATCCTGCTGGCGCACTGCGTGCCTCGCTATTGATTGGTAATAACTGATGACCTATTAAGCCAATGATTTGTTACGCCGCGATACGGCTTCTATTGATGCCAATTCGCCGGCTCTTACCCTCTCCGGCAAACACCAATAACTCGTATTCGCCACTCTAACCTGCGATTGTTAGCACTATTGAGCAGAATTAACCGGCTCCCCATCAAGGAAATCTCGCAATCTTACGAGGTTCTCCTCGTTCGGATCATATATACGCGCCGCCACAATCGACCCATCCGTATTTTTATGGAAAGTGGATAATAAAGCGCTAGCCGCCCAGCAGACACCTGCTATCCTGCTGCATTTGCGCGCTCCCCGTCGCACATCTCCCTTGGGAAATTCTCTCCTTTGGAAATCCCCTGGGAATAACATGAATCAGCACGTGAGCAAGCAGAGATTTTCTCTGATTATCTCCACCTGCCTGGCATCGGGTATTTAGAATCCGCGCGGCTTAGATTTGCGCACAATCCGCTCTGCCATATTCGCCAGATCTGCTCCCGTCATCCCAGGCCAGCCGTGTACGTCTGCTTTCCACTGCTCCGGGATTGCTTTTTCTCCCCAACGAGCACCCAAGAGCGCCCCCGCAATAGCCGCAATCGTATCGGTATCCCCTCCGAGCTTAACCGCAGTGCGAATTCCGCTATATACCGCCGCCTCTCCGAGGTATTCCCGAGTGGAGTGAACGGCATACCAGGCACATTGTAAAGCTGAAACGGTATATCCATTCGTATGCGGATCCACTAAGCCGTGTTCCGCATCGGCGATAGCTGTACGCCACAGTGACCGCGACTCATGCAAGAGAAGATCCAATCCCGCCTGAATATCCAACACCTCATCGGTGATGGCGAGTCGGATCGCTTCGCTCCACAATATGCAGGACTCGGCTACAAGGCGATCAGCATGAGTCAATTCAGCCATGAGGCGGGCAGCGTGAGCGGTCTGCTCGCGATCCCACAGGAAACACAGCCCGACGGGTGCCGTGCGCATCAAGGCACCGTTGCCAGCGGCCCGCTGCGTTCGCTCAAGATATTCGCGGGCCGCCGTAGTGAGGCGATCCGAGACGTCTCCCGTCATTCGCGTCGCCGCTGAAATAACCGCGCGCGTTTGCGTGCCAATATCCGTCGCCCCGTTGCGCATCCAGTCAATAAAATTCTGCCCCACTGCGTCACAGGCCGCCGCCGACGTCAAGCGAAGTCCTGAATCAGCAACCCGTGCGATACAGACCATCATCTGCGTATCGTCTGACCATTCGCCTGGCTCATACGGGCCTAAACCACCGCCAATCATCTGAGGATCGCGCGGGGCATCGTCGAATTCATAGGGAACACCTAGCGCATCGCCGCAGGCACTGGCTAACAAAGCGCCGCGAGCGCGATCTACTACGCCTTCTGTCACTTCCGTATCACACATCGTGCTCCTCCTTGAGCTTCCTAGCTAAACGTATCCTGCTTGTACCCGTGCGAGCGCCGAATTCCTGCCATGTAATGCGCCCTGCTTGACTGTCTTGCCAGGCAGTTCTTCGTTTCAGCCATACTGATAAGGAGATTCATCCTGACGGGGCAAGCAGGTAGTGACGCATAAGCAAAACCTAGCTATCTTGCCGAGACGGCGAGATAGCTAGGGCACGCTATCCCACGAGAGCTAACGCAGATCTGGGCGGGCCTCCACTGGCACAGCCTCGACGCGAATCTCATCAACATCCGGCACTGCCGTACCGCGATCACGCACAGCCCCTTTGACGGAATCCTTTGCCTCGTGGAACTTTGATTTTGCCGCGTCTTGAGCGTTGTGCAGCGTCTGTGACGCCTGGGAACGGACCTTATCCCGCCCCTTTTGTGCCGGCTTGGAGTTCCACACCTTCTTCGAGATTTTCTTGATCTGCTCGTAGCGCTCACGCCCTGCGCGTGAACCGAGTACGTATCCCACGCCAAATGTTGCCAAGGTTCTGAACATTGCCATCGTTATCTCCTTTTGCGGGCAGATAGTCATTCTCTCAGCGATACTCGCCTGCCGAACCTGCCGCGTGTAGCCGACCTCAACAGGTACGCCAGACGCCGGAATCGCTAAGACCTGGGGCTAGTCTACCGACAGACGCAAGATATATGCGCCGTGTTTCACAGAATGCGCGCTCCGCTGAATCCCTATGTATTCAACGGTTAGGCGTGCGTACCCGCGCTGGCGCACTTTCCAATAATGGCCATACCGGCCTATCACATTCCTAGTTATCGCGTTCGCGCCTATCGCATGCCCAGTTAGGGCGAATCCAGCGATCTATATGGTGTTCACCTATCCACACCTGTCTTGAATGGCATATATAAACTCGCTATCTATACCTAATGCGCCGCCACCGCTATACCTGGCGCCTTACTGCGAGCGCGGTTCTAAGCGAACAATAATGCCACGATGATCGGATTCGCCGACTCCTATCAGGGTGGCTGCCACTCCCTGATAGGAGTCGTCATGTAACACGCGATCAATCGGCGCCCCCAATAGTGGAGGCAAGGTGCTCGGCCATGTCCCCAAACCCGCCGAACCGGCTTCCGCCATCGCGTCAAAGCAGTTCGCGCCAACCGCCAATTCATGATCTTTCGTCGAGTTAAAATCTCCGGCGATGATATATGGTCCAGGTTGATCGCATAGTGCATAGACCTGACGAATATGCGAGCGCCAAATATCAATTGTCGCTGGCGAGGGGGCAAAGGTGTGTACCGCATAAATCGTCGGCCCAGAACCATTTACTGGCACAATGCGAACCGCAGATTCTTGTGGCAAGCCCGAATCGACGTGGGTGTATTGCCCGAGCGCCGCAGAAACTAAGACAACCGTGGAGCGAAAATCTGGCTGATATTGATCGGTAGCGGTATCAAATTGTTGGAATTCCATTCCCGCCTCAGCCAGGGCAGCATTAATCTCTTTGCCACGTTTCGTTGAGGTTTCGGGCAAGACGAGGAGATCTACCCCATTTTCTTTGACGACCTCACGCAGCGCAGTGACGTCGATACGACCGCCTTGCGTATTGTAGGACAGCACAGTTATTGCCCCAGTTCCCTGACCGCTCGCTGTTATTCCGGTATCTAGGGGAAGCTGGCCAGGATTGGCGATACCGCGCGCCCCGATCAACACCCCGTGGGCGAGTGCGCAACCTCCCAAGATGACTGCTAGCCCCACAGCAATCCGCCCTTTTCGGCATACAGCCCACCGGATAGCTGCCAAAATTGCACACAATAATCCAAGAACACCGAAAACAATGACAAGCCATCCACGCAGTGCGATGATGTTTGCCCAGGGAGCGAGCACGACGATATGTGCCGTCAGAACGCACACGTCAGGACGTATGGTTACCGCCATCAGCGCGATAACACATACCGCTAGTATGCCCCACACATATTTCATCCCTCGCCGTTGTGAATATCGGCCGTTAGATCTGGTTGTGGGATTTATTGGATTTTCCTCGCCCTCGTGCGCCCGTCGGAGCATACTCACCACCTCTCTTGACTATCGCCGTCATTATCTCAAGCACATTCTGCCGTTCATTCTCTGCGGTTGACTCTACGAGATCTACCCGTCGATCCCTGATACCAACCTGCATTACTGCCAGTATCTGGCGGTTAAAAAGAGGGAGAACAATCACAATCGTGCGCCCAAATTGCGGCTTTGTTTATTATTTCCGATTTCGCACAGGGAATACCCTGCTTTTTGCCGCGTTTTACATCTCAGAAAATGAACGTTTCTTTCGTCAACCTGCCGATTCTGGCATTCTTACACCACTCTGGATAAATGGAGGAGCAATGAAAACGTTTAGAAGAGCACTCGTTGCGGGCGCGACAGGAGCACTCGTCCTGTCCGCTGGGATTTTGCCCGCCGCAGCAGAGCCCGTGCCGTTTTCCGATACGGCCGGTACTCCCGCAAAGCCGGGCGCAACAATTAGCGCCAGCGATGCGTTAACCCCGCACAACGAAAAAGTCGTTGTTATTTTGAAAGATCAGCCGACCACTCTGTCCGAATCGGCAGAGTCTTCTCGACTGAGCACCCAACAACAGCTTATTGACCAGTGGAAGAGCGAATACGGCTTGGTCGTTGACCGTCAGTTCGCATACCTCGTCAATGGCTTCTCCGCGACGATCCCCTCGGATAAGCTGCTCGCTTTCAGCCAGCTACCGGAGGTCGAATCCGTCCGTAAAGAACGGCTTTACTATCCCACTCAGACCTCCGCACGCGAGATGGAAGGCGTATCAAGTGCTTTCCACAAGTACGGCGTTGATGGTACGGGAACCGTAGTTGCCATTATTGATTCCGGTGTTGACATCACGCACCAGGATCTGCGACTCGATAACGGAGTCTGTGAAAAATCCAAGCTCAAGCCCGATGCCACCCACTCCATGACCTGTAAAGTTCCCTACGGCTACAACTACGCCGACGATAACTGGGAAATTCACGACACCACCGGCAGTGACCACGGTCAGCACGTCGCCGGTATCGTGGCAGCAAATGGCGCAGAAGGTCCGGAAACCCCGGATACGGCAAAGACGGGTCGCATCGATGGCGTTGCCCCGAATGCCCAGCTACTGGCCATGAAGGTCTTCTCCAACTCGGGTGAACGCGGCGCTTCCGATGCCGATATCGTTGCCGCTATTGAAGATTCGGTCAAACTCGGCGCCGATATTATGAACCTTTCACTCGGTTCGCCAAACGGTCACGCCAACGAATCTGACGGTGTTGCCCGCGCCATTGCTGCCGCACGCGACAATGGTGTTTTGGCTGTGATTTCAGCCGGTAACTCCGGTTTGAACTTCTCCCCCACGGGCGGAATCGATGACATGTTCGGGCAGCTCGACGACGGCACGCTCGGCGCCCCCTCAATCCAGGCAGACTCTTTCTCGGTTGCCTCGATTGATAATTCCCACCGCATCGTCCCCGTCGGTTACTGGAATGACAATGGAAGCCAGAAGGATATGCCGTATGCCTTGGCAACCGGCGAAGCTGACGGCAAGGAATGGCCGCTCTTCGACGCCGGCCTATCCCGCCCCGAGGATTACCCGGCTGGCACCGATCTGACCGGCAAGTTTGCCCTGATTGAACGCGGTGAGATTTCCTTCGCGGATAAGTACGCCAACGCGGTGAAGAACAAGGCCGCTGGTGTCATCGTCTTCAACTCGGAAGCTGGCGGCGATACCTTCCTGTCAATGGGTGGCCTCGATAAGTACACCTTCTTATCAGCCTCGGTTTACCGCTCCCACGGTTTAGCAATGCGGGAAGCCCTGAAGGCCGGCCACACCGTCACGGTGAAGCTGACCAAAGATCAGCAGGTCATCGTCAACGCTGAAGGCCTGCAGGCTTCGGACTTCACCTCATGGGGCCCCTCGCCGACGCTTGATTTCAAGCCAAATATCGCCGGTGTTGGCGGCTCGGTGTACTCGACGATCAACAACAACAAGTACACCACTATGTCCGGTACCTCTATGGCGGCACCGAATGTTTCCGGTCTGTCTGCGCTGGTCGTTGAGAAGTACAAGGATCAGTTCCAGGGGCTCTCCGGTCGGGCACTAACCGATCGCATCGAGATCGCCCTGCAGAACACGGCAATGATCCCGAAGAGTAAAGAAGGGGTCCCGCTTGCTCCACGCCAAGTTGGCGCTGGTTTGGCCAATATTGATCTCGCATTGAGCAATAGCGTCTTTGCTACGGTGAACGGCTCTGGCGATGTCTCCTTGCGCGAAGTCAAGGGGCCGGTGAACTTCACCGTTCAGCTAGAGAACACTGGCACTGCTCCGGTGACGTACAACATCCCCAAGCAAGAGGTCCTCAACGAATCCAACACCAAGGATGCCAAGACGACCACGTCAATCTCCAGCGAAACGCTGACCGCTTCGGCGTCCACCGTGACGGTTGAGCCGGGTGCAAAGGCGAACGTGACCTTCACGCTGACGCCGAACACCTCCACCAACCACTTCATTGAGGGCTGGGCACGCTTCGAATCCGCAACGAAAGACGCGCCAAATATCGCCGTTCCTTATCTGGGCTTCGTTGGCGATTGGAACGCCGAACGGATCATCCTCGAAGAAGGCAAGGTCTGGGCAAAGGACGTCAACGAGTCTGAATCCACTCTGGTCACCACCGTTTTGAGCATGACCGTTCCGGTTAAGGGTCTAGCCGCATTGAGCGGAAAGCCCGACGCGGAATTCTGGCTCTCCCCCAATGGCGATGGCGACGCTGACGTTGTGGCTCCAGCTCTGGTATTCATGCGCAATGCCAGCGAAGTCAAGTACGACGTATTGCACGCCGACGGCACTCCGGTACGCACCATTGGATACGAACAAGGTTTGAGCCGCGTCACCGCTGGCGACGCAATCCAGGCCGGCAAAGAAGGCAATATTGCCCACGTTGCGGAATCCCATGTATTCGATGGTTTAGAGTGGAACGCCGCTCAAGGTAAGTTCACTCCGGTTGCTGATGGTCGTTATATCTACCGCGTCTCCGCTCGCCTCGGTGAGGGATTCGATTGGCAGACCTACGACTTCTCCTTTGGCGTGGACGGAACCCCGCCGCAGATCGTCTTTGAGTCATACGAAAACAATGTCCTGACGGTCAAGATTGTCGAAGAAGGCTCTGGTCTGGCTGCCGCTCCGGATGTGGTTGACGCCGCCGGTAAGGCAATGGAATACACCGATCTGGGTAATAACCGCTACGCCATCAAGGTCAGCTCGCCGACGGATTCCGTCACGGTATCCGCTTTGGATCGTGGCTTCGCCCTGGGGGTTGGATCATACGTTTTCGCTAAGGACGCGATCATCGTTTCCTCTCGCGAGTTCTACAACGACGGTCTGGTTGGCCCATCCACCAATGGCGTTTCCGATGGCAAGCTGCGTATTCAGGGATTCGTCTCTGATTCCGTGAAAGAACTGACGGTCGCTGGTCAGCCAGTTGAAATTACTGCTGGTCGCTTCACCGCTTTCGTTCCGCTTACCGAAGGCCCGAACACCATTGAGCTGGTCGGCAAGAATGCTGAAGGAAAAGAAGTTGCTCACGACACCCTCAAGGTCACGTATGATTCCAAGCCACCGACGCTTGAGATCACTAACCTGACCGCTAAGGGCGGCGTCGCACTAGAAGGTGGCAAGGTCACCGTCCGCGGCAAGGTTGCTGACGAACGTCAAGGGGCAAAGCTGACGGTTAAGGTCAACGATCAGGACGTCACAGTAAATCCTGACGGCACATTCGAATACTCCTTCGCTCCTAAGGACGATCAGGTAGCCGTCCCCGTCGTTGCTGGTGATGGCGTCAATACGACGACTAAGTCCGTCGCCATTGACGATCGCGCTCCGGCAGATCCCAAGACGGCAATCCCGAATATCACCAATGCAAAGTGCTCGAACGGGTACTCCACCTGTCTCGTTCCGGGTGGCTCTCCAGATTACGCAGACGGAGTGTTCACCATGCGCGGCGAAGGTGCGGTTGGCGTTAAGAAGATCATCTTCACTCAGCGCCCACGGGTTGAAAACGGCGGCTTCGTTGCCGGTGATCCGATTGAGGTTACTCCGGATGCTGACGGAAAGATCACCGTCAAACTTCCGGCCAAGACGGGCATCAACCCATTCAAGGTTGAGGTAATTGGCACGGATGATAAGCCGATGTACACCGGCGTTCTGCGCCTGTTTGTCGATGCTGCTGTGCCGAGTATCCAGTTCGATAGCCCGAAGCTGATCGGTGGAACACTGTTCACCAACAAGCCAGACGTCCCCTTCACTGGTAAGGCCTCCGATGACGGCTGGGGTTACACGTTGAAGATCAACGATTCGACCCTAATCGAACTGTTCAACTACACCGGCCACGGGCCAGTATCTAACGAGCGTGCGTTCAACCAGGTTGTCAAGGTTGCCGATGGCAATATCTTGGAAATCCTGCTCACCGACACCCTCGGCAATGCCCTGTTGGCATTCGTTCCGGTGGTGCTGGATGAGGCAGCTCCGCAGATCACCCACTCCGTCGCTGAAGGCGCTGTCGTTCGCGATAAGGCTCCTGTTGTGACGAAGGCAAGCGATCCTAACTTGGCCTCCTTGAACGTCCGGTTGACCGGCAAGGACGGCGAAGTGCTCAACGAGACTCAGCAGACCAAGCTGGTCACGAAGGAAACCCCGGTTGAGGACGCGCTGAAGAACATCAGCGGCGGCAAGGTTCCCGAGAAGGCTGACGTTTCTGGAACGGTCACCAAGCCGGAAGAAACTGAGCTGACCCACACGATCGACACCTCGAAGTTGAAGGGTCAGTACACCCTGACGGCAACGAGCACCGATCTGGCTGGCAACGTCACCACCTCGGCGGTCACCTTCACGGTTAACGCTGATCCGGTTATCACCGCACCAGATCCGATGTCCTTCGAGATGTTCCGTGAGGAACTGGCCGATCAGGATGGCTTGCGCGCCAAGATCCTCGAACAGGTCAAGGTAGAGGACGACGATCCGATCGCTAAGGATTCGGCAAAGCCGGCCGCTGGCGAAACCACCGTGAAGCTCGCTGAGGGCACTGTGTTGGTTCCGGGGGCAAATACGGTGACGATCATCGCCACCCAGGCTGACGGATCCACCGTGGAGAAGAAGATCACGGTCAATATCGCGATCAAGAACGTCACCTTAACGGATAAGGGCGTATCAATCACTGGTCCGTTCCGCTCCGATGACGCTCTGACGGTGACCACCGAAAACAATGGCACCATCGTCAAGCTGTCGAATAAGGATCCCTACGCAACTGAGCGTGGCACGATCTCTATTCCGGCGGCTGAGGGCACGAAGGTTTACCTGGTAACACCAGATGGAAACCGTGTCTTGGTCAATGCCACCTGGGCAGATGGAAAGCTCACTTTCGAGGGCTACTCGCGCTCGACCTACGAGCTGGTTGCAGCTACTAAGCCGGATCCGGGGCCGAACCCGAATCCTGGAACGGATACCTGCACGCCTATTGCTCGCCCAGCTACCCCAGCCACCCCAACCGCTCTGTTGGGTGAAGCAACGGGTGATCGCACTGCCGATCTGTGGTCCGTCGATAACGCTGGTCGCCTCCACTTCTACGTGGGTAAGGCCGATGGTCAGTTGGCATACCGCGGTGTTGTCGGATGTGACATGTCGCAGGTGACGGCGTTGACGCCAATTTCCGACGTCAACGGTGATAACCGCGCCGACGTGCTCGTCCGGTACAAGGATGGTTCGTTGAACTACTACTACTCGGCAGGCGACGGCTTCTTGACCTATGGCAAGAAAGCTGGAAAGAACTGGAACGAGGTTGACAACATCACCTACGTTGGCCGCCTCGGTTCCGACGGCGCACAGTACGTGATCGCCCGCCATGTTGCCACTGGCGATCTGTACCGTTACCTCTTGTCACAAGACGGTCTGTTGAACGGTGTCAAGATCGGTCACGGCTGGTCAGGAATGCGGCAGATCCTCGGTGCCGGTCAACTTGTTGGCGATGGAAATGCTGACGTGATCGGTATTGGTGCTGATGGCGTCTTGTACGCATACAGCGGCACGGATGCACTGACGTTGAAGAATGCTGGCACAGTGGGTCACGGATGGGGAACCTTCCAGATCGCGTTCGTGCCGGGCGACGTCACAGGTGACGGTCTGATGGATCTGTACGGTATCCGAGAAGACGGAAACCTGTTCTTCTACAGCAACGTCGGATCGCAGTACGGCCCTGCCAAGCAGGTTGGTCATAACTGGTCGCCTATGGTTGCCGTTGGCTAATGAGTGACTGCTGGCTAATCGCCTAAGGTGCGCTAACTAGCGCAACAATGATTGTGGCGGCTGGAGCGTAATGTTCCAGCCGCCACAGTCGTTTCCGTGACGTTGCCTGATATATCTTCCCGAGGTATCTGCCCGCCCCGAGGACCCCTATCGCGGGGCGTAGCTATCCCTCTTCACAATTCACCTGCGTTGCCCCCCCCTGGCTAGCGCCGGCTGGGTGGGCGCGCTGACCAAGTATAGCGCGCCCACCCAGCCTCACCTGCCCCTCGCTATTCACCATAAGCTCAGTCCCGTGCCGCCACATTCTGCTCGCATCGGGGATCGCGCTGCTCGCTCACCTATCGGTAAGGTCAGTACGTTCCACAATATCCCCTCCCGCTCGCGTTGCGCGTAGGTCTATTATGCGTTGATTGGTTGACCCTCGGAACGGTAAATCTCGCTGATAGAGGCGCTGTATGAAAGGCCCATCAACGAGGACGTCACACATCTGCAAAAGCTGCTGTTTATCCTCGGTTTCCTGGCATAACTGCTCGTAGGTGTAGCCAGACCAAATCCATATTGTTTTCTCCAGCCCGTACCGCGCCCGACATTCCCTAACAAGTGGAAGAAGGATCGGCGTGGCCAAAAAGGGTTCACCACCAAGGAGCGATAAACCGTGAACGTATGGCTGCGCGAGGTCAGCAAGAATCTGACTATGCACCTGTTGGCTAAACGGCTCACCGTAGCGAAAGCTCTGCGCCGCCTGGTTGTAGCATCCTGGGCAGGCAAAAGGGCAACCGGAAACGTACAGCGCACAGCGCACGCCTTCCCCGTCAACGAAACTAAATGGCTTGTAGTCAGCAATATATCCAGCACATAAGCGCCGCCCGTCCCACTGTTGGGGCATTGGGAGGCGAATCCCGTCGGCATTGCGCACAACCGGATCACTCACCACGTTCCCTCTTTTCTTCGCCGGATCGTCTGCCATTACCCAGGTCGTCGCGACTTTTCATTCTCCAGTATTTCTGCTGATTCGCCGCTACTGCCTGCAGGTTTCGTTCCGTTTACAGGCATTGCCTCGACCCGCCGCTAAACATGCATTACCATCAGTTGCCCAACCAGCTATCCGTCAGTTCGCCGTCAAACATCCCAGATCGTTGACGTGTTTAACACGCGCGGAGATCTCCTGATGCCGACCATGAACCATTGGGCGTTTGACAGGATTGCCGAGATACCCGCATGTACGCTTGACGACGTCACAGCGTTCCGGATCACTATTGCCACACTCTGGGCAGGTGAAACCGGCGGCCGTCGGGAGAAATTCTCCGTCAAATCCGCACTCATAACAGCGATCAATCGGCGTATTCGTCCCTAAATATGCCACTTTGTCATAGGCGTAATCCCACACGGCTTCCAGCGCCGCCGGATTACACGTCAGCTTAGGATATTCGCAATAGTGGATGAATCCGCCCTTGGCATACCGCGGATAGACTGCCTCGAAATCAATCTTTTCAAAGGGCGTGATCTGCTTGCGCACATCGTAATGGTAGGAATTCGTGTAGTAATCCTTATCCGTCACGTCTGCAATAGCGCCAAATTTTTCCTTATCCATACGCGCGAAACGATCCGTCAAGGATTCAGAGGGAGTGGAATACACCGAAAACCAGTACGGGCTATCCGCACGCCACTGCCTCGCATATTCATCTAGCCGGCGCACGATCTCCACGGTAAAGGCTTTCGCCTGCGGATTATTCTCCCACGTCGGCCCATAGAACATCGTCGCCGCTTCATATAAACCGATATATCCGATGGAGGCCGTAGCGCGTTGCCCGCGGAAAAACTCTGCGACGCTCTGCGATCCTTCAGGTGCGCGCTTGCCGAACGCACCATGTAAGTACAGGATCGGGGCGTTGGCGGGGATTGCTTCTTCGCACCGACGAATCCGGTAGCACAGGGCGTCGTGAACAATTGCCATCCGCTGCGCAAAAAGATCCCAAAACTGTGCCATATCGCCGCGCGCTTCGATCGCTATGCGCGGGATATTGAGCGTGACAACTCCCAGGTTCAATCGCCCGGCATTCACCAGCTCGCCACTTTGCGGGTCACGCCATTTCGGCAAGAATGAGCGGCATCCCATCGGCACCTTGTAATCTCCTTCGATGTCAACCAAGGTGTCATAATTCAAAACGTCAGGATACATACGCTTGGTTGAACATTCTAAAGCGAGCTGTTTGATGTCGTAGTTCGGGGAATCCGGTTCGAGATTGACCCCTCGGCGCAAACCAAAAACAAGTTTCGGGAAGATGGCCGTATGGCGGTCTTTCCCAATACCGGCAATGCGCACATTCAAAATTGCCTTCTGGATCTCTCGTTCAAAAACCGACGTTCCCAGACCGAATCCCAAGGTCACGAACGGGGTCTGCCCATTTGAGGAATACAGCGTATTAATCTCGTACTCCAAGGACTGCATCGCGTCATAAATATCCTTGCGCGTTTTCGTCATGGCGTATTCCTCGCGACGATCGGCCGCCACCCACTCCTGCGCATCTTTCATATGTTTTGCGTAGTTGAGTTCCGCGTAGGGGGCAAGGACTTCGTCGGTGCGATCAACTGAGCATCCGCCATATTGCGAGGAGGCCACATTCGCGATGATCTGGGCGACTTGGGCGGTCGCAGTATTGATGGACTTCGGGGATTCGACGCGGGCGTTTCCAATCTGGAATCCCTCTTTCAACATGCCGGCGATGTCGATAATGCAGCAGTTCGTCATGGGCTGGAAAGGCTGATAATCCAGGTCGTGAACGTGAATATCGCCTTTGATGTGGGCGTTGGCGACGTGAGATGGCAAGAGGTACTTCAAGGCATAGGCTTTTGCCACAGAACCGGCGGTGAGATCCCGCTGCGTATTGAATACGGTTGCATCCTTGTTGGCATTTTCATTTACGACGGTTTCGTCGCGGTGAAGCAATTTACCAACGGAATGTTGAATATCCATGGCTTGTTCGCGGGCAATATCGCGGTCGTGGCGGTACTCAATATAGGCGCGCGCCACCTCAGGATATGGCGAGGTCATTAGATAGTTTTCCACGGCTGCCTGTATGCGCGGGATGTCGAGGGTGTCAGAACCCAAAGATTGTGTTATTGCCGTGGTTGCTCGGCTGAGGAATTCGTGGTCCTCAATTCCTTGAGCGTTGAGGGCGGCTTCCATCGCGCGATATATCTTTGCTGGATCGAAAGCGACTATCCGCCCGTCGCGTTTACGGACGAGTGTGGTACTACGGACTGTCTGCACGGACATGAAGAACCTCCTCGTATCGGATCTGGGTGTCAACGCGAAAAAGGCGCGGTCTGCTCCGCGCATTATTTTCTGTGACCACTCCAGATAACACTAAATGTTGTGCCTAAATTTTTTGTGGATACCAGATATAGTATTCCGTCACATCGAGGATGTGGTGGACCGCGCCCAAGCGTGTTCCGCCACCAAACCGTATTTATCCCCCTCAACACATCCGCATTACAAGCCCGTGCGCCACCTCATCACGCGTGCCCCCCCCTGACAGGCAGCCCGTCTCACCCACGAAAATCACCAAATGGCAAAGCGCTGAATACCCGTCGTTAAACACCGTGCTGCCGAGTATCGCATTGCCGAACACTCATTTTCGCAGCTCACACTCCAGCCAATAACCGCGCTGAACACAACTTGCGACCACGTACTACCACGCCACCTGTAATCGCTACCTGTAATCGCCAACCGCCCAGCCAAAAACTAGCTACTCAACCACGTGACTACCGCGCCACATTAAAACCAGCAGAAGCCAAATAGCTCCCCTGCCACCACCCACCCACTGAGAACAGCTCGCCGCCCCTCCTAGCGATACACCAAACTCAGCTAGACGGAACCCATCTAGCCATAAGCACATAAGAGGAATCCCCTCCCAGCATGAAACCCACGGCACACCACACGAACACACAAGGCTCATGAAAAACAGCTATCCTCATAAACACAGCTCACCGTCTGCCATGAGCACGGCAGACCTTCGGCGTCATGACCACGCCACAACCTTCACCCCATCAGGCTCACCACCCAACACGAGGAGCACCCATGCCAGATCTAAACACACACAACGGCGATTCACTCCCCCTGCGAATCACCCACACTCAAGCCCTTGCCCTTGCCAATGCCGGAGCACAACTCCTTGACGTGCGCGAATCCGAGGAACGCCTCAACGGGCATGCCGCCCACGACACCCACATTCCGTTGGGAAATCTCAACGCACACACCGCCGCAACTCTCAACACCGAACATCCCGTGATCGCCTACTGCGCCTCCGGGCGGCGCTCCCAATACGCCGCAGCCATCCTGCGCGAATTAGGATTTTCGGCGTATTCCCTCGATGGTGGATTCGCAAGCTGGGCCCAAGCTGGCGGGCAATGCCTAGACCCAGCCGCCCAATAACCACAAGCCGTATAACTTACCCGCTGATAGCTCGATAACTGTTTCTCAGGCAGCTATTGAGCAATCTGGGCAGCGAGTTTACGTATAGCTGATAACCACTGTTGCCCTGTGCCTCGCCGCGCCACCAGAGCACCCAGCGATCCCGCAAACAGCCTCGCCTCCTAGTCTGCCCACAGTTCATGGCACAATAGGGGCGATGGCAGAATCCTCTCATAACTCACAGCATTCCTCCTCGTCTCGGGCACATAACCGACGACGAGCTGCTCGGCGATCCCAACGCCCGGCTACCACGCTGCCTGCGGCATCCGCGCAGGCAAACTCCCCCACATCCGATGCCCCCACACCCACGCCATCAGAATCTTCCCCCACCATTTCCTCCACCACTTCCCCAGCTACCTCCACGGAAAAGCCACCTGTTACCGCTGCATCGCGAGCGCAATCTCAACGCTCCACCTCTCGCTCCCGCGCCTATTCGCGCCCGCGCCGCCTCACCAACGAACACATCGCTGCCCGCCGCGCCGCCGTCCCCTCCCCTATTACCTATCCAGCAGAATTACCTGTCAGCGCCCGCCGCGCAGACATTGCCGAGGCCATCAAAAACAACCAAGTCGTCATCATCGCCGGCGAAACCGGATCAGGAAAAACCACCCAACTCCCAAAAATCTGCCTAGAGCTCGGTCGAGGCATCACCGGCATGATCGGGCACACCCAACCACGCCGTATCGCCGCCCGTTCCGTTGCCGAACGCATCTGCGCAGAACTCGGCGTCACCCTCGGGGAAAGCATTGGCTATCACGTTCGCTTCACCCAAGACGTCAGCCCCACGACACTCGTCAAACTCATGACCGACGGGATTTTGCTCGCTGAAACCCAATCCGATCCACTACTGCGCGCCTATGACACCATCATCATTGACGAAGCCCACGAACGCTCCCTCAATATCGACTTCCTACTCGGATATTTAGCGCGGCTCCTCCCCCAACGCCCCGACCTGAAACTCATCATCACCTCAGCAACCATTGACGCTGAACGCTTCGCCGAACACTTTGGCCAACACTGTGCAGGCGGAAAACCAGGGCAGCGCGCACCCATCATTGAAGTCTCCGGGCGCACCTATCCAGTTGAGATTCGCTATCGCCCCTTACACGACCCAGATAGCGAAGAAGAACCCCGCGATCAAATCAGCGGCATTATTGCCGCCGCCGACGAACTCATGGCAGAAGGTCCCGGAGATATTCTCGTCTTTCTCTCCGGCGAAGGCGAAATCCACGACACCGACCAAGCCTTCTGCGAAGAACTAGGCCCGCGATACCTCACTGCCGGAACGCACTCACGCGACCCACAGGCCGTCGAAATCCTCCCACTGTTCGCACGGCTCTCCGGCGCAGAACAACGTCGAATTTTTGCCCCACATTCACATCGGCGAATCGTTTTGGCGACGAACATCGCCGAAACCTCCCTGACCGTGCCGGGAATTCGTTATGTTATCGACGCAGGAACCGCCAGAATTTCGCGCTATTCCCAGAAAACAAAGGTCCAACGGCTACCCATCGAACCCATCTCGCAAGCCAGCGCCAATCAACGTTCCGGACGCTGCGGGCGAGTTGCTGACGGGATCGCCATTCGGCTCTACTCTGAGGCCGACTACCAATCCCGCCCAGAATTCACCGAACCAGAAATCCTGCGAACCTCGCTGGCCTCAGTGATCCTCCAAATGCTCTCCATGCGTCTGGGATCAGTGAGCGAATTCCCCTTTATCGACCCGCCACAACTGCGCGCAGTGCGATCCGGCCTGCAACTACTAGAAGAAATCGGGGCGATTCGTGGCGAACACCGCCTGACCCGCATCGGGCGCACTCTCGCCCAACTCCCCATTGATCCGCGCCTGGGGCGTATGCTCCTCGCCGCCGTCGATAATGGATGCGCCAGCGAAGTTCTGGTGCTCGTAGCCGCGATGAGCGTCCAAGATGTGCGGGAACGCCCAGCAGAATTTCGTGCCCAAGCCGATCAACTCCATGCGCGTTTCACCGAAGGCAGCTCAGATTTTTTGGCGTATTTGAACCTATGGCGATATCTGCGCACCCAGCAACGCGATCTATCCGGTTCAGCTTTCCGACGGATGTGCCGTGCCGAATACATTAACTGGCTGCGCTTTAGGGAATGGCAAGACGTCGTTGACCAGCTTCGCCAACTCGCCCATCCACTCGGCATGAAACTGCGCCCGATCACCCTGCCAAGCCGCACCCAGATCACGCGCGCAGCACACGAACTCATCGACACCTCACACAACCGAGACGTCACCCATGCCGTTCACCAACTCGGGCAATCCCGGGATACCCCCGCTGCTGACGCCATCCATCAATCCCTCCTCGTCGGATTGCTCTCCAATCTAGGATCCTGGGATGACCGCGTGAAAGATTACGCGGGCGCGCGCGGCACACATTTCGTTATCTGGCCGGGCTCTGGGCTACACCGCTCACGTCCCGCCTGGGTGATGGCCGCTGAACTCGTGGAAACCTCCCGACTCTTCGCCCGAACCGTCGCCCGCATTGAACCAAAATGGATTGAGCAGGTGGCCGCCCATCTCATCAAACACCAATACTCTGAACCATTTTGGTCAACGAGATCTGGGGCGGCAATGGTTCACGAGAAAGCCACCATCTATGGGCTACCGATCGTGGCAGATCGCCACCGACTCCTATCCTCCGTCGGTACCGATGAAGCACGCCACCTCGCCCGCGATATGTTTATTCGGCACGGTCTGGTCGAAGGGCTGTGGCGCACCCACCACACATTCGCTGCCGATAACCTGCGAGCTTTAGAAAAAGCCCGCGATGTTGAGCAGCGGCTACGGCGTACCGGCCTTGTTGCCGACGAGCTTGCACAATTCACTTTTTTCGATGAGCGCCTGCCAGAACATATCGTCTCGGGTCAGCATTTTGATTCCTGGTGGAAAAAAGAACAGCGGCACTCCCCGGACCTGCTGACATTCACCCAAGAGTTCCTCTTAGGGAACACCTCCGTATCCGAAGAGGAGTTCCCAACCCACTGGGTATGCGGTGAATTCCGTCTGCCTATCGAATACACCTTCTCTCCCGGATCACATTCTGACGGGTTGACGATTGATGTTCCCGTAACGATTTTGCCGCAATTGCGCGATGACGGCTTTGACTGGCTCGTCCCTGGCATGCGTGAGGATCTCATCATCGCCACCATCCGGGCCTTACCGAAGAATATACGCCGACATCTGGTTCCGGCCCCCGATGTTGCCCGCGAACTAGCCCGCCGCCTTACCGCTCGACCACATACCGGCGAGCCAGCCCCCTGCGACTTCCAACATGCCATCACCCAGGCGGTACGCGAATTGCGCCATATTGATATTGATCCACAGGTGTGGAACGACGTCATCATCCCACCGCATTTGTGTATCCAATTCCGTATCCGTTCCGAACGCGGAGCGGTGCTCGACGAAGGCCCCTCGCTATCCTATCTGCAGCGCGCATTAGCCCCGCGCACCCGATCTGCTGTGGAAACCGTGGTGCGCGGCGCAGTTGCACAGGCCCTTGAAGAACAGCGCCAAGTCTCCTCGTCGGGCTCCTCAGATGCTTCAAAGGGGCTAGCAGCACTTCCCCGTATCCCGATGGACGAATTACACCAATGGCCACAGGCCGACTCCTTGCCGCTTACGGTGGAAAGTCGTGACTCCTCCGGTGCGCCCGTGCGCGGCTATCCTGCCTTAGTAGATAATGGTGCTACCGCTAATAGCGTCAGTATTCGGGTCCTGACGGATCCTGCCCGCCAAACTCGCGACCATCGCCTCGGAATAATCCGGCTATTAGCCGCGGATCTGGCTTTACCTGACGCCCGAGTCAGCACGCGGTGGAACGGCACGCAATCCCTGCTTTTGGCAAGTACCCCCTATCCCACCACGGCTGAGCTGATCGCCGATATCCAGTTTGCCGCCTGCCGCAATATTGCCGATAAGTGGGGGCGGGAAAATCATCAGGGCATCGGAACTATCCGCGAGCGCAGCCAGTTTGAGGCATTGCGCAGTTACGTGCGGCTTCGCCTGGAAGATGAGATCTACCGTATCGTCAATATTGTTGCGAAAATTATGAGCGCCCTCAGCCAGACGGATAGTGCCCTACGGGCTCATTCCAGCACATCGATGCTCAACACGGTAACGGACGAGCGCGACCATCTGGCACAGTTGCTCTATCCAGGATTTATCTCGGGCACCCCAGAAGAATATCTGGCACATCTGCCCCGCTATATCCATGCTGCACAGCTTCGGCTCGCAAAAGCTGCCACTCAGCCTGATACCGATGACGAACTGGCCGATCATATTGACGAGATAACTGAGTTCGTTAACGAGCAATGCGCCCAGGCCCGCGAGGAATCCTATGACGCCCAACGCGAGCGCACGTGCCAGCAGGCGCAATGGATGATTGAGGAGTTGCGCGTATCCTTATTTGCCCAGCAGCTCGGCACTGCAATGAAAGTCTCGCCGCAACGGATCCGTAAGCTTTTTCGATAATATCGCGGCGATTGCACGCCAGCGGCACCTATTAGCGCTAGTGGGTAATGACGGAATCCGCTGTATGCGTGGCGGTCTGTAATATCAGGCTTTCAGGCTATATCTAGTGTTTTACCTGTAAATGGATAATAACCCTAGTGCCTATCGTAGATCCTGGCGGATATGTAATTACTGCGATTAGCCTAAGAACCCGATTATTCCCCCGAGGATTACTCCGGCGACCCAATTGAATATTGCCTCAGATGCGCAAACTACCACATACGTGTTACCTACTGCTCTACGCGATCGCTAACCGATCTAATTCACTACGCAGCGCCCTGCCCACTATGCACCGAAGCAAAACTCACAGCCCGTCTCGTTTTCATCGTCGCACCTATTGAGCCGATAGTTATTTCTCACCAGAGGCAGCCTCCCCCCTCTCAGGCTGCCATCTATCGCCCTACAGCCAGATGCATATTTCCTCATGTTTCCTTATTGTGCCGGCGGTGGTTCGGAAAGTAATTCGCCAACATCAATCCAGGCAGCACCGGCAGCCCATCCATCAATCGGCGCAATCCCCACCTGAGTCACTGTTTTTCCAGCCGGAACCTCGAACACAATATTGACGGGAACATTGTGCCAAAACACTGGATCACTGGTATCTAGAATCGGCTCCCAGATAATCCAATGTGCCCGAATAACATCTCCTCCATCGGTCACAGCAAAGGCGTTGAAAATTGTTGGCGGTAAGAAAGGGGCGAGATCCGCAGAATTGAGCATATCAATCCGAGCGGCCAGACGGAGATACCGCGCATCGCGATCAAGATATTGATAAGCCGGATCGTCACTCAAAGTACGCGCCGGAATATCGACGTAAAACGCCTTATCCATCGTCACCTGGAACGGCATTACTGGATCGCCCGCCGCATTCTTATCTAGGTTATCTACCGAAGAATCCGGCGTCGGGAATGTTATCGGAAAACCTAATGAGAAAGTCTTTCCCTCACGGTTAACTACCGGCACCGTCGCCTGCTTATCTCCTGATTTCGGTGAATTTTCGACCGACGGATCCGCCCCATTCGCTGCCGGATCATTTCCTGATCCAGATACTGCCGGTGAGGGCGAAGAAGAGGCAGAACTTGCTGCAGGATTATGAGCCGACGGCGAATCCGCACGCAGTTGCGGGCCACGCAAAAGCAACACTGCAATTACAACCACGATCCCAATGGCTGCTAATGCCCCACAGACAGCCAAAAGGGATCGGCGCCATCGCGTTGCCAGCGGGAGATTTTCTCTCATAATGACATCGCTCGCATTATCACAAGCATCAGGATGGTCATCCCAAACAGCCCGCCCCACCATTGCGCCGCAGCCCACCAGGGAGCGCGCTCAAGAGCACCTCGACGCATCGGCAAGGTCGGAGCACGGTTAGAGAGCAGACGCGGGTGGCGAAGGAGTTTCTCCCGTAGGGCTACCTGTTCTGGCGTCACCCGATCAATATTGGAGAGCTCTCCCATGCCTGGATGATCTTGTTGCAGCGCAATCAACGTGCCCACTCCAGGATCTTCTACCTCGCGCCCGGACTGCGTTTCCCGCAGCAAAATAACCGAACGGAAAGGGTCGCCGCCATCTACTGGAAGCACAACCACTGGAACTAATAACCCTCGATTTGCACCTTTGCGCACATAACGCGCATAGGGGCTCTCATCCGTGGCAAGCGTGCGGGCAATGACGGGAATAGGCTGCCCTTCGCCGTGCCCCGTCGGTATCTTCCACACCACAACAACCGCGATCACCAGCAGCATAAAGGGGAGAAAGGATATGCCAATCGCGGTAATAGATAAGCGCGAAGCAAATAGGAGGAATCCAAATAGCACGCCCAAGAACGCGCCAATTGCCATCGCGGTGACTATCCGCCGAGCATGGTCAATCGGGCGATTAGCTGGGATTGTTCCCGCTTCGCCAATTCGTGCCACTAGATCCGTCTGCGATGCCATTGAGAATCCTCACTGTATCTATAACCGTTATCTTCCCTGGAATATCACCATTTTATCGACATACGACTGCGCATTAATAGCCCGCATGCCCCACCTTGGCAGCACATTTCATGATGGCATGAGCCACAGCGATGGCGTAACCTACAAGGCAAGGGAGGTAACGCTATGGCAGACACCTCCGTGGAGATCACGGAATACGCGCAATACGATGCGAAGAACCGACGCGGGAAAGATCGCGCAGGCGCAGTTACGAATACGCCGACTGGCACGCCCACCGGCGCACGAAAGCTGACGTCTTCTCGCACTCGCTCCCGCTCAGCACGGCAACGATCCCAAATTCGCACCGCCTACACCATGCTCATCCCCTCATTTATCGGGGTTGGCCTGTTTCTAATGGTGCCCATCATCCTCGTTCTCCTCATCTCACTAACACGCTGGAACCTCATCTCTGATCCAGTGTTCGTCGGGGTTGAGAATTACCGCTCCATGTTTGAATCGCCAGGTTTTTGGAACTCTGTTCGCGTCACCTGCCTGTTCTCCCTCATCGCCATACCTGGAGCTATCATCATCGGATTGCTCATTGCACTGGGATTAAACCGGCGACTCCCCGGATCAACGATTTTGCAGGTCATGTACGTCATCCCCTGGGTGGCTGCCCCGCTCGCCCTGGGCATCGTCTGGAACTGGATGCTTGCCCCTTCCGGTTTCATTAATGAAATCCTCGGCACACACAGCGCCTGGTTAGCTTCAGAACGGACGGCACTGCCGGTAGTCGCTTTCGTGTACGTCTGGCAGAACGTCGGATATATTTCTCTATTTTTCCTGGCCGCCCTGCAATCTATCCCTCGTGACCTTTACGAAGCTGCGCAACTTGACGGCGCCGGCAAGCTACGCACGCTCTACTCTATTACGCTGCCGCTGATCCGCCCCACGACGTTCTTTGTCATGGTCACCTCGTTTATCTCTTCTTTCCAAGTATTTGACTTAGTTTACGGATTGACCGAAGGGCATCCTGGGTATCCTGGTTCAACAACCGACGTCATTGCCGCTCGAATCTACAGCGCGGCTTTCACCTCCCCGAAAATCGGAGAAGCCTCCGCTATGGCAGTGTTCCTCACCATCATTATTGTTATCGTGACGGTCCTCCAGCAGCGGTATTTCTCATCGCGCATGACCTATGAGATGAGCTAGCCATGAGTAATATGTCGAACACGTCCTCACATGCGCCCGCACCCTCAGCTCACCGTTCACCGCAATATGGGCGCGCGCCCCGAATGCGGCGCAAGAATTCGGTGTGGTCAATCGTCTTGACTTACGCCCTCCTTATCGGCGGAGCGCTTATCACTGTTATGCCGCTCATCTTTTCCATTTTGACGTCATTTCGTACCGAGGGCGATCTGATTACCCGCGGCGCTTTCTCTCTGCCTAGTACGTTCACCACGGAAAACTATCTCGCGTTATTTAGCGATCATGATTTCATCGTGCCACTTGCCGTCACCTTTCAAGTGGTTCTCGTGATGGTTATTGGGCAGTTCTTCTCCTCTATTTTGGCCGCTTATGCCTTTGCTCGTTTAGATTTTCCTGGACGCAATGTGCTGTTTTGGTCGTATCTAGCGACCATGATGATCCCTGCAGTGGTCACTATGATCCCACTGTTTTCCATGCTCTCCCAGTGGGGATGGCGCAATACTTTTGCCGGTATCGTTGTGCCGTTTATGCTGGGATCGCCCTATGCGATCTTCTTGTTGCGGCAAAATTTCAAGGCTGTTCCGCAGGAAATCCTTGACGCTGCTGAACTGGATGGCGCTGGCTTCTGGCGGCAGCTTCGCTCCATTGTGTTGCCAATGAATCGCCCGATCCTCGTCACCTTGCTACTCATTACGATCGTCACGCAGTGGAATAACTTTATGTGGCCGAAGATCATCGCCCCCAATAAGGAGTGGAACGTCTTGACGGTTGCCACGGCGAGCCTGCAATCGGAGCATTCGCGCAATTGGACGCTTGTCATGGCGGCCACTACGTTATCCATCCTCCCGTTGCTGGTGTTGTTTATTGTTTTCAATAAGCAGATCGTGCGCGCTATTGGAATCAGTAGCCTCAAGTAACGAAAATATGGCGAAAAATAGCCATTTTCTACCGAGAATTATCTCAATGTGAAATATTCATCTATCCCTGAGAGCCGCATATCGCTGATAGGCTAATTCTATGGCGGGCACATCCGCCCTCACATAATGACGAAATCGGTATTTCCAGGGGGAAACTCATGAAGCGTTCACTGGCCTACGCTGCTGCTGGTCTAGCTACCGTCGGCATGGTCTTGGGCGCCTGCTCACCGGGCAGCAAGGACGACACGTCCAATAACAACGCGTCCGGCGGATCGCAGACGACCGTCACCTTCCGACTCTGGGACGAAACCGCCGTTCCAGCCTACAAAGAATCCTTTGCTGAATTTGAAAAAGCACATCCCGATATTCATGTCGAGATTCAACAAGTACCCTGGGGTGATTATTGGACTCAGCTCCCACTCGACATCTCCTCAGGCGATATGGCCGACATCTTCTGGGTAAATTCCTCAAACTTTGCCCTCTATGCCGATAACGGCAATCTCATCAACATCACTGAAGAACTTGGCACGGACCACGACGAATGGCAACAATCCGTCGTTGACCTATACACCCGTAACAAATCCCTATGGGGAGTGCCGCAGATCTGGGATTCCATCGCCCTGTTCTATAACGTCGATAAAGTCAATGCTGCCGGAGTGGACGTCAATAATTTGACCTGGCAGGTCGGCGCCGGATCAGGAGATACCCTACTGGAGGCTGCGAAGAAACTGACGATTGACGCCAACGGCAATAACGCCACCTCACCTCAGTTCGATGCCAATTCCATTAAGACCTACGGATTCAACGCCCAGGCAGATATGCAGGCAATCTACCTGCCATTCCTCTTTGAAAACGGCGGTCAATTCCAAGACGATTCCGATAAGTTCACCTTTGCTTCTCCAGCTGGGGTGCAATCCTTTGAGTATCTCGTCTCGCTGATTAACACCTACCATGTTGCGCCGCCAGCCGCGGAAACGAATACAAATGGCGACGTCACCCGCGACATGTTTATCCGTGGCGATCTAGCCCTCTTCCAATCTGGCCCGTATTCACTTAAGACGATTGCCGAAAACACCAAGACGAAGTGGGCATTAGCTCCTATGGTTGCTGGCCCGAAGGGTCGCCATTCCACCACTCATGGCGTGGTCGCCGTCGGTAATGCACAGACCAAGAATCACGACGCAACTGTTGAAGTGCTCAAGTGGCTTGGCTCTGTTGAAGGTCAAGCGCCCCTGGGCAAGATGGGAATTTCTTTCCCCGGAGCTGTGGGTGCACAAGATTATTTCGTCAACTACTGGGCTAAGCAAGGCGTGGACGTGAAAGTCTTTATCGACGCGGCTAATGGTGGCAATGCGGTATCCCCGCATGGTCCAGACGTCAATGCGGGCACGCAGGCTTATACCAAGCGGCTGCTTGACGTATTCCTTGGCAGCGTTCCGGTAGCTCAAGGGCTATCTGAAGCTCAAGACCTAGGGAATGCGGCGATGAAGTAACCCTTATGCTGTGGCTTGATGGCAACGGATGGTAGCTATGGGAATCACCTCTCGCAGTTAATCTCCAACCCGTGCGCGAAAGCCCAGGTGAAACGAGCTGAAATTAGCTGTAAACCGCAGAGATCACCTCTTCGCTATAGCGCGGTCAGCAGCGGGCAATCACCGATCTATCAACAGGTAGCGAGCGATCAGAATCAGCTCTCAATACTGTTCACATAGGGATCCGCAATTAGCTTAGCCATCCGCAGCCATACTAAACCTCACGCGGGGCGAGTCCACTGGACTCGCCCCGCTTTCTTTGCCCTCGTATTTCCCCGCATCATCTCACGTCAGGTTTCTCTATATCTTCCCTAGATTGGCGCTCCCCTCCCGCATTACTAATGCACAGTAAAACGCCACCCGTTCACCCCAGAAAACACAAGACATACTCCGCGAATGTTCGCCCATGAAACTGGTAACAGACCGGCTTATACCCCTTAGCCAGTGGATCGTCTTAATACCCCCCCCTTGATAGCCCTATCGCCCCGCTTCGCTATGCTCCATCAAAATGTCACAGCCGAAAGTCAATGCCACAACCAAAGAGCCCAAGGGCACATCCGGCTCTAAAAAGATCGTCCTTTTCTTGCAATATGCAACGCAGATCAAGGCGCGCCACACAACCTAAGATCTAAAATGCGCCACAGCATCGCCGCACTCGCGCACAATTCCCAGTTAATTCACAGCTACAATCCCCTGCGCTCGCAGCAGATGTTCAGATTCACCTGGTTATCTAGGTGTTGGTAGAGCATACCGATACAGCAGGAGGGGATATCATGGCGCGCACCCGTCGTATTTTCGCCATGCTATGTATCGCCTCAAGCATGAGCGGATGTTCATATCTGGCCGCAAACGAACACCATCACGCTCCACACGCTGCCGCTATCGCTGATTCTTCACCATCTGCCTCTGCCATCACTTCAGATGAACCCTCCTCTGCTCATAATGGCGAATCCCCACAATCCTCTGATTCATCTTCGTTAACCGATCTCACTATCACTACCGAAAGCTCGCGCTCTACCACCTCAACGACGCCGGCGCCCACACCGGAGCAAAACACCGGCGGATACACCAGCTCGGCGTCAACATCCAACCCGTTAACCGGCAACCCCACCGAGGTTAACGCGCGAACATTGGCGTACTGCCAGGCCCTCGCCCTGCGCAATATCACCGGCTATATCCAAGAAGACACCCTCGACGGTCAACTCGTCTCCCGCTCTCGCGTCAACACACATCCCCTCAGCGCCGAAATAGAATCCTTCGACGCCGCCGGTAAACGAGTGAACCACAGCGTGCTCAACCAGAACACAATTTTTGTCCAACACGGCACTAGCTGGGTGCAGGCAAGCGTGGATTCTCCGGATAAAAACCTGGCCTACCAAGCCACCATTCCGGCGCGATTTGAAACCTTACTCAATCCATCCGTCCGAGCCTCCGGCACAGATCCCGCGTTGACCTATCGCGTCACGGGAAAGAAAACCGTCAACGGTCAGACGATTTTCACCTTGACGCTTTCCCGCAGCAATGACGATGACATCCCGGATTCTGACGTCCATCTCGTTATCCGATCCGACTGTTTAGTTCTGCGCGCCGAATCCTCATACAATATCGACGGCGTGGATCATACCCGCGTCTCAACTACGCGAGATATTGATATCCCGCAGTACATTGAGATGCCCTCACAAGCAGCAGATACACAAAACAGCGCAGCGAGTTCTCCGAGCCTATCCCGCTAGCTTTCCAGCCGATCACCTGCCAAATCGTCATCTTGCCGGATCTGCTTGGTTGCCAGAAATGTAGAAAACCGCCCTGGCAGAGAATCGACCTGGCATACCGAGCTTCTACCAAAACACGTGGGCTACCCCAGACGTTGCTACGCGAAATATCGCTAAGGCACGTCTGCTACTAACTCTCGAAGTGCGCAAACCTCTTCGCTCTGCATGCGATCAGCCCGCGTCGCCATACAGCTTTCCCGCCTGATCGCCAATAATCCTCCGCCAGAAAGCGAGCAATACGTTTATGGAGGAGATTTCATTGCCCGCATCGCATCGCCGCTAGGAGCGATCCGGCATACTCGCAATAAACTCCACAATCCCTTGTGCTCCACGTTCTATCACCCCATAGGTGTGATAGAAGTCGGTCACGCCGCCGTACCACGGATCTGGCACATCATAATGCCCATCAGAGGAATAAAAATTCGAATAACGCTTCGCTGAGCGCGCCTCGCGATCCTCCGCCAGCACACCACCCGGACCATACGCCCCATAAGGAGCAATCGCGCAGGTCCCGTCAAATTCGCGCCATAGGTGAATCTTGCCAAGATCCTGATTGATCTCAGTCAGCCGCGAGCGCAGCGAGCGGGCATGGCCAACCGTCAGAGCGAGAATCAGATCTGCTTGCCGCAGTTCCTCATCCGAGACGCGGTGCGCGTAATGATCCGCGGGCACCTCATGCCCACGCTCCCGCAGCACCTGCCGTGCCCGCGGATCAATCGGATTGCCGCTTTCCTCTGCCGACACCCCGGCAGAGGAAACCTCAACATCTGTTATCCCCGCGGCAGCGAGCTGATCGCGCACCACAATCTCCCCCATCGGCGAGCGGCAGATATTGCCGGTACACACCACGAGCACCCGATAGGTCATGAGATTAGAAATCCCAGTCTTCGTCTGTGGTTGCCTCAGCCGTACCGATCACGTACGACGAACCAGAGCCGGAGAAGAAATCGTGATTCTCGTCTGCTCCGGGCGAGAGCGCCGCCAAGATAGCCGGATTCACCGCGGTATCACTCGGCGGGAACAAGGCCTCATAACCCAAGTTCATCAAGGCTTTATTGGCGTTGTAGCGCAAAAACATCTTGACGTCTTCCGTCAGCCCCATCGGATCATACAAGGACGCCGTGTATTCTTCTTCGTTCTCGTAAAGATCTTCGAGCAAAGTGAACGTGTAATCCTTCAGTTCTTCCCGACGCTCCGGTGAAGCCTGACGCAGGGCAACCTGATACTTGTACCCGATGTAGTATCCGTGGACGGCCTCATCGCGGATGATTAACCGAATGAGATCCGCCGTATTCGTCAGTTTCGCGTGGGCCGACCAATACATCGGCGCATAAAAACCGGAATAGAACAGGAATGATTCCAGCATGGTTGACGCAACCTTGCGCTTTTCCGGATCGTCGCCATGATAGTAGCTGAGAATAATTTCCGCTTTCTTCTGCAAATACTCATTCTCTTCCGACCAGCGGAACGTCTCTTCAATCTCGTCAGAGGAGATCAAGGTCGAGAAAATCGACGAATAGGACTTAGCATGTACAGACTCCATAAACGCAATATTGGTCAACACTGCTTCTTCGTGTGGCGTCACCGCGTCCGGAATAAGAGAAACCGCGCCTACCGTCCCCTGAACCGTATCCAACAGCGTCAATCCGGTAAATACGCGAGTGGTCATCTCTTGCTCATGCGGTTTGAGCGTATTCCACGACTGAATATCATTCGACAGCGGAATTTTCTCCGGTAGCCAGAAATTAGCTGTCAGACGATCCCATACCTCTAAATCTTTATCGTCTTCAATTTTGTTCCAGTTGATCGCTTCTACCGCACGATTCTGACGAGCCATCGCTACCCCTTATCTCGGACGTGTATTACGCACATCGACCACTACCATCGCCACATTCAAAAGTGACCCGTGCCCATCATCTCACGACTGACCCGCACCCCGCACCATTGATCCACCCACGTCACATCACCATCGCCACAACACGCGCATAACTCCACACGTAATAGCCGCCACCCTCCCCCGCGAGTATGGCGCATCGCGTCGCCGTCCATAATAATGTGTACCTCATGACCGCAACGCACGACGCTATCCAGCCGCTTTCCCGCCGTTACCGTGGCCGAATTGACGGCTTGGATCTGGCCCGAGGCCTGGCAATTCTCGGTATGATATGGGTCCATGCTGGCCCGATGATTGATGGGGCATATTGGCCGACGCTACTGGCAGAGATTCCCTTTGGCCGCTCCTCAGCCCTTTTTGCCTTATTGGCTGGCGTGTCGTTGTCGATTATGACGGGACGCAATGTGCCCTACACCGGCGAGCGTCTACAGCACGCACAACTGCGTATCGTAGGGCGCTCCTTAATGTTGCTCGTCATCGCCGGAATTTTAGATCTGTTCCAAACGCCAATCTTGCTGATCTTAGGCTACTACGCCCTGTGGTTCCTGATTGCTTTGCCCTTCACACGCTGGTCAGCAGGAAAACTCTTTATTGCCGCCGCTCTCCTAGCCGCTGTCGGTCCGACGCTACACGTCTATCTCAACGTCATACTCACCCGCAACGACATGTTGGGCAGTGGCGGTACCAACGGAATCATACTTGACGTTCTCATCACGGGCCTATATGCCGGTGTTGGATTCATGGTGTACGTCCTCGCCGGCATGGGGATCGGCCGTCTCAACATCACGCATCGGTTGGTGCAATGCCTATTAGTCATCATTGGAACTATCTGCGCCACTGTCGGTTATGGCATTTCGTGGCTGGCTACCCGCTATCTCGAACCCGCTATTGATTTTGATACGCTCAATCTTTCCTCCCTCAATAGCTCTGGCAGCCTGGGGAGTTTGGCAAGCGGAAGTGGCGCAAGTTCTGCTATGCCAGATCTTGGCTCTGGGGTTTATCCACCGTCTTTTCCGCCTCACAACGCCAATATCCTGCAGCGGATAGCTTACGATTTTCAATCCATCATCCACTACGCATCAGATATTTTCCGACCTGGCCCGCTCTCACCTGCACCAGATATTCCTGTTGACCCGACGGGAGATTCCTCATGGAAAAAGCCGCTATGGGATGGCAGTGCTGATAGCTTAAATCTGCCGGATCCCACCTGGGCCGATTATCTGCACGGTAGCCCACACTCCAATACGATCACTGAGGTTATCGGCAATCTCGGGGTGACAATGGCTGTGCTCGGGCTATGCTTACTGATCGGCTTCCTAGCTCGTTCAGTGCTGTTACCTGTTCGAGCCCTTGGTTCTATGTCACTGACGGCGTATTCCCTACACGTCCTTCTCATCGGTTTTCTTCCCGCAGAAATGATGGGATTCAGCGCTGCAGAATTCCTCGTCGTTGGCGGGCTGGTTCTAGGATTCGCTCTCGCCTGGAAACTCTTTGGGATAGCGCGCGGGCCGCTGGAATGGCTGATGTGGAGGTTCTCCCTGTGGTTTGCTCGGCCTGCGCTAAAGCATGAGGAAACTGGACCCACCCCAGCTCAGGATGCGCACCCAGTTCGAGATCCTTCCCCCATTCACATTCAGGAGCAATTCTCGACTCCGGTTCCGTCTGTGCGGTAGCTGTAACAGGAGCAGGAGCAGGAACTCTCTTCGCCAACGCGCTAACGGCTAATCCCCGCTCCCCAGCGGTACCGCCCGCACTTTTCACCCGCAGCCGTGACGAGCAACGGGCAAGCCTTAAAACGGCTAACTCCTACTGTCCAACAAAAGTGTCGAACTCATACCCAACAAACGTAGAGTTACCGCTCGTTCCCCGCCTCTGACACATCTGCGCCAGTACCATCCTCGATGCCTGGCACATGCTGCGAAGGATCATTTTCTCCTGCCCATTTGCGACGGCTACGTTCATCACCGATGACATTTTCCCGTCGGCCCAATAATCCAAGAGCGGCAATCCCGAACAGCAGATACGTCACGCCCTCTGCAAATAGACCCACCCCAATACCTAACTGGGTGCTGAACCACGACCATTCTGGGCGCATGAATAAAGCAGCCGCCGCAGCGATCGTCACGGCCGTCGCGAGAACAGAAATAATCAGCATCGCCCCGTTATGGCGCAAGAGGCGCGGCCAAAGCGTCATATTAGATAGCGAATCCAAAATGAGTAGCCCGGCGGCAACGAGAATCAGCGCGTCAATCGCGAACTGCAGACGCACAATCAGGAAAATTCCAATAATGAGCAGGACTGCGGCGATGACAAAACCGGCGTTGGAGCTACCTGATTCCGCGTCGTTTCTCGCCCGTAATGTGGAGATCGCCAGCATACCGGCACGCAACAAGACAATCGCGCCCAAGGCAATGAAAATCGTGTCGAGCGTTGACTCCGGACGGGCAATGACGAATACCCCCAGAACGATCATGACAATGGCAAGCGGTAACGCCATCCAATGCCACGTCCAGTTCTCCTTCTTCCGCTGTAGCTGTTCGCCTGGCATGTGCTGTCCTCTCCGTCGATACCTGAACAGATTACTCTGAGGAATACTATGCCACGGGTACCGACGCAGAGCTAGAGCTTACAACATGCAAGAAACACAGCCGGCAACTTCAGTGCCTTCCAAGGCCGCCTGACGGATACGCATGTAGTACAGCGTCTTAATCCCTTTGCGCCACGCGTAAATGTAATTGCGGTTTACATCGCGCGTGGTAACCGTATCGGGATAGAACAGCGTCAGGGATAGCCCTTGGTCGATGTGCTGAGTTGCAACGGCGTAGGTGTCGATAATCTTTTCCGGCCCGATTTCGTAGGCGTCCTGGTAATATTCCAAGTTTTCGTTGGTCATATAGGCCGCCGGATAGTACACACGCCCCAGCTTGCCTTCCTTACGAATCTCAATCTTCGACACGATTGGATGAATTGAGGACGTGGAATGATTGATATATGAGATGGAACCCGTCGGCGGAATGGCTTGCAAATTCTGGTTATACATGCCGTACTTTTGCACATCATCCTTGAGCGCCCGCCAATCGTCCTGGGTGGGGATATGAATATTGGCAAACAACTCCCGCACCCGATCATATTGCGGGACCCATTCCTCGTTAATGTACTTATCAAAATACGCACCCGAGGCATAGGCCGACTTTTCAAAGCCCTCAAACTTCTTGCCACGTTCCTGTGCCAATTGCATTGAGGCACGAATCGCATGATACGTCACGGTATAGAAGTACATATTGACGAAGTCCAAGGCCTCTGGCGAACCGTAGAAAATCCGCTCCCGCCCCAGGAAACCATGCAAGTTCATCTGACCAAGACCAATCGAATGAGACATATCATTGCCCCGCTTGACCGAGGGCACAGACTCAATCGATGTCTGATCGGATACTGCCGTCAGCGCGCGAATGGCCATGTTGATCGTCGCTCCGAAATCCGGTGAATCCATCGCTTTCGCGATATTCATTGAACCGAGGTTGCACGAAATATCCTTACCCACATGCGCATACGACAAATCCGCATTGAGCTGTGAGGCTTCAGAAACCTGCAAGATTTCCGAGCACAAATTCGACATGGTAATCCGGCCCTCAATCGGATTAGCGCGATTAACCGTATCTTCAAAAATGATGTAGGGGTAACCAGACTCAAACTGGATCTCAGCTAAGGTCTGGAAGAAATGACGAGCATTGATCTTCGACTTGCGAATACGCTTATCGTCAACCATTTCGTAGTACTTCTCAGAAATGGAGATCTCAGTAAACGGAACGCCGTAGACCCGCTCAATATCGTAAGGGGAGAACAGGTACATATCCGCGTTCTGCTTCGCCAACTCAAAAGTAATATCCGGGATGATAACCCCTAAAGAGAGCGTCTTGATGCGGATCTTCTCGTCGGCATTCTCACGCTTAGTATCCAAGAAACGCATAATATCTGGATGATGGGCGTGCAAATACACCGCTCCAGCTCCTTGGCGAGCGCCGAGCTGATTGGCATAGGAGAAGGAATCCTCCAGAAGTTTCATCACCGGATTAACGCCAGAGGACTGGTTTTGAATCTTTTTAATCGGTGCGCCCTGTTCGCGCAGATTCGACAGATTCAACGCCACGCCCCCGCCGCGTTTCGACAGTTGCAACGAGGAATTAATGGCTCGGGAAATCGACTCCATATTGTCCTCAATACGAAGCAAGAAGCAGGAGACGAGCTCCCCGCGCGCCATCTTGCCCGCATTAAGGAAAGTCGGGGTTGCCGGCTGGAAACGCCCAGAAATGATCTCATGCATCAACGACATGGCCAGCTTCTCATCGCCAGCCGCGAGCGTCAGAGCAACCATGCACACCCGATCCTCATACCGCTCAAGGTAGCGAGTGCCATCAAAGGTTTTTAGCGTGTAGGAGGTGTAGTACTTGAATGCGCCCAGGAACGTAGGGAAACGGAACTTATGCGCATAGCAGGCCTTGAACAGCTTTTTAATGAAAGAAAAGGAATACTGATCCAAGATCGCTTTCTCGTAGTAGCCCTCAGAAACCAGATAATCCATCTTTTCTTCGAGATCATGGAAATAGACGGTGTTCTTGTTGACGTGCTGCAGGAAATATTGACGAGCTGCTAGCCGATCTGCGTCAAACTGAATCTTCCCCTCGTCGTCATAGAGGTTCAGTTGTGCGTTGAGCGCGTGGTAATCCAGCGCTGGATCCATGAACTCTTCGCCAGTATCCGTCAAAGTTGTTTCCAAAACTGTTCCAATCCATCACGAACTGTGGTCACGTCAGCCGGCGTCCCGAGCAGTTCAAATTTATACATGTGGGGGACGTGTGTTTTCGCGGCAATAATATCGCCAGCGCGGCAATAGCCTTCACCAAAATTGGTGTTCCCCCCAGAAATCACACCGCGAATCAGTGAGCGATTGTGCTCATCATTGAGGAATTTAATAACTTGCTTGGGGACTGCCCCACGGATCGTTCCGCCGCCATACGTGGGGACGATCAGCACATACGGCTCATTTACGCGCAGCGGCTCGTCGTTTGCATGCAAGGGGATGCGCTCATTGGGGAAACCTAATTTCTCAACGAACCGCTTAGTGTTGTTCGTCGTTGAGGAGAAGTACACGACGTGGACCATCGTATTCTCGCTTTCCCGATTGTTTTTGCGCTGCCCTGCTGTGTTGGTTCGGTTGGGCGTATCGGGGCGGCGCTGTGCCGCCCCGAACCCGCCGACTTTCCGTTCTTAGGCCGAAACCTCGACGGTCTGCTCTACCGTGATGGCTTTAATCATGTCTGGGCGGTATCCAGCCCAGTGATCGCCATTAGCAAAGACGACGGGAGCCTGCTGATAACCCAGCGCCTTGACAGTTGCCAGGGCTTCAGCATCCTCCACCAAATCGACTTCGGTGAACGAAATGCCTCGCTTGACCAATGCGCGCTTCGTAGCGTTGCACTGGACGCAGTTGGGCTTTGTGTACAGCGTTACTGCCATCGCAATACTCCTCGAAACTTCCTGCCCTATTGGGCTTCACGGGATACGCCAATAAACACTACACCTAGTGCCACATCAATCTAGCACCACTAGATAGTGTGTTTTTGGCGTGTCTGCCACACTTGGCAATCATCCCCTCTTTTCACATGTGGAAAGCCTGTGTACGAGCTGCTAGGCAGCGCGAGACTACCCACATATCACCCACGAAGTCCTCCACATGTTGTGCTGTTCCATTCGATATTGTGCCGTTCCACTCGGCCATAGTGTGGGTGTGACCACATGGCGATACCTCGTCAGCTCCTCGGCAATGATCACACCAACACCACTTCGCTTCGGATTGACCACATATCAATGCATTGATCTACATAGCAACGCTTCGCCTGCCAATGTATCTACCTACCGACACATCGCCGCACTGCCCACACATAGCTGTGCTGTTATGCCGCTTGACGTCGGTATCCACTTCTGCGTGGTTAATAGCCACTATGGCGCGAGTGCCACACCCTCATTACTGCACTCATTGCGCATAGATGCCGCATATCTGTTACCGCATGTGTACTGCAAAGAGACACACTTACGCGATATACATCATCGGGCAATGTACCGCCTTGCTTAACATGCACTACCTATTTACGGCTTTTTCCGCGGCAATATGCCGATATTGCACGCTCAAATACGGACTGCCACCTCCTATATGTGTACCAATATTGCCTAGTGTGTATCTGGATAACAACAACTGCTCGCCAGATATCTCCATTATCCTCAGCGCTACATTAAAGATTTCTTTCCACAGATAACAGATCTTGTGGAAAACTTTTTCCACTTACCCACAACTGTCAACATCTTTTTCCACAATCGTGGACAATGTCCGTTACAGCCCCACCGCGAGGCAATATTTTCTCGGCGCGTCGCATCGACCCTATCGGCGCGTCGCCTCCGGCGTGTTTTTCCACTCCTCACGACTCGCGCCACCGTCTTACCACCTACACTTCCTCCCCACCTACCTTCTCCATCTGCTTCTCTATCCACCTAACGCCTCCCTATCCACTACATCTTTGTATCCATCCCACAAAACACCCCACCTCTCGCCCTAAAACGAAATATGCCTTATATACATCCTTGATATTCGTTATGTTTCACGGAAAAATGGCAGTTATGGACGAAGAGATGTATGCCGATCAACTCCGCGATGCAGGATTGCGGGTCACCCAACCCCGACTCACTGTGCTCAAAGTAGTGGAAGAAACCCCGCATTTGAGTGCCGATGAAGTCCGTCAGGGTGTTGTTAAACGACTCGGCTCCGTCTCCACCCAAGCAATTTACGACGTCCTACACGCATTAACCGATAAGGGGCTACTTCGGGAGATTGAACCTGCCGGATCTGTTCCACGCTACGAACTATTCCGCGCAGATAATCACCACCATCTCATCTGCCGCTCCTGTAAAAAGGTTATTGATATTCCCTGCGTCATCGGCAGCGCACCCTGCCTCGAACCGTTTTCCACACATGGTTTCGATATTGACGAAGCCGAAGTCACATTCTGGGGGATCTGCCCACAATGCATCCGTTCAGAATCCCCCACATCACAACAATGAAAATTGGTCGATGCCGACACTGCACCCACGCCAGTGCCGTGAGCGATCTGACGTACCAGCCATAAGAAAACGTCCGTCCTCATCACATCATCCCGGAGGTAACGAACATGCCCACAATGAATGTCGAGTCGTTCAATCTAGACCACACAGCAGTACGCGCCCCTTTCGTTCGTATTGCAGACGTCAAACGGCTGGCGCATGGCGACGTCCTAACGAAATACGATGTGCGTTTCTGCCAACCTAATAGCGAGCATCTTTCCATGCCTGCCGTTCACTCCATCGAACATTCATTCGCGGAATACTGCCGAAATCACGCTGAGGACATCGTGGATTTCTCTCCGATGGGCTGCCAAACAGGTTTCTATCTCATTCGTGCTAGCGAACCCGATCTCACCGGCACTATTGACCTCATAGAAAAGACCTTCGCAGATATTCTGTACGCCTCATCCGTTCCAGCCGCTAATGCCGTCCAATGTGGCTGGGGTGATAATCATTCACTCAATGCCGCACAAGAAGCCGTGCAAAATATGCTGGCACAGCGTGCAAGCTGGGAGGACGTTTACGCATGAGTAGAGTCAACGCCATCGTCATCACAGCCATGGCAGAAGAGATGCAACCTTTTGATGACTTACTCACCGATTACGAGCACATCAGCATTTCCAGCCCGTTCGGAACCGCCGTTATCCGCCGCAACACGCATACCTCCCTCTTATTCCTTGTTTCCGGCGTAGGCATGACGGCAGCCGCCAGCATGTTGAGCTGGGCACTGACAAAATATGATCCTCGTGCCGTAATTTCCGTCGGAAGTGCCGGATCCCTTAGTCGCGATATCCGGATTGGTCAGATCGTCGCCGGCACACAGTACGTCCACGGCACCGCAGACGCGAGCGCTTTCGGCTATGCTCTCGGGCAAATCCCTGGGCAGCCTGCACGCCAATCGGCACATCCTATGCTGGTAGATGCAGCTCAAACACTTGAGAACACTAGCGATCACTGCGTCCATCTCGGCCTGATGATGTCCTCGGATTCCTTCGTCACGGAAAAAAATATGCCGCATATTCGCGCGACTTTTCCCGACGCCTTGAGCGCCGACATGGAATCTCATGCCTTAGCACAAACCGCAGCTGCTTTTGGCATCCCTTTCATTTCTCTGCGTGCCATTTCTGACGTAATCGGCCGTGATTCTGCTGATGAACAGGCGCAAACATTCAAAACAGAGCTGCCTCCCGTCTCTCTCACCGCGGCCCAAGCAGCGCTACAGCTTCTCCATCTGGCTTCTGTACTAGATATTGAGCGTTCTGGGTATGGTCCGACGCCGCATTTTTCTCAAACAACGTTGCAATACGCGCTGTATCTCGCGATCGCCAAGGTCAATCAGCTCGATATAACCGACGTGCATATCCCAGAAAACCTCATGCCGGAACTGGCAGACCATCTACACGCCCTGCCGGTGGCACAGCAGGAGAAGTGGTGTGCCTTGATTGCGGCGGGTCAAGAATATGCCCGAAACAATCCCCGTTTGTCATTAACCGCCAAAGAATACGACTTATGCCGTAGCGATTTGGTACGTCAATTCCCGCAGACGGATACAACATTCCTCTGGCCACCCACCTCCCAGACCGTCATTAAACGATTCAACGGGTATTGGAATGACGCTCTCGTTTCAATTGGGCTGACGCCTCGGCGTGGACGTGCGCGTGGCGGCTTAAAGTTCAGTGTTGAGGATTATCTCTTTGCGCTTCGCCGGTTCTTAATTGAGTGCGAGCGCAACCATCGCCAGCCGTCATTTGCGGGATATTCGCTGTGGCTTAAAGAGGACGCAAAAAATGAGGGGCTTCCCTCTGGCGCAGCCATCCGTCAACGCTTCGGATCATGGAAAGAAGCGCTCAACGCAGCGAGAACTACCCCCCCCCGATAAACTGGAACGACGAGGTTCGCCTCAGCGTATGCACCGGCGAGCTTTACGGATCACTTTAGGCATCACTGCGCGTCGGGCCTGTAATATGCGGCGTTCGCGCCGCATGGAAAGATCCAGTTGACGGCTTCTTTGCACCGACGAATAGCCACAATTTTCCCTACTTCAGTGCTGTATTTGCCGGGAAGATAAGCGGCGCTATCCCTAATAAACGTGCCGGCAGTATCGCAGATTGCCCGCCTGGATACTGCCTGCCTTCCCGTATTGCACAGTAATAGGTCGCATGTAAGGTACAGATCACGTAAGAAACTAGCCAAATAGTAAGTAGTAGCGAGCACGAGACAGCAGATAGCTAACAGTGCGCCCCGTGCTATCAGCGCGCAGTAGCAGCTAGTAGCCAGGATTGCTTAGCTAACAAGTAGCCACTAATAATCAGCGCTTAACAGATAACAGGAAATAGGTACTGACTGCTGTGCTGTATCGGATGTCCTTAATATGCGATACAGAAGCTAAGAGCTGCCAGTTGCCAGGTGAAGTAGGTGCAGCAGGAGAAAGTTATTTTATAGTGCCGGTGGCCCGCAAAGCCCCCTACGCACCACGTTTTGAAGCGACGTGGATTAGGGCTTTGCGGGCCACCGAGACGACCTTCCTATTAGGCGACGCCTAGCTCACGTAGGATGAATGCCATGATTCGCGCCCGATCCTTCCACCCTTCGTAGCGCCCTGACCCTCCAGCGTGACCAGCCACAACCGTCGTATGTTGCACGATGAGCCCCGAGTCTGGCGCAACCGTATGACGCAATTCTTGAACCCATTTCGTCGGTTCTAGGTACGACACGCGAATATCGTTGAGCGAGGTCGTTGCCAAAATCGCAGGATAGCGCTGTGCAGAGATGTTTTCGTAGGGCGAGTACGAGGCCATATAGTCATAGACATCAGCAGATTCGATCGGATTTCCCCACTCTTCCCACTCACCAATCGTCAAGGGCAACTCTGGCTTAAGGATTGTGGTTAAGGCATCCACAAAGGGAACATCCGCATTAATCACACGGAATAAGTGCGGTGCAATATTCACAACGGCACCCATTAACAATCCACCAGCGGATCCGCCACGAGCAGCAAGCCGATCTTTATCCACTAATCCACAGTTGATAAGGTGCTCTCCACACGCAACAAAATCTGTGAATGTATTTTTCTTGTTGAGTAATCGACCGTCCTCGTACCACTGACGCCCCAGATCGCCACCACCGCGAATATGAGCAATAGCGAACACCATCTTGCGTTCCAGATAGGCAATATTGCAGACGCTGAACATCGGATCGAAAGAAACCTCATACGAGCCGTACCCTGTCAAAAATCCAGGATTCTTTCCGTCAGGCTGCACGTCTTTATGATGGGCAATCGTCAGCGGAATAGCTGTACCGTCAGGCGCCGTCGCCCACTGCCGATATTCAACATAATCTTCCGCGTTGTAGCCAGGCACCGGCTGCGTCTTTAAGGTCTGTAGCTCATGCGTATCCAGATTCCACGACATCCAGGTACGCGGAGTAACGATAGACTCACAGACCACATCAATCTCACGAGTATCCCACTGTGGATTATCTGCCAGCTCAACGCTCATCGTCTCAGCCGTAGGAATCCGGTACGGATCACGCCCAGGCTCAATCACCCGCAGCTCCACCGAAACATTCGATCGAACCGCCAAAACCAAGAAATCTTGGAACGCGCTCACGCCAAGAATACGCTCTCCCTCCTGGGCACTGACCAAGCTCGTCCACTCAGCTACTGTGGATTGCGCAATAGGCGCCGACGAAAGTTCAAAGCCAGTATGGTTGGCGTTGTGAACAATAAAAAGTTTATCCGCACCGACGCTCAGGTCGTATAACACACCCGCCTGCCGTTCACATACTCGGATATGCTGATGTGGATCGGCAGTGGAAAACAAATGCACCTCAGAAGAATCTGTGGATTCCACATTGAGCACTAGCCACTGATGATTGCGTGAGATTGAAAAATACAAGCCGAATGAAGGATTCTTTTCCTCATAAAGCAGCTCATCCGTCTCAGGCTTTTGCCCCACGCGATGTAACCACAACTGGTAGGGGCGCCACGCATCATCACAGCGAGTATAGAAAACAGCGGCAGAATCTGCCGTCCACCCCACACACCAGCCGATGTTATCCAAAGCATCATCAATGACAAGATCGCGATCAATATCGTGGATACGTAAGCGATACAGCTCGCTACCACTCGTATCAATCGCTAAGGCATAGCGCTCACCATCTGGGGAAACGGCACCGCCGCCCGTAGCGAAAAATTCCTCATGCGCACCAAGCTGATTGCCGTCATACACGCAGGTTTCCCCATAGGTATCCGTCGCCGGACGCTGCACCTGATACTTATCCGTGCGCTGCCCAGCTCCCGTCACCGGAACTCGGAACAATCCCGAATACGGACGCCCTTCCCAGGTGCGCCGCCAATACCAATAATCCCCCTGCCGAACCGGAACGGAGACGTCCGTTTCCTGAGTATGAGCGGCATACTCCCGAACAAGCTCCTCACGCAAGGGCACCTGATCGGCCGTACACCGATCAAACCACTCGTTTTCTGCGTCAATATGGCAGCGCACTGCCGGATTGGAATCATCCCGCATCCACTCGTAATAATCCACAAAACGCCGCCCGTGGAACACCCGTTCTTGAGCAATCCGTTCTGCTTTCGGGGCGCCAGCATTGCGATTCGCCATCTTGTCATCACATTCACTCATAGCACTACCTTAACCGCCGCCACACTTTTCTTCACTCCCGCGCCCACTACCACCTGGCATAAGCTACGGTCATGGAACATGACATTGTTGTTCACCTCTGGGTAGACATCGCCTGCCCCTGGTGCTGGATTGCCAAGAAGCGTCTAGAACGCGGCATTGCGTTATCTGAGCAGCGCGTCGCGGTGGAATATCACGCCTACCAGATTGATCCGAATTCTCCTCAGGAACCGACGCTCAGCTACCTAGAAAGCCTATGCCAGTTGACCGGCACAACACCCGAAAAGCTCCTTCCTCAGCTTGATATTCTCGTCGATGCTGGTCACAACGAAGGGATTGACATCCGATGGGAGCAGGTCGTCAACGTCAATACCTCGCTGGCTCATCAACTGGTCTATGCCGCAAAAGCCCGGGGCACAACGCCAGAGCAGGCGGCACTCCTTGGCGCGCAAAGCGTTGAGCTGCTATTCCAGGCACGATTTACACACGGAACAGACCTCACCCAGATTTCTCATCTCAGCGATATTGCCGCGCACCTTGGCTTATCTGCCGAGGAGATTCATACTGAATTAGCGAACAATACCTACGCCAATATGGTTCATCGAGATATGCGTGAGGCTCAACTCCTCGGCATCACCGAAGTTCCTTTCAGTATTATCGGCGGGAAATTCGGCGTCTGCGGCGCACAGCCACCGGAGGTTTTTGCTAAAACGATCCGGCACGCACTCGACGAAATGACGGTGGCTACCGCCCAGGAGATCCCTCTTGAGAAGGGAAATACTCCCTCTTAACCGGCAGTTTTACTCGGCAGATCCGCTAGGCAGCTCTACATGTCATTGTTGCTCTGACGCTCACTCTTGCACCCGTTAATCCCACAACGCCTGGATACCTGCTGAATAGTGATCGATTCACCACAGCAAAAGGTGGGCACGAGCCGAGAAACCGCCCTCTATCCCCTGATTCAGTTACCCATCACCCACACACAAAAAATAAAATAATCATGATTGCGCAAGTTGCTGCCGAAATTTCCTGAAGTTTTCGGTAGACGCAGCGATACCGCGGTATCCACGCTGGCGGGAGAACTATACAAGCCTCATATCCCACCCGCGTTATGCCATTTGTATGCACTTCCTAATTAGGAATTAAACCGACGAGATTGCTCTACTGCGAGCGCGTCGGCACGTTCATTTGCCGCATCGCCATTGTGCCCGCGAACCCATTCAACCTTCGTCTGCCCAATGCGCGACTCATATAGCTCCAATAACCGCGCAATGAGCTCCTGATTAAGCACCGGCTTACCGTCAGCTTTTCGCCATCCTCGCCGCCGCCAACCGACAGCCCATTTCGTCATGGAATTAACCACGTATGAGGAATCGCTACGCACCACCAGATTGACCTGCGGGCCAGCATATTCCAGGGCAGAAATCATGGCCGTAAGCTCCATGATGTTATTTGTGGTCTGCGCCGCTCCGCCGCTCATTGTTTTGCCGGAATAATGCTCCACCCAGGCCCAACCGCCAGGGCCGGGATTACCCGAACATGCCCCATCAGTGGTGATAACACAATCAAAACCAGGGTACGCCTGCCCAATTACTGTCTGCTTCATGGTGGTAAGACTACGGCACAGTCTAGCTGACCACGAAAATGGATCGGTCTCGGCGTTTAGCATCCAACTCTAGTAGGCTGGTCAGTAGCTGTATCAGGGAGGAAGTTATGCTTAAGCTGTCCGATTATCAGGACGCCATTGATCTATTGGAACCTTTTCCAGAGCCAAAGAATGATAAGCGGGCCAACTACGATCTTCTGATGACCGCGCTCGGCGGTCTGCCTAATAAGCATTACACGGGCACTTCCTCGTTAGCCCATCTCTCCACCGACGATCAGCTCTTCCGCTGGTTACAGGCCGAATTAGCATTGCGCGAACCTGGTCCGATCAATCCGGTGGTTTCGCGGGCGATCAATACCTTGCTCTATCGGCAGGTTGGTTTCCACGGGCGAGTGGAAGCCGATCATCTGCGTCGAGTTAGCGATCTTCTTCCGGAAACCGACTTCGTTTCCTCGGCAGAAACGGTGCTATTCCGGGGCGACGTCCGTCAGCTTGTTGTTGACGTCCTCGTCAATACTGCGTTGCCCTCGCTGACGGGATGCACGATCCCCCTACATGGATGCCTTGACTCGGTATTACACGCTCAGGCTGGCCCGTGGATGCGTAACGATTGCGCGAAAATTATGGAATTACAGGGGCTTGAGGAAGAGCCACGGGGTAATGCGAAAGTAACCCGCGGCTACCGGCTACCAGCAAAGTATGTTATCCACACGGTTGGTCCTGACGTCCAAGACGGCAAAATTGAGGATAAAGATCGCGAGATTCTTTATAACTGCTATTGGAATGCTATGGATCTGGCCGGGCAAATTCCTGGCGTGCGTTCCATTGCGTTCCCGGCAATCTCCACTGGTTTCAATGCTTTCCCTATTGAGGAGGCCGCTCGGATTGCCCTGGAATCCGTCACTGCTTGGATGAACCACCACGATCAGGCGATGGATCTCATCTTGTTCTCCGTCCATTCCGAAGAAGACGCCGAGAAGTACGCATCTGTGCTCAATACCTGGATCGATTAGCGCCTCTATGTTTAGAGCGCAGACTTAACAGTAACTAGACGCAGGTAGCGCAGGTATCTCCCAAATGTGTTTTAAGAAGATTTTCTCTACCGTGAAGCCTTGCGAAAAGCCGTCATTAGTAGGGGTGTATCCGAGAACAAAATAAGTGGCATCAATTTTTGACGGATTTTCATACGTTCTTGCAATAAAACTATGAAAGTTAGCTAGGTCAAACGCTGGTGAGTTAGATAATGGCTTATTTAGATAACCGACGACAAGCCGCCGCGCGTTCGCTATCGGAGTAGTAAGTAGCAGCACAATCTATCCAATTACCTCCGTTATTTGATGCTCGTCGCCTAGGTATCACAGAGTGCGGCGGCGGGCGCTAAACACCACAACTTTGACTTTTCTATGGGTATGCACATGTGCACGTATCCACATGTGCGTATGTGGATACATAACCGAGACAGTGCACAACTGAGATCACATATACACAAGACATAGTGCGGATGATCTCAACAACCTACATGCCTGCATATATGCAGGGTGTATAAAACAAAAGCGTGGATGGGATTATCCCCAGGAGTTTGGTAAGAGCTGGCGCAGTGTAGTTCGTGGCTTGTTCCTGCCTTGGATGGCATTTCCTATTGAGGTGTTCATATTCCTCGGTTGTTGGTCGGTGTTCGGGGTTCGGGGTATAGGGCACATTCTGTTACTCAAAAGGGTTAATCCCAAGGGTGGGTTATCGGAGAGATCGAGAGATTGAGAGATTGTGCGAGTGGCGTTTAATCCCAAGTTGTGGGTTATAGGACAAATTGTGTTGCTCCTGGGTTAGTCCCAAGTCTTATGGCACGGGTTGGGGTGGAGGTCATGAGTTGGAGGTGGCGGTACAGATATGGGGTTATAGGACAAAATGTGTTGCTTGTGGGTTAGTCCCAGGTGTTGTGGTATGGGGTGGTGTGGTGGAGTTCGTTCCAGCAGATTCCCTCGCCCACAGAGTATTCCAAAACAAAAAATGAGGGCATATACCCTCATCCATAAGCCCTATCTTTACCTGATAGGAGGTGGTGCTCGAGGGGGGAGTTGAACCCCCACTCCCGAAAGGGAACACGGACCTGAACCGTGCGCGTCTGCCTATTCCGCCACTCGAGCCAGTTCGATAGCACGAACCAGTTTACACAGCAGACCCACTCGTGTCATATTCACGTCATACGCTATGGTGCGAATCGCATTTTCCCACACCATCGTTCCCAGGTACTCTGTATTCCCTCCGCAATACAGAGTACCCTAGGAGCAGATTCGACTTCGAGACACTGAAAGGATAGACATGGGCGCTTTCGATAAAATTGAACGCGGCGTCGAAAATGCCTTTGAGAACGTGTTTTCCCGCGCCTTCCGTTCCGATCTCAAACCCGTCGAATTAGCCTCGGGAATCAAGAAATCAATGGACGATCGGGCAGCAGCGGTTAGCCGTGATCGCGTTGTCGTCCCTAACGAATTCGAGATTTCCTTATCAGAATCCGATTTCGACAAGCTCACCGACTGGGGCGAAGCAGAAATTCGCGCAGAACTGACGGACATCGCCACCGAACACGCCCGCGAACAGCAATACGCCTTCCTTGGGCCGGTATCCATCACCTTCACCAAAAATGCGGAGCTGACCCGCGGGAAACTCGTTGTGCGAGGTCGTTCGCGGCGAGGCGCGGCTGCACCGGCAACAACCGGTTACGCTTCCCCAGAAAACCCCATCATTGATATTGACGGCGAGCGCTACATCCTCACGGGAACCGTCACCGTCATTGGGCGCGGATCAAACGCGGATATCACCGTTGACGATCCAGGAGTATCCCGTCAGCACCTCGAACTGCGCATTACCCCAGGCGGAGTGATCGCCACCGATTTGAACACGACGAACGGTTCATACGTCGAAGGTCATCGCATCACCGCCGCCACTTTGCTTGATGGCAACACCATCACGATAGGGCGTACCCGTATTTTATTCTGGACCACTCCGGAGTCCTCATGAGCCCACTTACTCTCACGCTACTGCGCTTCGGTTTTCTTGCGCTGCTATGGATTTTCGTTCTTTTGATCGTCATCACTATCAAGAACGACGTATTTGGCACAGCAATCCGCGACCGCGCCGCGCGTCGACCTGCACGCTCCTCGCAACGGCACAACACTCCGGCCGCGCAGCCACCTCGCCCTGCCCCCAACGCGCAACCCCACTGGCAGCTTGTGGTCAGCGCCGGTGATCTGACTGGCACCACAATCCCTTTGGGCAATTCTGCACTAACCGTCGGCCGATCTCCGGATTCTGCTCTGGTATTAGATGACGGCTTTGCTTCTGCCCGCCACGCCCGTTTCTACACCGACGGCGCCGACTGGTATATCGAGGATCTCAACTCAACTAACGGCACGTGGGTCAACAACACCCGGATCTACCAGCCTACGCGGCTTGCACCGGGAGTTCCGATCATCATTGGTAAAACGACGATGGAGCTACGCCGGTGACACTCTCGCTTCGCTATGCCGCACTATCTGACGTCGGTCTGGTTCGCTCTACGAACCAGGATGCTGGGTATGCCTCTAATAACCTCCTCGTTCTCGCCGACGGCATGGGCGGGGCTGCAGGTGGCGATATTGCCTCCTCGGTAGTCGTCGGCCATTTGGCGAGAATTGATGACATTCACCAGGCAGAAGATCTCCTCTCTCTCCTGCACACCACACTCGAAGAGGCCCATAGCGAACTTATTGAACGTGCTGAAGAACAAACTGAACTAGCTGGTTTAGGGACGACGTGCATTGCCATCTTGCGTTCCTCGAATAAATTAGCGATGGCACATATTGGGGATTCTCGGGCATACCTGCTACGGGAAAACGCCCTCATGCAAATCACCAAGGATCATACCCTCGTCCAATATCTCCTCGATCACGGAGAAATCACTGCCGAAGAAGCTGCAAATCACCCCAAACGAAACGTGATTATGCGCAATATCGGCGACACTCCAGAACCACTCGACATCGATGCCTCCTTGCGCGTCGCCATCCCTGGGGATCGCTGGCTACTGTGTTCCGACGGGCTGTTCGGCGTTGTTTCCGACGAACGAATCGCCCAGACGCTTATCGACTATCCTGACGTCGATGCATGTACCCAGGAGCTTATTGATCTCGCACTAGCTGGGGGCGCTCCAGATAACGTCACAGTTATTGTTGCCGACATCGTTGATGACGATACCGAAGAACCTCACGCTGATCGTGGTCCACTCATTGTTGGATCGGCCGCCATTGACGCCGCCAAACCAACCCGTGGCGGGCAATCTGCTGCCGCACAGGCCGCCGCATTGCGCCGATCGCACGCCGACGCGGCACCGGATAATGAGATTCAGGACGACGACGCCCCCGCACCCACCCCGCTTCGTCGAATCTGGGCGCGCCTCGGGGTGACTATCGTTATTCTTCTCGTCCTCCTCGGCGCGGGATTTGGCTCATATTCCTGGTCACAACGGCAGTATTACGTCAGTACCTCAGAGGGGTATCTTGCTATTTTCCAAGGCGTTCCTAATGATCTTGGGCCAATTAAGCTCTCCCATCTGCATACCAAGACCACCATTCGCCTGACGGATCTTGCCCCCGTGGCACAAAGCCGTCTTGATTCGCCGATTACCCGCGGATCGCTGGAAGAAGCCGAAAAAGTAATCGCAGATCTCGCCGCCCATGAACGAGATAGTAGTAAAGATCCCGCAGGAACGAACCCCGCACCGTCAAATACCCCGTCTCCGTCGGTATATCCTCCGACAGAGAATCGCCCAGGTACCACCCCTACCGGCGGTACGGCACCCAGTGGGAATACCCCCAGCGCACCAAGCGGGCTCCCCACCTCACGCGACGACGCCACGCCTCGTATCTCGCAAACGCCGCGCACTCAGCCAACAGTCCCCCCAGTCACCCAAGAAAAGGATCACGACCGATGAGCGTGGTCACGCAACAGCGCGCACGCACCGGGCGACTGCGAGAAATTGGGCTTCTCGTCATCGCCCTAGTTATCTGTGCTATCGCCTGGATCTTGGTGTATCACGCGGAAACAGAACATGCAACGAGCCCTGTTCCACCACGTTTTGCCCTCATCATGGCTCTGGTGGTCATAGCGGTCTGTATAGCCCATATCTTTATCCGACGTTGGGCGCCCTGGGCTGATCCAACCTTCTTTCCCATTGCGGTCGCATTAACCGGCCTCGGATTGGTCATGATCCACCGTATCGACTTTGCCCTAGTGGCTCGCGGAGGGGCGCCAGAGCTGACGGGGCAAGCACGGCTGGCAGTACTCGGATTGATCCTCATGGTGGCCACAGTTGGTATCCTTCGCGACCACCGTCGATTGCGCCGAGTCACCTACCTATCGCTGATCGGTGGCACATTTCTACTGCTCATGCCCATGATTCCGGGGCTGGGGCGAACGATTAATGGCGCACGAATCTGGATTCACTTCGCTGGATTTTCCTATCAGCCTGCCGAGATGGCAAAAATTCTGTTTGCAATCTTCTTTGCCGGTTACCTCGTCGTGCAGCGAGACAACCTGGCATTAGCGGGTAAGAAATTCTTTAGGATTCAGTTGCCGCGCGCTCGGCATTTTGCCCCGCTCCTCGTCGCCTGGATTGCCTGTATGGGAATCCTGATGATGGAACGCGACTTCGGCACTGCGATCCTGTTCTTTGCCTTGTTTATCGCCCTGCTCTACATCGCTACCGAACGTATCTCATGGATTATCTTCGGCGGGCTGTTAACCATCGTCGGGGTGTATGCGATTGTGCAGATTATGCCGCACATCCAGGCGCGTTTTGAAATTTGGCAGCACCCCCTGGATCCTGATATTTACAACTCTGCGTTCGGCTCTTATCAGCTCGTCCAAGGCTGGTTTGGAATGGCCTCCGGCGGCATGGTAGGCACTGGTTTTGGGCAAGGCTATCCCACAAACTCTTTCGCTGCGAACTCTGATTTCATCATCGCCTCTTTCGGGGAAGAAATCGGACTGATTGGCCTGCTCGCCATTTTGGCAATCTTCTTACTCTTCGTCTCGCGCGCCTTTAAGGTTGCCATCGATCTGCGTGATGGTTTTGGAAAACTTCTTGCTTCTGGATTGGGCTTCGTCATCGCTGTGCAATGCTTCGTCGTTGTTGGCGGAGTAACCGGCGTTATTCCATTAACTGGTTTAGCAATGCCGTTCCTGGCTTTAGGGGGATCTGCCTTGCTGACCAACTGGATTATCGTGGGATTACTCTTGCGTATGTCTGACGCGGCCCGCCGTCCGTACACTCCTACAGCTCCGCCGGTATCAAGTGGCGACTCAGGTGATCTCACCCTGACCGATCCTGCCACAGCTCCCTCACCCGAAGAAGCAGACCGGCAACCAACGGTGGTGGTATCCCGATGAATCCCCCCTTACGTAAACTCACTGCCATCGTCATCGTCATGTTTCTCACCCTCATGGCGGCGGCGACGTCACTCCAATTCTTCCGAGCAGACTCGCTCAATGCTGACGCGCGCAACGTTCGCACTCTCTACAAGCAGTACGGGATAGATCGCGGTCCGATTATCGTCGCCGGAGAAGCCATTACCGGCTCCACTGCCGTTGATTCGCCTTACCGTTACCAGCGCACCTACTCCCACGGAGAGCTATATGCGCCCATTACCGGCTATTTTTCCGTCGTGTATAACTCAATGACCGGAATGGAACGCGCTGAAAACGGGGTGCTATCCGGAAGCTCAGACGAACTTTTCGGCCAACGCCTCAACGAACTGATCTCTGGTAAAGAGCCACAAGGCGGCGGTGTTTCTCTCACAATTAATCCCCGAGCTCAACAAGCTGCCTGGGATGCGCTCGGCAACCAACGAGGTGCAGTCGTTGCTATTGAACCAGAAACCGGAAAAATTTTAGCTTTAGTTTCCAAACCCACTTTTGATCCGAATATCATCGCCTCGCATGATGTTGCCACTGCACAACAAGGCTGGAATAGCTACGAATCAGATCCCGCCCATCCGCTAGAAAATCGAGCTATCGGTGGCGATCTCTTTGCCCCTGGTTCAGTGTTTAAGCTCATCACGGCTTCGGCAATGTTGGAATCCGGGATTACCGCCGATACTTTGATCGACGCCCCCACGACCTACACCCCTCCGCAAACCGATCACAAGATCTTCAATCCTGGGCAGCGCCCCTGCGGAGATGGTTCCGGAAAAGTTCCACTACGGCAGGCGTTCTTACAATCCTGCAATACCGCATTTGCTATTGGTGGGCAACGTCTCGGGCAAGATGCCATGACGAAAATGGCAGAAGCCTACGGATTCCACACCAATTTCGAGATTCCATTGGAAACGCGAGGAGCGGTCTTTCCCAAGAATTCCTCCGAAGCAGCCTTGGCGATGGCCTCTTTCGGGCAGCAAGATGTGCGCGTCTCGCCTCTGCAAATGGCAATGGTTGCGGCAGCAATCGCAAATAACGGGGTACTTATGACCCCTTATCTCGTCGATCAAACCCTATCTGCCGATCTGGCCGTGTTATCCCAAACTGAACCACATGAATTTAGCCGTCCAATATCAGCAAAAACGGCCAGTGATATGCGCTCAATGATGATTGATGTGGTTAACCGTGGTACTGGAACACATGCTGCGTTAGGAAATGTTCAAGTTGCCGGTAAGACGGGAACAGCGGAGATTTCCCCCGAGGTAGAACCACACGCCTGGTTCGCGGGCTTCGATGCCACCGATCACCCGCGCGTGGCTGTTGCCGCATTTGTGGAAAATGGCGGCGATGGTGGCGAGGTGGCCGGCCCAGTAGCTCGCGCGGTTATTGAAGCGGTGGTGAGCCAATGAGTGGAAACCCCGCACACAGATCAGCACGTGTCATCGAATTAGCCCGTGCTATCAGGGCATATCCCCACGCATATCCGCACCAGGGCACCGCGGATCTTAACCCGTCGGCAAACTGTAACCGGATTGTAACGTTAATAGTTAGAGCTTTTCATCAGAACTGCGGCAATATGTTTAACGATGCACCCAGCATCCTAAGAGAAGGAAGAGTGGCATGGCTGAAGTACCACGCATCCTAGGAGATCGCTACGAGGTCGGTGATCTCATCGGTCGCGGCGGTATGGCACAAGTCCATCTGGGATACGATACTCGTCTATCGCGAACAGTGGCTGTGAAGGTATTGCGAACGGATCACGCAAGCGACCCGACGTTTGTTGCGCGTTTCCGGCGGGAAGCGCAGTCTGCTGCTGCTTTGAATCACCCGTCTATCGTTGCGGTCTATGATACCGGCGAAGAAACGATGACCTCAGATTCTGGGCGCACCCTATCGTTGCCGTATATCGTCATGGAATACGTTAAGGGCCGGACGGTATCTCAGCTCCTATCAAACGGGGACGCACTACCAATCGGAGAAGCCGTTCAGATCGTCGTCGGCGTGTTATCTGCTTTGGAATACTCGCATCGCGAGGGGATCGTTCACCGAGATATAAAACCTGGCAACATCATGTTGACCCCGGATGGCAAGGTCAAAGTGATGGATTTCGGGATTGCCCGAGCTATCGCCGACTCAGCCGCCACCATGACGCAGACGAACTCCGTCGTCGGTACTGCTCAGTATCTTTCACCCGAACAAGCCCGCGGTGAAGTGGTAGATGCGCGCTCAGATTTGTATTCCACCGGATGCCTGCTCTACGAACTACTAACCGGGCAGCCGCCATTCCGTGGAGATTCCGCTGTGGCAGTGGCGTATCAGCACGTCTCCCAAACTCCGGTTCCACCCGCCAATATCGCGCCCGATATTCCTGAGGATATTGCCCGCGTAGTGATGAAATCTCTGGCAAAACGCCGCGAGGATCGCTACCAAAGCGCGGGAGATATGCGAGCTGAGCTTCTTGCTGCTTACCGTGGTGAAAGCGTCTCTGCGCCGGCGGTAGGGTCGTGGCAAACGCAGGTTATTTCCGGTCCAACTCACGTCACCCCCGCTATTCCGGCAACATCCGTGACGGCAACTGCTGTTCCTCCGGCTTCCCCTGCCCTCGCGCAGCCCGCACCCGCGCCCGCGTCGGTAAAAACGGAAAGTAAAGAAGAGCCGCGCCGAAATGGCATGTACATCTTCTTGGGCATATTGTTCTTCGTGTTGGCCACGATAGGAATCATCTATGCCTACGTTTCTACTCACCACGAGCCTCCAAAGTCAGAGCCAACGGCGACGCAAATTACCGTGCCGGATATGCAAAACATGGATCAGACGCAAGTCCGGCAGACGCTGGAAAAAGCGGGACTATCTCTCGATATTGGCGATCCTGTCGAGCATGACACCATTCCCGTCGGCATTTTCGTCTCGTCAAACCCGCAGATCGGCTCCACGGTTAACGCTGGAAGCACCGTCATCGTCCATTTCTCTTCGGGTGTAGGAAAAGTAAAAGTTCCCGACGTCTCCAACGGCAACTACAACCAAGATCAAGCGAAGAAAGCTCTAGAAGACGCTGGGTTGAAAGTCGGGCGTGTGGATACGCAAGATATTCCCGGAAAGGCAAAAGACACTGTCACCTCAACAGATCCGCGTGCAGGTATTGAAGTAAGTAAGGGATCGACGGTAAATCTGGTAGTTGCTTCTGGTGAAATCATGTTGGTGGATCTGCGTGGCTTTGCCGTAAAGGACGCCGAAGCTGTGTTGCGCGATGAGCTACATATTCCAACGATTTCGATTACCGAACGGGAAACCTCGGATTATGCCCCTGGTGTCGTCTTAGAAATGACTCCTGGTCCCGGAAAAGTTCCCTATGATCAGCGCGTTGATCTCGTTGTTGCCAAAGCTCCGACACAGCCGCCAACAGATGCCTCGACGACAACGCCGAGTCCAAAGCCGACTGATAAAGATAAAGATAAAAACAAGAACGGCTGACGAGCGAACCCATAACGCTACAAACCCGCATAATGCCGTGGTTGTAGCTAGGGGTTTGCTCGGTGAATGAATTGATCTGATGGGCTGAGGACTGGGTAGCGGTAAGCAAGGTACAGGAGTATTCACTGGATGCCCTGCCACGGGTATCACATCGTCATCCAAGGCAGTCACAATCAATGCCGCCCTGCATAAGCGAAAAGACCGCAGGAATCAAGGAATTTTTTGTTACTCTCCTTCGCTATCTGGGAGAGATAACGCGAATCCAGGTGATCCCTGCGGTCTATCCGCGCCGATAATACATCCTGCTTCTCGGCGCTATACACAAGAAAGCGCTACATTGATTATCAGCACACGTTAACTGTGATAACTAGTGTTTTGCTAGTTTCCAATCGTATTGTCAACAAGTTTCGTGTTTTCCATTACCCAGGGAAAAACAAACTCGAAGAGCACATAAACCACTGCGAGGATCAAAATAAGTGCTTCAATTGCTTTGAGCCATCGCGGCCCCGGCAAAATCCGCCATAATGCTGCATACATCTACATCTCCTTCTTCGTCGCGGAGCTATCAGCAAAAAGATCTGTTAGAAAATATTTCTCGCCCAGCGCCGGCATAGAACTTGGCTGATCGAAAGAGGGCGACGAAACCCCTGCGGCACCGGAACCAGATGCGGCCGGATCGGCCAGCGGCTGCGGGATACCATCGCTTCGCTTCGTCCAATACTCGAATTCTGCATGAACAATCCAGCGTTCATTAGAAATAAACGGCGGATGGCACGTGGTAATAGTCAGTAGGCGTCGCGTCGGTTCTCCTGGGGCTGAGCCCCCGTTTTGTTGGGCGGCTAGGGCTTGGAATGGATCTGGAGCGATAGTCCAGGTCGCATCGGGAGCTACGATTTCGTGCCCAACGACACGATAAACCAAATACGCATCGGGAATCTCCACCACAATAGGATCGCCGTCTTCTAATTGGTCAACGTGCAACATGGGAGCGCCGTAGGTTTGCCGGTGCGCCGCCGTGGAGAAATTACCTATCTGGCCTGGCAGTGCCGTCTCTACATAGTGCCCGAACGAGCCTTTATCCAAAATCTCTTCCAAGGCTGTGCCTTGCTGAATCGTGTAGGCATAGGTCAGACCAAAAGCTGGAATACGCATGACTCCGATCGTCTCCCCCTCAGCGAGAGGTTTCGTCCAGTCTGGTGGTGGCCCTGGCTGTGGCTGAGCAATCTTGGTGGTATCAACTTGACCGAATTGCTCTTGGATCTTTTCCACTGCAGCGCGTTGTTCGCGATTCGCTTCAATATCTGTCCACCACACTTGCCAGACGATAAAAAGCGTCAGTACTAAACCGATAGTGATGCACAACTCGCCGATAATCCCAATGATATTGATAAACAGGGATGGCTTTCGCCGGTCGCCATGACGGGTTGACAGGGTCGAATCGGCATGTGTCATACTTCATCCTTTGCTTAGGGATAGCCCAATATGGCCTCGATAAAATCTTACCGAAAACCGCGTGGACACCTCTCCATGAGGGACTTTGCAGTCGATACGTGCGTTAGCTTATCGCACCTGCAGGAATTGGTGGGAAAATCTGCCAGCAGCTAATTCCTGTTTTGGCTTTCTGTTGTATAGGCTTAAGACATCATTATCAGTAAAGGATGAAAGATGCCCGAGTCGAAGAAACGTAAGAAGGTCGAGCAGCGGCGTATTGCCCGCCAGCAGGCGCAGATGCGTCAGGATCAGAAAGCCCCCAAGGCGTCCCCACGCTGGTGGGTTCCCGTTATGGTGGGTTTGGCCCTGATTGGTCTGCTTATCATCGTCATTACCTACGTTAGTTCCGGACGCTATCCCATTCCTGGCTTAGAGAACGGCAATGTCAATCTCTTTATCGGTATTGGTTTCATGCTTGTCGGTTTCTTGATGACGATGGGATGGAAGTAGCTTTCTCGAGAGGAAGCATATTTCCGCAGTATAAGGCGGGTAGGGCAATCCATGCTCCTACCCGTTTGCTGTTCTTATCGTTCTTTTTTGATATTTCCTGCTGTTGTTCCTTGTTTATTTCTTGTTATTTCTTGACGCCCGGGAATAGACCTACTCACACGCTTCGTCCTATACCTCCTGCTGCACCTGCGGGATTTCCAGTTCGGCTCAGAAATGGGGAACGGGCCACTACCGCAGATTAAGCCTGACGTTTATCGCCTTAGTAACGACAAACGTTGTTAGCACGTACTGGAACGTCATATTCGGTTCTGCGGCAATCTCCTGCTTCACGTTGTTATCTGAACTGCATTGTTAGCACATGTTTTTCTAGAAGAATCCGCAAAATCACAACACATCTCAGCGGAAATAACATCCGTGTAATTTATCCCCAGGCATATCCACACCAGTGGAATAACATGCATGTAATTTTCCACAGTAGTGGATGAGTACGTGAATAACTATTGTTCTCGTCGCACAGTTCGTTCCACATCCCGATAATCTTTTCCCCAGATATCTTTCCTGGCACAGAACGTAAGATGTGGAAATCGACGAGATAGAGAAACGTTTGTGGCTAGCTAGATACGGTCTGAATACATGTACATGGGATACAGCAGTGCCGCTATAAATAAACACGCCGTCAGAACATTAACGGCAACTAAATAGCGAGGATTCTTTCGCATCACAGACGCAATACCTGCGTAGCGACGGCAGACTTTCGCTACCATAAACCACAACTCAATAATGAGAGCACCTGTAATCAAACCGCCAAGATGGGACTGCCACGATACCTGCGGCCATAACAAGCTGAATGCAATATTGATCGCGAGAACAATATAAAAGCTTTTCATGGGCACATGCCCAGCTTGAGCAACGACGATTAACGCACCAAATAAACCAAAGATCGCACCAGATGCGCCAACAATCACGTACTCCTGATTCATCAGGTAACCGATAAATGTCGCCACGACGTTTCCCGCAATTGCACTGAGGAAATATATCGTCAGGAAACGTCCCGCTCCGAACATCGGCTCGGTAATCCGCCCAATAATCCACAAGGACAGCATGTTAATCACGAGATGCCAAAATCCACTGTGGAGAAACGCTGAACTAATAAAGCGATACGGCTCGTAGTGAGCTATATACGGGTGATACGCCAAATCAATATACACCTGTGGCCAGAAATACTGCGCAATCATGACGCATACGCACGCCACAATCAGTGCGATGGTAACTGGTGGATAATCGGTAAACAGTCGGCGGGAGGATGACCCTCCCGCCGGTGAATCTATATCAGACATATAGCATCATATTGGGAATAGAATGGCTCATATAGCCGCAATAGCCCCAATGTTTAGTCGGTAACAGTAACAGAATTGATGACGATCGGCTCAACAGGACGATCCATCGGGCCAGTCTCTGCCGTAGCGATCTTATCCACAACAGCCTGAGAATCCACATCGGTAACGCGACCAAAAATCGTATGCTTACCCTGCAACCAGGTGGTAGGGGCTACCGTAATGAAGAACTGCGATCCGTTCGTTCCTCGGCCACCACGCTTACCTGCATTAGCCATAGCGAGCATATACGGCTCGGTGAAGTTCAATTCCGGAGCAATCTCATCATCAAAGACGTATCCCGGACCGCCCGTACCCGTACCCAAAGGATCGCCACCCTGGATCATGAATCCAGCGATAACGCGATGGAAGATGACACCGTCATACAGAGGCCGCGACGTCCGTTCATTCGTCTTAGGATCAAGCCACTCCCGTTTTCCGGTTGCCAGCTCAGTAAAGTTGGCTACCGTTTCCGGTGCCTCGTCGGAATACAAATCAACTGTGATATCACCATAGGTGGTGTGCAATGTTGCTTTCATGGCCCTATCTTCGCACATACTGAGAAAATATTGAGACTTTCCACAGCGTCATACGTGCTAACGGCGAAATTTATTAGATAATACGTGGCAAGGCTCTGCAATATTGTTCCACACGTGGAAAAATGGGTGTTGAGACGGATGGAACCATCCGTGAGTTTTGGAGGTATGTCAATGTCGTTTCTGTGCTGTAAGAGGAAGAGCAAGAAAGACAAGCTCATGCAAGAGGCTTCGTCTTTTGCCGATCAGGCACGCAATGCTGGTCTAAAGGTTTCAGATCGGGCGCTACAAGCTGGTAAAGCAGCTCGCACATGGGCAGCTCCACACGCTGAAATGGCGGCCGAACGTATCGTCCCGCTCGCGCAGGACGCCTACGGCAAGGCAAATAATGCTGCTCATGAAGCCTACGATCGTGCCCGTCCATACCTGAAGGACGCAGCCGATCGGGCCCGCCCCTACGTCAAGGATGCAGCCGCACGCGCGGAAGATACCGTTGGTCGTATTCGGGAAGATTACTATCCACGGGCCAAGCGAGCATTCCATGCTGCTATCGAAGAAGCCCGCAATAGCTCTGGTGATCTATCGAGCCGCACGCGCAGCATTGTCGAAGCATCTCGAAAAGAATTTGAGAAACCGACGAAGAAGCGCGGTCGCAAGCTCCTTGGCTTCGTTCTTGTTGCCGGTGCCGGTGCCGCTATTGCCTACGCCGCCTGGTCGCGTTCTAAGCCGGTGCAGGACCCGTGGGCGGAGTCCTACTGGGAAGATGTCGCCACCGCCGATGAACAGGGCGAGGAATCCCCTGTTGAGGCCGTCAAGGAAGCGGCGGATGAGGCTACTGACGCTGGAGAAGCCCGTTTGAACGAGCTAAAGGCAAAGGCACAGGATCTCGCTAAGGACGTCAAGGATACCGCGAAGGACGCCGTTAAAGACGTCAAGGATGGAGCAGAAGATCTTGCCGATAAAGCTAAAGATAAGGCTGGCGACGCCGCCGATAAGGCCAAAGACCTTGCCAATGAAGCCGTCTCGAAAGAGAAGGAAGCTGCTGAAGCGGCCGGTTTAACAACTGACGAGAAGAAGTAACTCGTCCGATAGTCGCTGCTAGGCCCACACCATTCGGTGTGGGCCTACTATCATTAACCACTACTTACGTTTACGCACCGATAAATACCACTCCGCATACACGCCTTCACGTCCAATAAAAGCAGCTTCGATTTTCAGTGAGTTTAGGGATAGATGGTGCTGCCCATGAATTAGCACTTGGATGTGCCTGCGTAGAGCAGACATCACCCTTGGTAGTTGTGGAATCGAGGATTCTATTCGAAGCCTTCGCTATTTGACAAGGTTGTTCACGGCTTCAGTGACGGAGTGCGATAGTCGAGTGTATGCCAGGGCAGGCTCGGGTTATAGAGCAGATTGTGTAAGTGGGGGTTAGTCCCAGCGGTTTGGTAGGGGCTGGTGTGGTGAAGTTGTTTTCTCGGGCAAAGCGTATTTTGTCTCTGTCGTGCCATGCTCCAGCTTCAGTTGTGGCTTTGGCTCTAATCCTCTTATATACCCTAGTTGTCGGGTGATGGAGCGTTCGGCTACGTCGTAGATCTGTTTGGCTGCATAGTGGATTAGCTGCACCGTTGTGGTTGCTGGTGTAGCACGTTCCTTGCCCGTTGGGGCGTCTGCTTTTTCTGCCAGCAAGCGGGCGAACGGCTTAACCGGAGGGTTATAGGACAAAATGTGTTGCTTGTGGGTTAGTCCCAGGTGTTGTGGTATGGGGTGGTGTGGTGGAGTTCGTTCCAGCAGATTGCGTCGCCCCAGGTGGGTATGGTGGTGTTGGCTTGTTGGTG